>NZ_JBLTJB010000013.1:0-59504 GCF_053470005.1 Bacillus sp. N1(2025)
GTTTTTTTGCATACGTTATATAATATGAGAAACGTAACGATATGCCTTTTTGCAAAAGCAGGTTTTATGCTTGTGCAAAGTGGAAATAATAGAGATAGAGCGATACAGTTGAAAAATTTTGAGAAACACCTTATAGTAAGATTAAAGTCAAATATAGTCAAAGTCAATAAAGGAGGGGGTTGAGTGGGACATAATATTTCTGACATCATTGAACAGTACTTGAAACAAGTATTAGATCAAAATGGCAAAGAAATTTTAGAGATCAAACGCAGTGAAATCGCTGATAAATTTCAATGTGTTCCTTCCCAAATAAATTATGTCATCAACACCAGATTTACAAGTGAAAGAGGATATATTGTTGAAAGTAAACGGGGAGGCGGCGGTTATATTCGTATTATCAAAATTAAAATGAATAACGAAGTCGTCCTCATCAATAATATTATTTCGCAGATTCATACCCACTTGTCCCAGGCAGCCTCTGATGACATTATTCTCAGACTGTTAGAGGACGGAGTTATTTCGGAAAGAGAAGCTAAAATGATGGTGAGTGTAATGGATCGTTCAGTTCTATATATTGATTTGCCCGAACGGGATGAACTAAGAGCCAGAATGATGAAAGCAATGCTCACATCTTTAAAACTAAAGTAAGCGGGTGAAAAGATTGATTTGTCAAGAATGCAATGAGAGACCGGCCACTTTTCACTTTACGAAAGTTGTTAATGGAGAAAAACAAGAAGTTCATATTTGTGAACAATGTGCAAAAGAAAATAGCGATTCATACAGTATAAGTGGAAACCAAGGGTTCTCGATTCATAATTTATTATCAGGGCTGCTGAATATGGAGTCTTCATTTCAAAACACCGGTTCTCAAATGTTCGGCTATTCAGAGCAAGGGACAGCTTGTAAGAAATGCGGTATGACGTTTCAGCAGCTGAGAAAAACAGGGCGTTTCGGCTGTGCGGAATGTTACGATACGTTCTACAGCCAAATTACGCCGATCTTGCGAAAAGTTCACAGTGGGAATACGGTGCATGCCGGGAAAATTCCAAAACGAATAGGCGGAAACCTGCATGTAAGACGGCAAATGGAAATGTTAAAAAAAGAACTTGAATCTTTAATACACCACGAAGAGTTTGAAAGGGCAGCGGAGGTCAGGGATCAGATCCGATCGTTAGAGCAGGAATTAAAAAGTAAAGACAGTGAGGGGGAACAAGGGTAATGTCGCTCAAGCATTTTATTCAGGACGCACTAAGCAATTGGATGAAGCAAAAGGGACCTGAAAGTGACATTGTACTCAGCAGCCGTATACGGTTGGCCCGAAACTTTGAAAATATAAAGTTTCCTGCCAGGTATACGAATGAAGAAGCCTCATCCATCATTCAGCAATTCGAAGATCATTTTTCAGGAAAAGAACTGCCTGATATCGGTCAATTTCATTTAATCAGAATGAGTGAAGCTCAGCCTTTGGAAAAACGGGTGCTGATGGAGAAACATCTGATCAGTCCTAATTTAACGGAATCTCCTTTTGGCGGCTGTCTGCTTTCTGAAAATGAAGAAGTCAGCATTATGTTAAATGAAGAAGATCATATCAGAATTCAATGCCTCTTCCCCGGCTTCCAGCTTCTCAACGCTATAAAAGCGGCAAACCAGGTTGATGACTGGATTGAGGAGAAAGTGGATTACGCCTTTGGAGAGAAGAGAGGATACTTAACAAGCTGTCCTACAAATGTAGGGACGGGACTAAGGGCTTCAGTCATGATGCATTTGCCGGGCCTTGTATTAACTAGGCAAATGAATCGAATTATACCGGCAATTAACCAATTAGGCTTAGTTGTTAGAGGAATTTACGGTGAAGGCAGCGAAGCATTAGGAAATATCTTTCAAATTTCAAATCAAATCACACTCGGAAAATCAGAACAGGACATTGTAGATGATTTAAACAGTGTGGCTGCCCAGCTGATTGAGCAGGAACGTTCAGCCCGAGAAGCGCTTTACCAAACCTCGAAAATTGAATTGGAGGACCGGGTATTCAGATCTTACGGTGTTTTATCCAACTGCCGTATGATTGAATCAAAGGAAACGGCGAAATGCCTTTCTGACGTTCGGCTGGGGATAGACCTGGGGATCATCAAAGGGCTATCAAGCAATATACTTAATGAACTGATGATTTTGACACAGCCGGGTTTTCTCCAGCAATATTCGGGCGGTGCATTACGGCCGAACGAAAGAGACGCGAGAAGAGCGGCTCTTATCAGGGAAAGGCTGCATTTAGAAATGAGTGCAAATAGACAGGAGGATGATTCGATATGATGTTTGGAAGGTTTACAGAGCGAGCTCAAAAGGTATTGGCACTGGCACAGGAAGAAGCACTGCGCTTAGGCCATAACAATATTGGAACTGAACATATCTTATTAGGTCTGGTTCGTGAAGGAGAAGGGATTGCGGCTAAAGCACTCCAAGCACTCGGACTCGGTTCGGATAAAATTCAGAAAGAAGTGGAGAGCTTAATCGGACGGGGACAGGAAATGTCTCAAACGATTCATTATACGCCAAGAGCAAAAAAAGTCATTGAGCTCAGCATGGATGAAGCCAGAAAGCTAGGACATTCTTATGTGGGAACAGAACACATACTTCTCGGACTGATTCGTGAAGGAGAAGGCGTGGCCGCGAGAGTTCTGAATAATCTCGGTGTCAGCTTGAATAAGGCGAGACAGCAGGTGCTGCAGCTTCTGGGAAGCAATGAGACGGGATCTTCTGCATCTGGTACGAACAGCAATGCAAACACGCCGACGCTGGACAGTCTGGCGCGTGATTTAACTGCGATTGCGAAGGAAGACAGTCTTGATCCGGTTATCGGCCGAAGCAAAGAAATTCAGCGTGTTATTGAGGTATTAAGCCGCAGAACGAAAAATAATCCCGTTCTTATCGGAGAACCGGGTGTCGGTAAAACTGCGATTGCTGAAGGCCTCGCACAGCAGATCATCAATAATGAAGTGCCGGAAATTTTACGTGATAAACGTGTAATGACATTAGACATGGGTACGGTTGTAGCCGGTACGAAATACCGCGGAGAATTTGAAGACCGCTTGAAAAAAGTAATGGATGAAATACGTCAGGCCGGCAATATTATTTTATTCATTGACGAACTGCATACACTGATCGGAGCGGGGGGAGCAGAAGGTGCGATTGACGCATCGAATATCTTAAAACCTTCACTGGCCCGCGGAGAGCTTCAATGCATCGGTGCGACAACGCTTGATGAATACCGTAAATATATCGAAAAAGACGCGGCTCTGGAGCGCCGTTTCCAGCCGATTCAGGTGGATCAGCCGTCAGCCGATGAAAGCATTCAAATTTTAAAGGGGCTCCGTGACCGCTATGAAGCGCATCACCGCGTATCCATTACCGATGAAGCGATTGAAGCGGCGGTAAAATTGTCCGACCGTTATATTTCTGACCGCTTCCTTCCGGATAAAGCGATCGATTTAATTGATGAAGCCGGTTCAAAAGTGCGTCTCCGTTCTTTCACAACGCCTCCGAACTTAAAAGAGCTTGAGCAGAAACTCGATGAAGTTCGCAAGGAAAAAGACGCTGCCGTTCAGAGCCAGGAGTTTGAAAAAGCGGCTTCCCTTCGTGATACGGAGCAGCGTCTGAGAGAACAGGTGGAAGACACGAAAAAAACGTGGAAAGAAAAACAAGGCCAGGAGAACTCCGAAGTTTCTGTAGAGGATATCGCGATGGTTGTATCCAGCTGGACCGGGGTGCCTGTATCTAAAATTGCCCAAACGGAGACAGATAAGCTTCTCAATATGGAAAGCATTCTGCACTCCCGCGTCATCGGCCAGGATGAAGCTGTTGTAGCCGTTGCAAAGGCTGTCAGACGTGCAAGAGCCGGACTGAAGGACCCGAAACGTCCGATTGGTTCATTCATCTTCTTAGGCCCTACAGGCGTTGGGAAGACAGAGCTGGCAAGAGCGCTGGCGGAATCCATTTTCGGTGATGAGGAAGCGATGATCAGAGTGGATATGTCCGAATACATGGAGAAACACTCGACTTCACGTCTTGTCGGTTCTCCTCCGGGATATGTCGGCTATGATGAAGGCGGTCAGCTGACAGAAAAAGTGAGAAGAAAACCTTACTCTGTCGTACTGCTTGATGAAATTGAAAAAGCGCACCCTGATGTGTTTAACATTCTCCTGCAAGTGCTTGAAGACGGACGCTTGACTGATTCAAAAGGACGCACTGTGGATTTCCGCAACACGATCCTGATTATGACGTCAAACGTCGGAGCGAGCGAGCTGAAACGCAACAAATATGTGGGATTCAATGTGCAGGATGAATCACAAAACCATAAAGACATGAAAGACAAAGTCATGGGAGAGCTGAAGCGTGCCTTCAGGCCTGAGTTTATCAACCGGATTGACGAAATTATCGTCTTCCACTCCCTTGAGAAAAAACATCTTACAGACATCGTGTCGCTTATGTCTGATCAGTTAACAAAACGTCTGAAAGAACAAGATCTCTCTATCGAGCTGACGGATGCTGCAAAAGCAAAAGTAGCAGAAGAGGGCGTCGATTTGGAATACGGCGCACGTCCGTTAAGAAGAGCGATTCAAAAGCATGTGGAGGACCGGTTATCAGAAGAACTCCTCAGAGGCAATATTGATAAAGGCCAGCACATTGTTCTTGATGTTGAGGACGGCGAATTTGTCGTAAAAACAACTGCTAAAACGAACTAATATAGTGACAAACATGAGGCATACGTAAGCGAGTGTATGCCTCACTTTGTTATATAGAGAAATATTCGATAAGGAAGAGGTCTTACAACATATATGGCTAAATCAAAAACAAAATTCATCTGCCACTCATGCGGTTATGAATCCGCAAAATGGATGGGAAAGTGCCCGGGCTGCGGGGCTTGGAATACAATGGTGGAAGAAACCATAAAAAAAGCGCCGGCGAATCGGCGGGCGGCTTTCTCCCACTCCGTTCAAACCGTCCAGAAACCATCACCCATTACATCAATTGAAACATCGGAAGAACCCCGCGTTCACACAAAGCTCGAAGAATTCAACAGAGTGCTTGGCGGCGGCGTTGTGAAGGGCTCGTTAGTATTAATCGGCGGCGATCCCGGGATCGGAAAATCAACGCTCCTTCTCCAAGTATCCGCACAATTAGCAGATACGGCCGGCAGCGTGCTTTACATTTCAGGGGAAGAATCCGTGAAGCAAACGAAGCTGCGCGCCGACAGACTTGGAATCAACAGCCAAATGTTACATGTTTTATCTGAAACCGATATGGAGTATATTTCGTCTGCTATACAAGAGATGAAACCCGCATTTGTTGTCGTAGACTCCATTCAGACCGTGTACCAAAGTGATATCACCTCAGCTCCCGGCAGTGTATCACAAGTAAGAGAGTGTACGGCCGAATTGATGAAAATCGCGAAAACAAACGGCATACCTATTTTTATCGTCGGACACGTCACAAAAGAAGGATCGATCGCAGGGCCGAGATTGCTTGAGCACATGGTCGATACCGTTCTATACTTTGAAGGAGAGCGGCACCATACATTCCGTATTTTGCGGGCCGTAAAAAACCGTTTCGGCTCCACAAATGAAATGGGCATCTTTGAAATGCGGGAAGAGGGGCTTACGGAGGTGCTGAACCCTTCTGAAATATTCTTGGAAGAGCGTTCTGCCGGGGCATCGGGTTCGAGTATCGTTGCGTCAATGGAAGGAACGAGACCGATCCTGGTTGAAATTCAGGCGCTCATATCACCGACCAGTTTTGGAAACCCGCGCCGCATGGCTACAGGCATTGACCACAACAGAGTGTCGTTAATTATGGCTGTGCTTGAGAAGCGGGTGGGTCTTTTGCTTCAAAATCAAGATGCGTATTTAAAGGTCGCCGGCGGGGTCAAACTGGATGAACCGGCGATTGATTTGGCAGTAGCCGTCAGCATTGCCTCAAGCTTCAGAGATACACCGCCGAATCCCGCAGATTGCTTTATCGGTGAAGTGGGTCTGACAGGAGAAGTCCGCAGGGTGTCAAGAATCGAACAGCGCGTAAAAGAAGCGGCGAAACTCGGCTTCAAGCGCATGATCATACCTGAGGCGAATGCAGATGGGTGGACAATACCAAAAGGGATTGAGGTTGTCGGAGTAGCAAATGTTGCAGAAGCGCTTCGTACTTCATTAGGAGGATCATAATAGATGGAAAAAGAGAAAAAAGGGGCGAAACAAGAGCTTGACCTGTCTGCAATTCTGCAGTTCGTTGCACCGGGCACCCCGCTCAGAGCCGGGATAGAGAATGTACTTCGGGCAAATACAGGCGGCCTGATTGTTGTCGGATACAATGATAAGGTAAAGCAAGTCGTGGATGGCGGTTTTCATATTAATACATCATTTGCGCCCGCTCACTTATACGAGCTGGCCAAAATGGACGGTGCCATTATTTTAAGTGATTCCGGCCAGAAAATTCTTTATGCGAATACGCAGCTTATGCCGGAGGCGACCATTTCTTCTTCAGAAACGGGAATGAGGCACCGTACGGCGGAACGGGTGGCGAAGCAGACCGGCTGTCTCGTCATTGCCATTTCTGAGCGCAGAAATGTCATTACGTTATATCAGGACAGCATGAAGTACACACTAAAGGACATAGGATTTATTTTAACAAAGGCAAATCAGGCCATTCAAACGCTTGAGAAGTATAAAACCATTTTAGACAAAACGATTACGGCTTTAAACGCATTAGAGTTTGAGGAGCTTGTGACATTCAGTGACGTGCTGTCCGTCATGCATCGGTATGAAATGGTGCTCCGAATAAAAAATGAAATCAATATGTATATTAAAGAACTCGGAACGGAAGGCCACTTAATCCGTCTGCAGGTGATTGAACTGATTACGGACATGGAAGAAGAGGCGGCACTTTTCATCAAAGACTATGTCAAAGAAAAAATCAAAGATCCGTTCGTGCTGTTAAAAGAACTTCAGGATATGTCCAGCTATGATCTGCTTGATGATTCCATTCTGTTTAAGCTGCTTGGATATCCGGCCTCTACGAATCTTGATGATTATGTGCTCCCGAGAGGATACAGGCTGCTGAACAAAATCCCGCGTCTGCCGATGCCGATTGTTGAAAATGTGGTTGAGGCGTTCGGATTTTTGCCAAGCATAACGGAAGCCACTGTTGAAGAGCTTGATGATGTCGAAGGTATCGGAGAAGTACGCGCCCAAAAAATCAAAAAAGGCTTAAAACGCCTTCAGGAAAAACACTATATAGATAGACAGCTTTAAGAATCGCTTAAACCTGTCGGAATCCGGGTATATTATTGTTAGTTTTTGTTTATTCTGAATTTGTAGGCTCTGACAGTCTGCTGAAAAAATTGCTACTTAAAAGGAGGTGGAGGTATGTTAAAACGAATAGTTCAGGCGTTCTTCATTATTGTGGGCGGCGTTGTCGGTATCTTTTTAATACCTGAATTGTTTGTGCTGTCAAATATACAGGACATACCTTTAATAACAAACGCATATACGTCTGCTGCAATTGGTGCTATTATCTTTTTTCTCATCAGTATATGGACGACAGAATATGTGATTAATTGGGTAAAATGGATTGAAGATTCTTTGCTGAGAGCTCCGGTGCCGGATCTGTTATTCGGGAGTCTCGGATTGGTTTTTGGACTTATCATCGCATATCTCATTGTAAACGTGATTCCGCTGGACAATATTCCGTACCGTATATTCAGCACCATCATTCCGGTCTTTCTGGCTTTCTTTCTCGGTTATCTGGGCTTCCAAGTCGGATTTAAGAAAAAGGATGAACTGATCAGTCTTTTCTCCATTTCTGCAAGAATGCAGAAGAAAAAGGGAAGTGCTGATGAGGAGCAGGAGGAACAGGATAAAAGGCTGAAAATCTTGGATACAAGTGTTATTATTGATGGGAGAATTGCAGATATTTGTCAGACGGGCTTTTTAGAAGGCGTCATTGTCATTCCTCAATTTGTGCTGGAGGAATTACAGCATATCGCTGATTCTTCAGATGTTTTAAAACGTAACAGAGGACGCCGCGGACTGGATATCTTGAATCGCATTCAAAAGGAACTGGATATTACGGTTGAAATTTATGAAGGCGACTTCGAGGACATTCAGGAGGTTGACAGCAAGCTTGTCAAACTTGCGAAGCTGACATCCGGCGTCGTTGTGACGAATGATTTTAATTTAAATAAAGTATGTGAGCTTCAGAAGGTTGCGGTACTGAATATTAATGACCTTGCAAACGCGGTGAAGCCGGTTGTGCTTCCGGGCGAAGAGATGAATGTGCAGGTGATTAAGGATGGGAAAGAGCATAATCAAGGTGTGGCTTACTTGGATGACGGGACGATGATTGTTGTGGAAGAAGGCCGCAATTATATAGGGAAACATATTGATGTGCTCGTAACCAGCGTACTGCAGACAGCGGCGGGACGAATGATTTTTGCCAAGCCCAAGCTGCTTGAGAAAGCTCTTTAAGAGGGAGTTCATATGGAGTATGTTGTCGTTATTCCGGCTGCCGGACAAGGAAAACGGATGAAGGCCGGGAAAAATAAGCTGTTCATCAGCTTAAAAGGTGCGCCTGTTATTATACACACACTGCGGGTTTTTGAAAGCCACGCACCCTGTCAGAAAATAATCCTGGTGATAAACGAGAGTGAACGGGAAGATTTTCGCCAGCTGCTGGCCCAATTTCCGATTCAGACGGAAATTGAGCTTGTTACCGGAGGTGCGGAGCGTCAGCACAGTGTATACGAAGGACTGAAAGTGATTGATAAGGAATCGGTCGTCCTTGTTCATGACGGAGCGCGCCCGTTTGTCACACATCAGCATATCGATAAGCTCGTTGAAACAGCAGAGGAGGCGGGAGCGGCTGTCCTGGCTGTTCCTGTGAAAGACACGATAAAACGGGCGGAAGGCTCCCGGGTTGCGGAGACCTTTGATCGTTCAAGCTTGTGGGCCGTTCAAACGCCGCAGGCTTTTCGTCTTTCTTTATTGAAGACGGCGCATATGGAAGCGGAAAACAAAGGCTTCTTAGGGACGGATGACGCCAGCCTCGTCGAGCGTCTTGATGGATATCAGGTGAGTATCGTTGAAGGCAGCTATACCAATATTAAGCTGACAACGCCGGATGACCTGATATCCGCGGAAGCAATCATGAAAGCGGAAAGTGGGAATCATAATGTTTAGAATCGGACAAGGATTTGATGTGCATCAATTAACGGAAGGCCGTCCTCTCATCATCGGCGGAATTGAAATTCCTTATGAAAAGGGGCTGCTCGGACATTCAGATGCTGATGTATTGCTGCATACAGTCGCAGACGCGTGTCTCGGAGCGGCAGGTGAAGGAGATATCGGCAAGCATTTCCCGGATACTGATCCGGAATTCAAAGATGCGGATTCTTTTAAGCTGCTTCAGCATGTTTGGAACATTGTTAAAGAAAAAGGATACGTACTCGGAAATATAGACTGCACGATTATTGCGCAAAAGCCGAAAATGGCGCCGCATATTAATGCTATGAGAAAACGGATAGCGGAAGGCCTTGAGGCGGACGTTTCTCAAGTAAACGTAAAAGCGACGACGACAGAAAAGCTCGGGTTTACCGGAAGAGCCGAAGGAATTGCCGCTCAGGCAACCGTTCTGATCCAAAAAGCCTGATCATTGTTTTGATGCCCGGTCTATTTGGTGGTAGAATAGATACATATATTCGGCTAGAGGCTACAGACGAGATGAAAGGAAGTATTTGAACATGGGAAATGAAGTACGCGTTCGTTATGCACCGAGTCCGACCGGACATTTGCATATCGGTAACGCCAGAACGGCGCTTTTTAACTATTTATTTGCCCGCAGCCAAGGCGGAAAGTTTATTATCCGGATTGAGGATACGGACAAAAAGCGAAATATTGAAGGCGGAGAGCAAAGCCAGCTCAACTATTTGAAATGGCTCGGCATGGACTGGGATGAAAGTGTGGATGTCGGCGGAGAATACGGCCCGTACCGCCAGTCTGAGCGTAACGACATTTACAAAGAGTACTATGAAGAGCTTCTTGAAAAAGGGCTAGCTTATAAATGTTTCTGTACGGAAGAAGAACTTGAGAAAGAACGTGAAGAGCAAATCGCCCGCGGGGAAATGCCGCGCTATTCCGGCAAACACAGAAACCTGACTCAGGAAGAGCAGGAGCAGTTTTTAGCCGAAGGCAGACAGCCGAGCATCCGTTTCCGCGTGCCGGAAGGGAAAATCATCGCATTTAACGATATCGTAAAAGGTGAGATTTCTTTTGAATCAGACGGCATCGGCGACTTTGTCATCGTCAAAAAAGACGGAACACCGACGTATAACTTTGCCGTCGCGATTGACGATTACTTAATGAAAATGACGCACGTGCTCCGCGGTGAGGATCACATTTCAAATACACCGAAACAGATCATGATTTTCCAGGCATTCGGCTGGGATGTTCCTGTCTTCGGACATATGACGCTTATCGTGAACGAAAGCCGCAAAAAATTAAGTAAACGTGATGAATCAATTATCCAGTTTATTGAGCAGTATGATGAGCTGGGTTACCTGCCTGAAGCGCTGTTTAACTTTATCGGACTTCTCGGCTGGTCTCCCGTCGGTGAAGAAGAGCTTTTCACAAGAGAAGAATTCATTGACATTTTTGATGTAAATCGTTTGTCTAAGTCACCGGCTCTGTTTGATATGCATAAACTGAAATGGGTCAACAACCAATACGTCAAAGCGCTGGATCTTGATCAAGTTGTTGAGCTGACCCTGCCGCACCTGCAAAAAGCAGGAAAAGTCGGCACTGAGCTTTCTGCCGAAGAGCAGGAATGGGTTCGTAAATTAATCTCTCTTTACCATGAGCAATTGAGCTACGGCGCTGAAATTGTCGAGCTGACTGATTTGTTCTTTAAAGATGAGATCGAGTATAATCAAGAGGCAAAAGCCGTTCTGGAAGAAGAACAGGTGCCTGAAGTGCTCAGCGTATTTGCTGCGAAGCTTGAAGAGCTTGAAGAATTTACGCCTGAGCTGATCAAAGCCTCAATCAAGGCTGTTCAGAAAGAAACAGGCCATAAAGGCAAAAAGCTGTTCATGCCGATTCGTGTAGCGGTTACCGGTCAGACACACGGTCCGGAGCTTCCGCAGGCCATTGAGCTGATCGGCAGAGAAACAGCCGTAAGACGCCTGAAAAGCATTTAAATATACGATTGTTGACAGGGAAGAGTATAAAACAATGACCATTACAGAAAGAATCTTCATCGGCTGAGAGAGATTCATGCGTCATGTTTTAGAAGTGCGCCCTTAAGACCTTTGAAGAACATTTCTGCGGAAATCAGTATTTAAAGGCGGCCGCCGCCGTTACCGGCTTTTAAGTTGGGAAAACAGTGACTTGTTTTTCAAACAGAGTGGAACCGCGCGGTAAAAGCGTCTCTGTCATGTTTACATGCAGAGGCGCTTTTTTTATAGGCGGAAAAACAGACTGGAGCGGGGAGAGAATGGGGGGAAGCATGTGTTTTTTAAAATGCTAAAAGAAGACATAGATACAGTGTTCGATCAAGATCCGGCAGCAAGAAGCTATTTCGAAGTTGTTTTAACTTATTCTGGTTTACATGCTATATGGGCGCATCGGATTGCACATGCTTTATATAAACGGAGATTTTTCTTCCTGGCGCGCCTGATATCACAGATTGCCCGTTTCTTTACCGGAATTGAAATCCATCCCGGCGCGACCATCGGGAGAAGGTTTTTCATTGACCACGGTATGGGGGTCGTCATAGGGGAAACATGTGAAATCGGCAATAACGTGACGGTATTCCAAGGTGTCACTCTCGGGGGAACGGGAAAAGAAAAGGGGAAGCGGCATCCGACCATAAAAGATGATGCTTTAATTGCAACCGGAGCGAAGGTGCTCGGCTCTATTACGGTCGGGCAGGGTTCTAAAGTAGGGGCCGGCTCCGTTGTGCTTCGTGATGTTCCCGACTTTTCGACCGTTGTCGGCATACCGGGGAAAGTCGTCATTCGGAACGGAAGAAAAATCAAACGCGATCTCAATCACCAAGACTTGCCCGATCCGGTTGCTGACCGGTTTAGAGCATTGGAGCAGCAGATTTTTGAACTGCAGGCTGAACTGGAAGATAAAAAAGAAAGGATCAACCAAAAATGACCATTACACTTTATAATACATTGACACGGAAAAAGGAAACATTCGTTCCTCTTGAGGAAGGCAAAGTAAAAATGTACGTGTGCGGACCGACTGTATACAACTATATTCATATCGGAAACGCACGTCCGGCGATTGTGTATGATACCGTACGCAACTATTTAGAGTATAAAGGATACGAGGTTCAATACGTATCGAATTTCACCGATGTTGACGACAAACTGATTAAGGCGGCCAACGAGCTCGGCGAGGACGTCCCGACCGTTTCTGAGCGGTTCATTAAAGCGTATTTTGAAGACGTGGGGGCCCTCGGATGCCGGAAAGCGGATCTTCACCCCCGGGTCATGGAAAACATGGACGCCATTATTGAATTTGTCAGCGAGCTGATTAAAAAAGGCTACGCTTATGAATCAGAAGGCGACGTCTATTTCAAAACAAGGGCCTTCGAAGGCTACGGCAAGCTATCTCAGCAATCAATTGATGAACTCAGATCAGGCGCGCGTATCCGTGTCGGCGAGAAGAAAGAGGATGCGCTGGACTTTGCTCTTTGGAAAGCTGCTAAGGACGGAGAAATTTCATGGGATAGCCCTTGGGGAAAAGGCCGCCCGGGCTGGCATATTGAATGCTCCGCAATGGTGAAAAAGTATTTGGGTGACGAAATCGATATTCATGCCGGCGGTCAGGACCTGACATTCCCGCACCATGAAAACGAAATCGCCCAATCTGAAGCATTAACAGGCAAGACATTCGCAAAATACTGGCTTCACAACGGATATATCAATATCGATAATGAGAAAATGTCAAAATCGCTCGGCAACTTTGTTTTGGTGCACGATATCATTAAGCAATATGACCCGCAGCTTTTGAGATTTTTCATGCTGTCCGTTCATTACCGCCACCCGATCAACTATTCGGAAGAGCTGCTTGAGAAAACAAAAAACGCGTTTAACCGCCTGAAGACGGCCTACAGTAATTTAAACCATCGTTTGATTAGCAGCACGAATCTGACTGACAATGATGAGGAATGGCTCGCTAAAATCGAAGAGCACCGCACTGCGTTTGAAGAAGCAATGGATGATGATTTTAATACGGCGAATGCGATTTCCGTTTGGTTTGATCTGGCGAAGCTCGCCAATTACTACATGCAGGAAGACAATACGGCGGATCACGTCATTAAAGCCTTTATCAGCATGTTTGACAGAATCGGATCTGTTCTCGGACTTACGCTCGGCGAAGAAGAGCTTGTCGACGAAGAGATTGAAGAGTTGATTGAGAAGAGAAATGAAGCCCGCCGCAATCGCGATTTTGCTTTGTCAGACCAGATTCGCGATCAGCTGAAAAGCATGAATATCATTCTTGAAGATACGGCCCAGGGAACTCGCTGGAAGCGGGGAGAGTAAGCGGATGCTTCAATTTGAACAAATCAAAGATTCAAAGCAGTTAAACGGTCTTGCGCTTGCTTATATGGGTGATGCCATTTTTGAAATATACGTCCGGCATCACCTGCTTAAGCAGGGCTTTACGAAACCGAATGACCTTCATAAGAAGGCGAGCCGGATTGTATCGGCAAAATCACAGGCAGACATATTGTTCCGCCTTCAGGACGAATCCTTTTTCACGGAGGAAGAGGAAGCCGTGCTGAGAAGAGGCAGAAACGCGAAATCAGGGACGACGCCTAAAAACACAGATGTACAGACGTACCGCCATAGTACAGCTTTTGAGGCTTTACTCGGATACCTTTTTCTTGAGAAAAGAGAAGAAAGACTGAATCAGCTGATTGCTGAGGCTATACAAGTCGGGACGTCAGGGAGGAAAACAAATGAGTCAGCAACATGATTACGTCATAGGAAAAAACGCTGTGATTGAGACGTTAAAGTCAGATCGCAAGCTGTATAAGTTATGGATGGCGGAAAACACAGTAAAAGGACAGGCGCAGCAAGTTATGGAGCTTGCTAAAAAGCGCGGTGTCACCATTCAATTTGTACCGAGGAAAAAACTCGATCAGATGGTGGAGGGGCAGCATCAGGGTGTTGTCGCCCAGGTGGCGGCATATGAATATGCACAATTAGACGAATTATATAAAAGAGCGGAAGAGAGAAACGAACAGCCTTTCTTTCTCATACTGGACGAGCTGGAAGACCCTCATAATCTCGGTTCCATCATGAGAACGGCTGACGCTGTCGGTGCACACGGCATCGTGATTCCGAAACGCAGAGCGGTCGGACTGACTTCGACGGTCGCAAAAGCTTCGACCGGTGCGATTGAACACATTCCCGTCGTGAAGGTGACCAATCTTGCCCGGACACTTGATGAAATGAAGGAGCGGGGGATTTGGGTCGTCGGAACGGATGCATCCGCCCGGGAAGACTACCGCTCTATGGACGGCAAGATGCCTTTGGCGCTCGTTATCGGAAGCGAAGGCAGAGGAATGGGCCGCCTTGTGAAAGAGAAATGTGATTTTCTCATTAAGCTTCCGATGGCCGGAAAAGTCACGTCTCTGAATGCGTCGGTAGCGGCCGGCCTTCTCATGTATGAAGTCTACCGGAAGCGCAATCCTTTAGGGGAATGAAGACAGATGGACATCCTGTTAGTAGACGGATACAACATGATTGGAGCTTGGCCGCAGCTAAAGGATTTAAAAGCGAACAGTTTTGAAGAAGCGAGAGATGTACTGATCCAGAAGATGGCGGAATATCAGTCCTACACGGGAATCAGAGTCATTGTGGTGTTTGACGCACACCTGGTAAAAGGCATAGAGAAAAAACAAACGAATCACAGAGTCGAAGTGATTTTCACACGGGAGAATGAGACGGCGGATGAGCGGATCGAGAAGCTTGCCCAGGCGCTGAACAATATTGCGACACAGATTCATGTCGCAACTTCCGATTATACGGAGCAGTGGGCGATTTTCGGACAAGGGGCTCTCCGCAAATCCGCCCGGGAGCTCCTGAGGGAAGTGGATACGATAGAACGCCGGATTCAAAGGCGGGTTTCAAAGATCACTTCTGAAAAACCACCGGGTAAAATCGAGCTGTCCGAAGAGGTTTTGAAAACGTTTGAAAAGTGGCGCCGAGGCGGTCTGGATTAGGTTGACGCTTTTTCGCCCATTAATGTATAATATTTCTATCTACGTGCGCCGGGGGGATCGCAGTGAATCTACAGAACAGCAAGGGAAAGTTCAACAAAGTGCAATTTTGCCAGTTGGAGGACGAGCAGGTCATTGAAAAGGTTCATGTTGGGGACAGTGATGCGTTAGATTACTTGATTACGAAGTACCGTAATTTTGTACGGGCGAAAGCAAGGTCTTATTTTTTAATAGGGGCCGACAGAGAAGATATTGTACAGGAAGGGATGATAGGCTTATATAAGTCTATCCGAGACTTTAGAGAGGACAAGCTCACTTCATTTAAAGCTTTTGCAGAATTATGCATTACCCGCCAGATTATTACCGCAATAAAGACAGCTACCCGTCAGAAACACATTCCTTTAAATTCCTATGTTTCTTTAGACAAACCTATTTTTGATGAAGAATCTGACAGAACACTGCTTGATGTCATTTCAGGCGCTAAAACGTTAAATCCTGAAGAGATGATTATTAATCAGGAAGAATTTGATGATATCGAAATGAAAATGGGAGAACTGCTGAGCGATCTGGAGAGAAAGGTGCTTGTTCTGTACTTGGACGGAAGAAGTTACCAAGAGATTTCAGATGACTTAAACCGACACGTAAAATCGATCGATAATGCCCTGCAGCGCGTGAAGCGCAAGCTTGAAAAGTATTTAGAAATAAGAGAGATCAGCCTGTAGCAGGTTTCTGTGTCATATTGACAGAATTTTTCTGACTGTGCTATTTTATTAAGATAAATGAATGTTTAGGAAAAGGTGTAACGACATGAGAAAAAAGATTACGCTGGCATGCAAAACATGCGGAAATCGTAATTATACGACAATGAAAAGCTCTGCATCAGCGGCTGAGCGGTTAGAAGTTAAGAAGTACTGCAGCACTTGCAATTCACATACAGCTCATTTAGAAACAAAATAGTGTTCGCTTTTTAAATTGTGGAGGTCTTTTACATGCGCATGATGAGTTTCTTTAAAGATGTTGGGAAAGAAATGAAAAAGGTTAGCTGGCCTAAAGGCAAAGAGTTAACGCGCTATACGATCACGGTGATTTCAACGGTTATCTTTTTTGTTATCTTTTTTGCCCTCCTTGATACAGGAATTTCTCAATTAATTCGTTTAATAGTTGAATAATGATCAGCAATACGTGCTATAATAGATCATAATATCGTTTGCCAAAACCCGTTCAGCGGGTTTTTTATTGTGTTGTTGAAAAAAGGATTCATAGGCCCTGAGCCTATTTTTTGTTTTACACTTCATTTTTAAATGCGGGGAGGGAAGGACTGCAGAGTCCTGATAGAATGGAAAAGAATTGGTATGTTGTTCATACGTATTCCGGTTATGAAAACAAAGTAAAAGCGAACCTTGAAAAACGTGTGGAATCAATGGGAATGCAGGATAAAATTTTCCGCGTTGTCGTCCCTGAAGAAGAAGAGACTGATATTAAGAACGGCAAGAAAAAAGTAGTCAAAAAGAAAGTGTTCCCGGGTTATGTGCTTGTTGAAATCGTCATGACTGATGATTCCTGGTATGTGGTCCGCAACACGCCGGGCGTTACCGGATTCGTCGGATCAGCCGGTTCAGGCTCAAAGCCGACTCCGCTTCTTCCTGGCGAAGCGGAAACCATCTTAAAGCGGATGGGCATGGATGAGCGGAAAACCGACATTGATTTTGAATTGAATGAGACAGTCAAAGTCATAGACGGACCTTTCGCCAACTTTACAGGATCAATTGAAGAGATTGATTATGATAAGAGCAAAGTGAAAGTATTCGTTAACATGTTCGGCCGTGAAACGCCGGTTGAACTGGAATTTACCCAGATCGACAAATTGTAATGTGAAAAAACTTGAAATTGCTATATATTAATGATAATATAGCAAAGGTACGTCTTGGACTAATCCAAGGCAGCTAGCTTGATATTTCGTCATTCATATAAAGAATGAAACCTTGAGTGGGAGGGTTTACCCTATTACCACATCACGGACTTAAGGAGGTGTGTCTCGTGGCTAAAAAAGTAGTAAAAGTTGTAAAATTGCAAATTCCTGCTGGAAAAGCTAACCCAGCGCCGCCAGTTGGACCTGCACTAGGTCAAGCCGGTGTAAATATCATGGGATTCTGTAAGGAGTTTAACGCTCGTACAGCTGACCAAGCTGGTTTAATCATTCCTGTTGAAATTTCGGTTTACGAAGACCGTTCATTTACATTTATTACAAAAACTCCGCCTGCTGCAGTATTGCTTAAAAAAGCAGCTGGAATTGAGTCTGGTTCTGGTGAACCAAACCGTAATAAAGTGGCAACCGTTAAGCGCGATAAGGTTCGCGAAATCGCTGAAACGAAAATGCCTGACTTAAACGCAGCAGACGTTGAAGCGGCAATGCGCATGGTTGAAGGTACTGCCCGCAGTATGGGTATCGTTATCGAGGATTAATTTGTTTCTTGTCGGGTTGCGAGTTTTCACAAGTTCGCAACCCTTATTCGTGGGAGGTTATTCCGCTATAACCACATAAGGAGGAAATTTTAAAATGGCTAAAAAAGGTAAAAAGTACGTTGAAGCTGCGAAGCTTGTAGACCGTGCGAAAGCTTACGACGTCGCTGAAGCAGTGGCGCTTACTAAAAAAACAAACACAGCTAAATTCGACGCTACAGTTGAAGTTGCTTTTCGTTTAGGGGTTGACCCTCGTAAAAACGATCAGCAAATCCGCGGTGCAGTTGTACTTCCTAACGGAACTGGTAAAACTCAGCGCGTGCTTGTATTCGCTAAAGGCGAAAAAGCAAAAGAAGCTGAAGCTGCCGGTGCAGACTACGTTGGCGATTCTGATTACATCGCGAAAATCCAGCAAGGCTGGTTCGAATTCGATGTAATCGTTGCGACTCCTGACATGATGGGTGAAGTCGGTAAAATCGGCCGTGTGCTTGGACCAAAAGGTCTTATGCCAAACCCTAAAACAGGAACTGTTACATTCGAAGTAGAAAAAGCAATCGGCGAAATCAAAGCTGGTAAAGTAGAATACCGCGTTGACAAAGCTGGTAACATCCATGTTCCGATCGGAAAAGTTTCTTTCGAGGATGAAAAACTTGTTGAGAACTTCACAACAATGTATGATACAATCCTGAAAGCAAAACCGGCTGCGGCTAAAGGTGTTTACGTGAAAAACGTTGCCGTTACTTCTACTATGGGCCCTGGTGTCAAAGTAGACGCTTCTACTTTCAACGTAAAATAATATTTGACTTTAGATCAGCATTCTGATATGATTCAAAATGTTGTAAAATATAATATGTCATTTATACCGTAGACAGCAGGGGCCGTTGAGGCTTAATATCCTGCCGAGGTGTATATATATCACAGCTATTACGTTACGTATGCTTGTATATACAGCCTCCATGTCCACATGGAGGCTTTTTATATGAAATCGTCGTCACAGTCGTGATCACCTAGCGGTATAAGTGTTACACAAAATCTACAGGAGGTGTAACCATGAGCAGCGCAATTGATACAAAAAAAGTTGTTGTTGAAGAGATTGCTTCTAAACTGAAAGAAAGCAAATCAACGATCATCGTTGACTACCGCGGACTTAACGTTTCTGAAGTAACTGAACTCCGTAAACAGCTTCGCGAAGCTAACGTAGAGTTCAAAGTGTACAAAAACACAATGACTCGCCGTGCGGTTGAACAAGCTGAACTTGATGGTTTGAATGATGTCTTAACTGGACCGAATGCGATCGCATTCAGTACTGAAGATGTTGTCGCTCCGGCAAAAGTTCTTAACGAGTTCGCGAAGAATCACGAAGCTCTGGAAATCAAAGCGGGCGTTATCGAAGGAAAAGTATCTTCTGTTGAAGAAGTGAAAGCTCTTGCTGAACTTCCTTCACGCGATGGCTTACTTTCTATGTTGCTTAGCGTACTTCAAGCTCCAGTTCGCAACCTTGCACTTGCAGCTAAAGCAGTTGCAGAACAAAAGGAAGAACAAGGCGCTTAATCTGATTTTACCCTAAAATAAAACAAATGGAGGAATTTCAAATGGCTTTAAATATCGAAGAAATCATTGCTTCCGTTAAAGAAGCAACTGTACTTGAATTGAACGACCTAGTAAAAGCAATCGAAGAAGAATTTGGCGTAACTGCTGCTGCTCCTGTAGCTGTAGCTGGCGGAGCTGCTGCTGGCGGCGCTGCTGAAGAGCAAAGCGAATTCGACCTTATCCTTGCTGGTGCAGGTTCTCAGAAAATCAAAGTTATCAAAGTTGTTCGTGAAATCACTGGTCTTGGCTTGAAAGAAGCTAAAGAACTTGTTGACAACACTCCAAAACCACTTAAAGAAGGTATTGCGAAAGAAGAAGCTGAAGAGCTTAAAGCTAAACTTGAAGAAGTTGGCGCTTCTGTAGAAGTTAAGTAATCTTCACTTGCCTGTAGGGGAAGCTCGCTTTTATGAGGCGGGCTTTTTCTTTGCTTTTCTTTAAGTGCCATTATAAAAGGAGGTTCTAATGATGAGTGAACACTATTATTCAGAAAAACCTTCAGTTAAAAGCGATAAACAGACATGGTCATTTACACTGCGGAACAGATCTTATACATTCACAAGTGACAGCGGCGTTTTCTCGAAAAAGGAAGTTGATTTCGGTTCGCGTGTCTTAATTGAAGCGTTTGAAGAACCGGAGATCGATGGTGACTTCCTGGATGCAGGCTGCGGTTACGGCCCGATCGGTCTGTCACTCGCCGGTGCATTTACAGACCGCACCGTGCACATGATTGACGTGAATGAAAGAGCCGTAGAGCTGTCAAATGAAAATGCAGAAAAAAACGGAATAAAAAACGTTCGAATTTATCAGAGTGATTTATTTTCAAATATTGATTCTGCTCAAACATTTGCTTCTATTATTACAAACCCCCCAATCCGCGCCGGAAAAAAAGTTGTCCATGCCATTTTTGAAAAAAGCGCTGAGCATTTAAGGGCTTCAGGTGAATTGTGGATCGTTATACAGAAAAAACAGGGCGGGCCTTCTGCCATTGAAAAACTGAAGGAGCTTTTTGACGAAGTTTCTGTGGTTCAAAAAAAGAAAGGCTATTATATCATAAAAGCAAAAAAAGTTTGACTTGAATTTTCAGCTATGTTAATATTGTAAAATGCCAATGTATATATTTTGCATGATATGCTGAAATAATCATAGTGCATGTATAAATTATACAAACATGGAAATGCTAATAAAATCGGTATTTGTTTTTGGATGTGGTTTTCTTAATTAGAAACCCTTTTTTCTTTTGTCTTGTAAAAGTATTTCTTTATCGTAAGAGATGCTTATTACACATATAATACGCATGATTTGAGGGGTGAATCAGTTGACAGGTCAACTAGTTCAGTATGGACGACACCGCCAGCGCAGAAGCTATGCTCGCATTAGCGAAGTGTTAGAATTACCAAATCTCATTGAAATTCAAACCTCTTCTTATCAGTGGTTTCTTGATGAGGGTCTTAGAGAGATGTTTCAAGACATATCACCAATTGAGGATTTCACTGGTAACCTCTCTCTTGAGTTCATTGACTACAGTTTAGGAGATCCTAAGTATCCCGTTGAAGAGTCAAAAGAACGTGATGTGACTTACTCAGCTCCGCTGAGAGTGAAGGTTCGTTTAATTAACAAAGAAACTGGAGAGGTAAAAGACCAGGATGTCTTCATGGGTGATTTCCCTATTATGACAGATACCGGTACTTTTATCATCAACGGTGCAGAACGTGTTATCGTATCTCAGCTTGTTCGGTCTCCAAGTGTATATTTCAGTGGTAAAGTAGACAAAAACGGTAAAAAAGGTTTTACCGCGACTGTCATTCCAAACCGTGGCGCATGGTTAGAATACGAAACTGATGCGAAAGATGTTGTGTATGTCCGCATTGATCGCACACGTAAGTTGCCGGTTACGGTTCTTTTGCGTGCTCTCGGCTTCGGTTCCGACCAAGAGATTCTCGATCTCATTGGTGAGAACGAATATCTCCGCAATACACTGGATAAGGACAACACTGAAAACAGTGACAAAGCGCTTCTTGAAATCTATGAGCGCCTTCGTCCCGGAGAGCCGCCTACAGTAGAAAACGCAAAAAGCTTGCTGGATTCCCGTTTCTTCGATCCGAAGCGATACGACCTTGCGAATGTAGGACGCTATAAAATTAATAAAAAGCTTCATATCAAGAACCGCCTGTTTAACCAGCGACTTGCAGAAACACTGGTGGATCCGGAAACCGGTGAAATTCTCGCTGAAAAAGGGCAGATTCTTGACAGAAGAACACTTGATAAAGTACTGCCATACTTAGAAAATGGAATCGGCTTCAGAAAACTTTATCCTAACGGTGGCGTCGTCGAGGATGAAGTGATGCTTCAATCCATTAAAATCTATGCTCCTACCGATGCAGAAGGAGAGCAGACGATCAATGTGATCGGCAATGCTTACATCGAAGAGGCGATTAAAAACATTACGCCTGCTGATATTATTTCTTCTATCAGCTACTTCTTCAACCTCCTGCACGGAGTGGGCGACACTGATGATATCGACCATCTCGGAAACCGCCGTCTGCGTTCTGTAGGTGAGCTCCTGCAAAACCAATTCCGTATCGGTTTAAGCCGGATGGAACGTGTCGTACGTGAAAGAATGTCTATTCAAGACACAAATACAATCACGCCGCAGCAGCTGATTAACATCAGACCTGTTATTGCGTCTATTAAAGAGTTCTTCGGAAGCTCACAGCTTTCTCAATTCATGGATCAGACGAACCCGCTTGCTGAATTGACGCACAAACGCCGTCTGTCAGCTCTCGGACCGGGCGGTTTGACACGTGAGCGCGCAGGTATGGAAGTACGTGACGTTCACTACTCTCACTATGGCCGTATGTGTCCGATTGAAACGCCTGAGGGCCCGAACATCGGTTTGATCAACTCATTGTCATCATTTGCGAAAGTAAACCGCTTTGGTTTCATTGAGACGCCATACCGCCGCGTTGATCCTGAAACAGGAAAAGTAACGCCTAGAATCGACTACCTGACTGCTGATGAAGAGGATAACTATGTCGTAGCCCAAGCGAATGCTAAGCTGAGCGATGACGGTTCTTTCTTGGATGACAGCATCGTAGCGCGTTTCAGAGGGGAAAACACCGTTGTAGCCCGCAACCGCGTGGATTACATGGACGTATCTCCTAAACAGGTTGTTTCTGCTGCGACAGCATGTATTCCGTTCTTGGAAAACGATGACTCGAACCGCGCCCTCATGGGAGCGAACATGCAGCGTCAGGCTGTGCCTTTGATGCAGCCGGAAGCTCCGATCGTCGGAACGGGTATGGAATACGTATCCGGTAAAGACTCCGGTGCAGCCGTTATTTGTAAACACCCTGGTATCGTTGAACGGGTGGAAGCGAAAAACGTATGGGTGCGCCGCTATGAAGAAATTGACGGCCAAAAAGTAAAAGGCAACCTGGATAAGTACAGCTTGCTGAAATTTGTCCGCTCCAACCAAGGTACGTGCTACAACCAGCGTCCGATCGTCAGTGTCGGCGATGAAGTAGTCAAAGGAGAAATCCTTGCTGACGGACCTTCAATGGAGCTTGGTGAACTTGCTCTCGGCCGCAACGTAATGGTCGGCTTCATGACATGGGATGGTTACAACTATGAGGATGCCATCATCATGAGTGAACGCCTTGTGAAAGATGATGTATACACATCTATTCACATTGAAGAATATGAATCAGAAGCACGTGATACAAAGCTTGGGCCGGAAGAGATCACCCGCGATATTCCAAACGTAGGGGAAGACGCGCTCCGCAATCTTGATGACCGCGGAATTATCCGTATCGGTGCGGAAGTCAACGACGGAGACCTTCTCGTAGGTAAAGTAACGCCTAAAGGTGTAACTGAGCTTACGGCTGAAGAACGCCTTCTGCATGCGATCTTTGGAGAAAAAGCGCGTGAAGTCCGTGATACTTCTCTCCGTGTGCCTCACGGCGGCGGCGGAATTATCCACGACGTAAAAGTCTTCAACCGTGAAGACGGCGACGAACTTCCTCCGGGAGTGAACCAGCTTGTACGCGTATATATCGTTCAGAAACGTAAGATTTCTGAAGGTGATAAAATGGCCGGACGTCACGGAAACAAAGGGGTTATCTCGAAGATTCTTCCTGAAGAAGATATGCCTTACCTTCCTGACGGCACGCCGATCGATATCATGCTTAACCCGCTGGGTGTACCATCACGTATGAATATCGGTCAGGTATTAGAACTTCACATGGGTATGGCTGCCCGCTACCTCGGCATTCACATCGCGTCACCTGTATTTGACGGCGCGCGTGAAGAAGATGTGTGGGAAACACTTGAAGAAGCAGGCATGTCAAGAGACGCTAAAACAGTTCTTTATGACGGCCGTACGGGAGAACCGTTTGACAACCGTGTATCAGTCGGAATCATGTACATGATCAAACTGGCGCACATGGTTGATGATAAACTTCATGCCCGTTCTACAGGTCCTTACTCACTTGTTACGCAGCAGCCTCTCGGCGGTAAAGCCCAATTCGGCGGACAGCGTTTCGGTGAGATGGAGGTTTGGGCGCTTGAAGCTTACGGCGCAGCTTACACGCTTCAAGAAATCCTGACTGTGAAGTCCGATGACGTGGTTGGACGTGTGAAAACATATGAAGCCATCGTCAAAGGCGACAATGTTCCAGAGCCTGGTGTTCCGGAATCATTCAAAGTATTGATCAAAGAGCTTCAAAGCTTAGGTATGGACGTGAAAATCCTTTCAGGCGATGAAGAAGAAATAGAAATGAGAGATCTAGAAGACGAGGAAGATGCGAAACAGGCTGACGGCCTTGCATTATCAGGTGATGAAGCGCCGGAAGAAACAGCATCTCCAGACGTTGAACGTGACGCAGTAACGAAAGAATAGTCTCTGATTGATAAAGGCAAGTGACATCGGTTAATCCGAAGATAAAAAGGGAGGTAGGCCCCTTGCTAGATGTGAACAATTTTGAGTATATGAACATCGGTCTTGCTTCACCGGATAAAATCCGTTCATGGTCTTTTGGTGAAGTGAAAAAGCCTGAAACGATAAACTATCGTACATTGAAACCTGAAAAGGACGGCCTGTTCTGCGAACGCATTTTCGGACCGACTAAGGACTGGGAATGTCATTGCGGCAAGTACAAGCGGGTTCGTTATAAAGGCGTAGTTTGTGACCGTTGCGGAGTTGAAGTAACGCGGGCTAAAGTCCGTCGTGAGAGAATGGGGCATATTGAACTGGCTGCCCCGGTTTCTCACATTTGGTATTTCAAAGGTATTCCGAGCCGTATGGGTCTTGTATTGGATATGTCACCGCGTGCGCTGGAAGAAGTTATTTACTTTGCTTCTTACGTCGTAACTGACCCGGCCAATACACCGCTCGAAAAGAAACAGCTTTTATCTGAAAAGGAATACCGTGCGTATCTGGATAAGTACGGAAACAAATTCCAAGCCTCTATGGGTGCGGAAGCCATTAATAAACTTCTGCAGGACATCGACCTTGTCAAAGAAGTTGATATGTTAAAAGAAGAGCTGAAGACTTCTCAAGGACAGCGCCGTACACGTGCGATCAAACGCCTTGAAGTGCTTGAAGCCTTCCGTAATTCAGGAAACAAGCCGTCTTGGATGATCCTCGACGTGCTTCCGGTTATTCCGCCTGAATTAAGACCGATGGTTCAGCTTGACGGCGGACGTTTCGCAACGTCTGACCTGAACGACCTTTACCGTCGTGTCATCAACCGTAATAACCGTTTAAAACGTCTGTTAGACCTCGGCGCGCCAAGCATCATCGTTCAGAACGAAAAACGTATGCTTCAGGAAGCAGTCGATGCTCTGATTGACAACGGACGCCGCGGCCGTCCGGTTACCGGACCGGGTAACCGTCCGCTTAAATCTCTTTCTCACATGCTGAAAGGGAAACAAGGGCGATTCCGTCAGAACCTTCTCGGTAAACGTGTAGACTACTCAGGACGTTCCGTTATCGTCGTAGGTCCGCATCTGAAAATGTATCAGTGCGGTTTGCCGAAGGAAATGGCGCTTGAGCTCTTCAAGCCTTTCGTCATGAAAGAGCTTGTTGAAAAAGGCCTTGCTCACAATATCAAGAGCGCAAAACGCAAAATCGAACGCGTGCAGCCTGAAGTATGGGATGTACTTGAATCTGTCATTAAGGAGCATCCGGTCTTACTGAACCGTGCCCCTACTCTTCACAGATTAGGTATCCAGGCTTTCGAACCGACGCTTGTTGAAGGACGCGCCATCCGTCTTCACCCGTTAGTATGTACAGCTTATAACGCTGACTTTGACGGTGACCAAATGGCGGTTCACGTACCTTTATCAGCTGAGGCTCAAGCTGAAGCACGTATTCTGATGCTTGCAGCCCAAAACATCTTGAACCCTAAAGATGGTAAACCGGTTGTTACGCCGTCTCAGGATATGGTATTAGGAAACTACTACCTGACGCTTGAGCGCGCCGGAGCAGTCGGCGAGGGTATGGTCTTCAAGAATACAGACGAAGCGCTTCTTGCTTATCAAAACGGTTATGTTCACCTTCATACGAGAGTAGCTGTTGCAGCGAACTCCCTTAAGAATGTGACATTTACTGAAGAACAGCGTTCAAAATTGTTAATTACAACTGTCGGTAAGCTCGTCTTCAATGAAATTCTTCCGGAATCATTCCCTTACATGAATGAACCAACGAAGAGCAACATTGAAGAGAAGACACCTGACCGTTTCTTCTTAGATAAAGGTGCTGACGTAAAAGCTGTGATTGCTGAGCAGCCGATCAACGCACCGTTTAAAAAAGGTATTCTCGGTAAAATCATCGCGGAAATCTTTAAACGATTCCATATCACGGAAACGTCTAAAATGCTTGACCGCATGAAAAACCTCGGTTTCAGATATTCAACGAAAGCCGGCATCACAGTAGGGGTTTCTGATATCGTCGTTCTCGATGACAAACAGGAAATCCTTGAAGAAGCACAAAGCAAAGTTGATAATGTCCTGAAACAGTTCAGACGCGGTTTAATCACCGAAGAAGAACGTTATGAAAGAGTCATTTCAATTTGGAGTTCAGCGAAAGATGTTATCCAAGGCAAACTGATGAAATCATTAGACGAAGTCAACCCGATCTACATGATGAGTGACTCAGGAGCCCGTGGTAACGCATCTAACTTTACACAGCTTGCGGGTATGCGCGGTCTGATGGCCAACCCGGCTGGACGAATCATTGAATTGCCGATTAAATCAAGTTTCCGTGAAGGTCTGACAGTATTGGAGTACTTTATCTCCACTCACGGTGCGCGTAAAGGTCTTGCCGATACCGCCCTGAAAACAGCTGACTCAGGTTACCTTACACGCCGTCTTGTTGATGTTGCGCAGGATGTTATCATTCGTGAAACAGATTGCGGAACAGACCGCGGTATTCTTGCAAAACCGCTCAAAGAAGGCACGGAAATCATCGAGCGTCTGGAAGAGCGTCTGATCGGACGTTTCGCCAGAAAACAGATCAAACATCCTGAAACGGGTGCTGTGCTCATTAACGAAAATGAATTGATCGATGAAGATAAAGCGCTGGAAATCGTTGAATCCGGAATCGAAGAAGTGTGGATCCGTTCCGCGTTCACATGTAACACTCCTCATGGTGTATGTAAACGATGCTACGGACGTAACCTTGCAACCGGAACTGATGTTGAAGTCGGTGAAGCAGTAGGTATTATCGCCGCTCAATCTATCGGTGAGCCTGGAACACAGTTAACGATGCGTACGTTCCACACAGGCGGGGTTGCCGGAGACGATATCACACAAGGTCTTCCGCGTATCCAGGAGCTTTTCGAAGCGCGTAATCCGAAAGGTCAAGCGACGATTTCTGAAATTGACGGTACAATTGCCGAAATCAATGAAGTACGCGACAAACAGCAGGAGATTGTTGTTCAGGGCGCTGTTGAGACCCGTTCATACACGGCACCTTACAACTCACGCCTGAAAGTGGCTGAGGGTGATCAGATTACCCGCGGTCAAGTGCTGACAGAAGGTTCAATCGATCCGAAAGAACTTCTTAAAGTCACTGACCTGACAACGGTTCAGGAATATCTTCTGCATGAGGTTCAGAAGGTTTACCGTATGCAGGGTGTTGAAATCGGCGATAAACACGTAGAAGTAATGGTTCGCCAGATGCTTCGCAAAGTCCGTGTGATCGATGCCGGAGATACTGATGTTCTCCCTGGCACATTGCTTGATATTCACCAATTCACAGAAGCGAACAAAAAAGTGCTGCTTGAAGGCAATCGACCTGCTACAGGACGTCCTGTCCTTCTCGGTATCACGAAAGCTTCACTCGAGACGGATTCATTCTTGTCTGCCGCATCATTCCAAGAAACAACACGCGTTCTTACTGATGCTGCGATTAAAGGCAAGCGCGATGAACTTCTCGGCCTGAAAGAGAATGTTATCATCGGTAAACTGGTTCCGGCCGGTACCGGTATGATGAATTACAGAAAAGTAAAACCTGTTTCAAACGTTCAGCCTTCGGAAGATATGGTTCCGGCTGAATAACAGAAACTGCTGCAGGAAAGGCTGTTTCGACAGCTTTTCCTCAGTATTACAATTATTCTGGCGGGGGACTGCACTAAAAAATGTCATACGTTGTTGACATCCGTCCCGCAGAGTGATAATATAACCAAGGTGCTCGAAATAAAACCTGTTACTTTGGAGGATATGTTTATGTCTTATGATAAAGTATCACAGGCCAAATCAATTATTATTGGTACGAAGCAAACAGTGAAAGCTCTAAAACGAGGTTCAGTGAAGGAAGTCGTCGTGGCAAAAGACGCGGATTCAGTTCTTACGGCTGGCGTTATCCAGCTTGCAAAGAACCAAAATACCGCTGTCTGTATGGTGGATTCCATGAAAAAGCTCGGCAAAGCCTGCGGAATTGAAGTGGGAGCAGCAGCTGTTGCCATTATGTTATAGCGTACTTTTTGTTTTTATATAAGATATCAATCTTGTGTAAAGACATTGTTTTTTGCCTAATGATGAACCACCTGGGTATGTGGGTTATAAAACGTAATGAAGGGAGGAACACAACATGCCTACAATTAATCAGCTAATTCGCAAGGGACGCGTGAGCAAAGTTGAAAACTCTAAGTCACCTGCACTAAACAAAGGATACAACAGCTTTAAAAAAGAGCACACTAACGTATCTTCTCCACAAAAACGCGGGGTATGTACTCGTGTGGGTACAATGACACCGAAAAAACCGAACTCAGCACTTCGTAAATACGCTCGTGTTCGTTTGACTAACGGAATCGAGGTTACTGCCTACATTCCTGGTATCGGTCACAACCTGCAAGAGCACAGCGTTGTACTGATCCGCGGCGGACGTGTAAAAGACTTACCGGGGGTACGCTACCACATCGTTCGTGGCGCGCTTGATACTGCCGGAGTTGAAAACCGTGCGCAAGGCCGTTCTAAATACGGTACGAAACGTCCTAAAGCAAAGTAATCAAATAAATCATTAAAACTATGAAGGGAGGATATTCAGATGCCACGTAAAGGTCCTGTAGCAAAAAGAGATGTTTTACCTGATCCGCTTTACAACTCTAAGCTGGTATCCCGCCTGATCAACAAAATGATGATCGACGGTAAAAAAGGTAAATCTCAAACAATCCTATACAAGTCATTCGATATCATTAAAGAACGCACTGGCAATGATGCAATGGAGGTTTTCGAACAAGCATTGAAAAACATCATGCCTGTACTTGAAGTAAAAGCACGCCGTGTAGGTGGAGCTAACTACCAAGTGCCTGTAGAAGTTCGTCCTGAACGCCGTACAACTCTTGGTCTTCGCTGGTTGGTTAACTATGCGCGTCTTCGCGGAGAAAAAACAATGGAAGAGCGCCTGGCTAACGAAATTCTTGATGCAGCTAACAACACTGGTGCTGCCGTTAAGAAACGTGAAGACACTCACAAGATGGCAGAAGCGAACAAAGCATTTGCTCACTACCGCTGGTAGGATTCATATAATCAAAATAATAATTCCCTAATAAGGAAGGAGAAATTACCCAATGGCAAGAGAGTTCTCCTTAGAAAAAACTCGTAATATCGGGATCATGGCTCACATCGATGCCGGTAAAACGACTACTACAGAACGGATCTTGTTCTACACAGGCCGTATCCACAAAATTGGCGAAACTCACGAAGGTGCTTCGCAAATGGACTGGATGGAGCAGGAACAAGAACGCGGTATCACAATCACTTCTGCAGCAACGACTGCACAGTGGAAAGGTTACCGTGTAAACATCATCGATACACCGGGACACGTAGACTTCACAGTTGAAGTTGAACGTTCACTCCGTGTACTTGATGGTGCGGTTGCCGTACTTGATGCTCAATCAGGTGTTGAGCCTCAGACAGAAACAGTATGGCGCCAAGCAACAACTTACGGAGTACCGCGTGTTGTATTTGTCAACAAAATGGACAAAATCGGCGCAGACTTCCTTTACTCTGTAGGCACTTTAAGAGACCGTCTTCAAGCTAACGCTCACGCAATTCAATTGCCGATCGGTGCTGAAGACAACTTCGAAGGTATCATCGACTTAGTAGAAAACGTTGCGTATTTCTACGAAGATGACCTTGGAACTCGTTCAGATGCGAAAGAAATCCCTGAAGAGTACAAAGAGCAAGCTGAAGAGCTTCGCAGCAGCCTGATTGAAGCTGTAGCTGAGCTTGATGAAGAGCTTATGGAAAAGTACCTTGAAGGTGAAGAAATCACTATCCCTGAACTGAAAGCTGCTATCCGTAAAGGTACACTGAATGTTGAATTCTACCCTGTACTTGTTGGTTCTGCTTTCAAAAACAAAGGTGTTCAGCTTGTACTTGATGCTGTTCTTGACTACCTTCCTGCGCCAACTGATGTTGCTGCAATCAAAGGTGTACGTCCTGATACAGATGAAGAGATCGTTCGTCATTCTTCTGATGAAGAGCCGTTCTCTGCACTTGCATTTAAAGTTATGACTGACCCTTATGTCGGTAAGCTGACATTCTTCCGCGTATATTCCGGTACACTTGATTCCGGTTCATATGTAAAGAACTCTACAAAAGGCAAGCGTGAGCGCGTAGGACGTATCCTTCAAATGCACGCTAACAGCCGTGAAGAGATCTCTACTGTTTACGCTGGAGACATCGCAGCTGCTGTAGGTCTAAAAGATACTTCTACTGGAGATACTCTATGTGATGAGAAGGATCTTGTAATCCTTGAATCAATGGAATTCCCAGAGCCTGTTATCGACGTAGCGATTGAGCCTAAATCAAAAGCTGACCAAGATAAAATGGGTATCGCTTTAGCGAAACTTGCTGAAGAAGATCCTACATTCCGTACACAAACAAACCCTGAAACGGGTCAAACAATCATCTCTGGTATGGGTGAGCTTCACCTTGATATCATTGTTGATCGTATGAAGCGTGAGTTCAAAGTTGAAGCTAACGTTGGTGCTCCTCAAGTTGCGTACCGTGAGACATTCCGTACCGGTGCAAAAGTTGAAGGTAAATTCGTACGTCAATCAGGCGGACGCGGTCAGTTCGGTCACGTTTGGATCGAATTTGAACCGAACGAAGAAGGCGCTGGCTTTGAATTCGAAAACGCAATCGTCGGTGGTGTTGTTCCTCGTGAATACATCCCAGCCGTACAAGCAGGTCTTGAAGACTCTCTTGAAAATGGTGTCCTAGCCGGATTCCCGCTAATCGACATCAAGGCGAAACTTTTTGATGGATCTTACCATGATGTTGACTCAAATGAAATGGCGTTTAAAGTCGCTGCTTCTATGGCATTGAAAAATGCAGTCAGCAAATGTAACCCAGTTCTTCTTGAACCAATCATGAAAGTTGAAGTTGTTATTCCTGAAGAATACATGGGAGACATCATGGGTGATGTTACTTCTCGTCGCGGACGCGTAGAAGGTATGGAAGCTCGCGGTAACGCTCAAGTTGTGCGTGCGATGGTACCTCTTGCTGAAATGTTCGGTTACGCTACTGCCCTTCGTTCTAACACGCAAGGACGCGGTACGTTCACAATGTTCATGGATCACTACGAAGAAGTGCCGAAGAGCATCGCTGAAGAAATTATCAAAAAAAATAAAGGCGAATAATTGATTTTGCCACTTAACTCAAGTATAACTACTATTGTAAGATGAGGGAGTGAAAGCTTGCTTTCACTTTCTATCACTCTATACATTACTAATTAAAAGCTCTTAAGGAGGATTTTAGAATGGCTAAAGAAAAATTCGACCGTTCCAAATCACATGCCAATATCGGTACAATTGGACACGTTGACCATGGTAAAACAACATTAACTGCTGCTATCTCAACAGTACTTCATAAGAAATCTGGTAAAGGTACAGCTATGGCGTACGATCAAATTGATGGTGCTCCAGAAGAACGTGAGCGCGGTATCACAATCTCTACTGCACACGTTGAGTACGAAACTGACACTCGTCACTATGCACACGTTGACTGCCCAGGACACGCTGACTATGTTAAAAACATGATCACTGGTGCTGCGCAAATGGACGGAGCTATCCTTGTAGTATCTGCTGCTGATGGCCCAATGCCACAAACTCGTGAGCACATCCTTCTTTCTAAAAACGTTGGTGTACCATACATCGTAGTATTCCTTAACAAATGCGACATGGTAGACGACGAAGAGCTTCTTGAGCTTGTTGAAATGGAAGTTCGCGATCTTCTTAGCGAATACGACTTCCCTGGTGATGATGTACCAGTTGTTAAAGGTTCTGCTCTTAAAGCTCTTGAAGGCGATGCTGAGTACGAAGAAAAAATTCTTGAACTTATGGCTGCAGTTGATGAGTACATCCCAACTCCAGAACGTGACACTGACAAACCATTCATGATGCCAGTTGAGGACGTATTCTCAATCACTGGTCGTGGTACAGTTGCTACTGGCCGTGTAGAACGCGGACAAGTTAAAGTCGGTGACGAAGTTGAAATCATCGGTCTTCAAGAAGAAAACAGCAAAACAACTGTTACTGGTGTTGAAATGTTCCGTAAGCTTCTTGACTACGCTGAAGCTGGAGACAACATCGGTGCACTTCTTCGCGGTGTAGCTCGTGAAGACATCCAACGTGGACAAGTACTTGCTAAACCAGGTACAATCACTCCACACAGCAAATTCAAAGCTGAAGTTTACGTTCTTTCTAAAGAAGAGGGTGGACGTCATACTCCATTCTTCTCTAACTACCGTCCTCAGTTCTACTTCCGTACAACTGACGTAACTGGTATCATCAATCTTCCAGAAGGCGTAGAAATGGTTATGCCTGGAGATAACACTGAAATGATCGTTGAACTTATCTCTACAATCGCTATCGAAGAAGGAACTCGTTTCTCTATTCGTGAAGGCGGACGTACAGTTGGTTCAGGCGTTGTTTCTACAATCACTGAGTAATCGACTCGTTCATTAATGCGGGGTCCCTTATGGGGCCTCGTTTTTTTGTTTCCCCGCTGATTCCATGTATAATAGAACGTATACAAATTTTAGGAGCAGAGCGATGATCGATAACTTCAAGAAAACCAATCGTATTTCAATGCTTCAGCAATTGCTGATTAATGGCAGTGAACAAACCACTATGATTAATGGTGATGACAGGAGTAATCCGCTGCTTTTGTTTTTGCACGGCGGTCCCGGCACGCCTCAAATCGGCTATGCGAGAAAATACCAGAATAAGCTGGAAAAGCATTTCACCGTTGTGAACTGGGATCAGAGAGGGGCGGGTCTCTCTTATTCAAAGGAAATTCCGGGTTCATCTATGACTTTGGATCAGCTGACAGCCGATACCATTCATTTGACCGAACGCTTATGCAAGCAATTCAGCAGGCAAAAAATATATATCGCCGGCTATTCGTGGGGTTCAGTTCTGGCGCTTCATGTTCTTCAAGAAAGGCCTGATTTGTATTATGGGTATATCGGTATCAGTCAGGTGGTTAATATTCAAAAGGAAGAAACGGAAGCTTACCGGCTGATGATGGAATGGAGCAGGCAACGCAAACATTTCCTGCTGGAAAAGACGCTGAGCTTTATCGGAGCGCCTCCATGGGAGAAACAGCTGCAGCGAACGTTATTTCTGCTTTGTATCGAGATGAGGGGAGGGGGCTTTACCCATCATCCGATCGGTGCTCTTAAAGCGGGGGGGCGAATGCTGTTTGGTGAACCGTACGGTGTGAGAGGGAGCATCTTAGCCGCGCGGGGACAAATGTTCAGCTTGAAACACCTGTGGGAGGATCTCATTTTCTTTGATGCCGGGGAATCAGTTTCTTCTATTATAATACCGTGCTGTTTTATGTCAGGGAGATACGATTTGACGGTCCCGGGGACGACGTCTTATGAATATTATCAGAATGTTGATGCGCCGTATAAAGAATGGCATTGGTTTGAGAACTCAGCCCATTCGCCTCACTTGGAGGAACCGGATCGCTTTGCCGAAGTTGTCAGCCGGTTCGCATCGTTCCATCTCTGAAAGAAAACAGGCATATCCTTGATTAATCATGGTATCACCTGTATAATAATCAAAGTGTGAAAACCACAAGGTTCTTTAAATAAACCTTGCAACATACGTCTATTTTCTGTATAATAGTGTATGTTGGTCTTTGACTGCGATGAAGTGAGAGGTTGCTGACACACCCGGCCGCTTTGCCATGGCAAGGTGATCAGGTTTTTCTCACGGAGAACTGTCTAACGTGATGTAGGCGAAAAGGAGGGAAAATAATGGCAAAACAAAAAATTCGTATTCGTTTAAAAGCATATGATCATAGAATCCTTGATCAATCTGCAGAGAAGATTGTTGAAACGGCAAAACGTTCTGGTGCCAGCGTATCTGGTCCGATTCCGTTGCCAACTGAAAAATCAGTTTACACAATCCTTCGTGCGGTGCACAAATACAAAGATTCTCGTGAGCAATTTGAAATGCGTACACATAAACGTTTAATCGACATTGTGAACCCAACACCACAAACTGTTGATGCTCTCATGCGATTAGACTTACCATCTGGTGTCGATATCGAAATCAAACTTTAATTCTAAAATATAGAATGATCTTAATAGGAGGTGTGACGAATGACCAAAGGAATCTTAGGAAGAAAAATTGGTATGACGCAAGTATTCGCAGAGAACGGTGATCTTATCCCGGTAACTGTTATTGAAGCAGCTCCAAACGTTGTTCTTCAAAAGAAAACAGCTGAAAATGATGGCTATGAAGCGATCCAGCTTGGTTTTGACGATAAGCGTGAAAAGCTTTCAAACAAACCGGAAAAAGGACACGTTGCAAAAGCGGAAACTGCTCCTAAGCGCTTCGTTAAAGAATTACGCGGCGTGGATATGGATGCGTATGAAATTGGTCAGGAAGTCAAGGTTGAAATTTTCTCTGCAGGAGAAATCGTAGATGTAACAGGAGTATCTAAAGGTAAAGGTTTCCAAGGTGCAATCAAGCGCCACGGACAATCTCGCGGACCTATGTCTCACGGTTCACGCTACCACCGTCGTCCTGGTTCAATGGGACCTGTAGATCCTAACCGTGTATTCAAAGGTAAACTATTACCTGGACGCATGGGCGGAGATCAAATCACTGTCCAAAACCTTGAAATCGTAAAAGTAGATGCTGAGCGCAATCTTCTTTTGATTAAAGGTAACGTACCTGGTGCGAGAAAAACTTTAATCACTGTTAAAAGTGCTGTTAAATCTAAATAAGTCTCTTAGGAAAGGAGGAAATTGATCATGCCAAAAGTAGCATTATACAACCAAAACGGTTCTACTGCTGGTGATATCGAATTAAACGCGTCTGTATTTGGAATTGAGCCAAATGAGAGCGTAGTATTCGACGCTATTCTTATGCAAAGAGCTTCCTTACGTCAAGGATCTCACAAAGTAAAAAATCGTTCTGAAGTACGCGGCGGAGGTCGCAAACCATGGCGTCAAAAAGGTACAGGTCGTGCCCGTCAAGGTTCAATCCGTTCACCGCAATGGCGCGGGGGTGGTGTCGTATTCGGCCCAACACCACGCAGCTATTCTTACAAATTACCTAAAAAAGTTCGCCGCTTGGCAATCAAATCAGTATTGTCTTCTAAAGTGAACGACAACAACATTATTGTTCTTGAAGATCTTACTCTTGATACGGTTAAAACAAAAGAAATGGCAGCTATCCTTAAAGGATTATCTGTTGAGAAAAAAGCTTTAATCGTAACTGCGGATGCAAACGAAGCAGTATCTCTTTCTGCACGCAACATCCCTGGAGTTACAGTTGTTCAAGCTAACGGAATCAACGTGTTAGACGTTGTCAACCACGAGAAGCTTCTGATTACAAAAGCTGCGGTTGAAAAAGTAGAGGAGGTGCTTGCATAATGAAAGATCCTCGCGATGTTCTTAAGCGCCCCGTCATTACTGAACGTTCTGCTGATTTAATGACTGAAAAAAAATATACTTTTGAAGTTGATGTAAGAGCTAATAAAACAGAAGTGAAAGATGCAGTTGAAAGTATCTTTGGAGTGAAAGTTGACAAAGTCAACATCATGAACTACAAAGGGAAATCAAAACGTGTCGGCCGCTACACTGGTATGACTAGCCGTCGCAGAAAAGCGATCGTAAAACTTACTGCAGACAGCAAAGAAATCGAAATTTTTGAAGCTTAATTATCTGTAAAAAGAAGGAGGGAAATTCAAAATGGCGATTAAAAAGTATAAACCGACCTCTAACGGACGTCGTGGCATGACAACTTCAGATTTTGCTGAAATCACGACTGACCAGCCGGAAAAATCCTTGCTTGCGCCCCTTCACAAAAAAGGCGGACGTAACAACCAAGGTAAATTGACTGTACGTCACCAAGGTGGCGGACACAAACGCCAATACCGTGTTATCGACTTCAAACGCGATAAAGATGGTATACCTGGACGCGTTGCTACAGTTGAGTACGATCCAAACCGTTCAGCTAACATTGCACTAATCAACTATGTAGACGGAGAAAAACGTTACATTCTTGCACCAAAAGGAATTCAAGTAGGTACTGAAATCATGTCCGGCCCTGAAGCTGACATCAAAGTAGGTAACGCACTTCCGCTTATCAACATCCCTGTTGGTACAGTTGTGCATAACATTGAATTAAAACCTGGTAAAGGCGGACAGCTTGTACGTTCAGCTGGTACATCTGCTCAGGTTCTTGGTAAAGAAGGCAAATACGTTCTTGTACGTCTTAACTCTGGTGAAGTTCGCATGATCCTTTCTGCTTGCCGCGCTTCTATCGGTCAAGTAGGTAACGAGCAGCACGAACTGATCAACGTTGGTAAAGCAGGACGCTCTCGCTGGAAAGGCATCCGCCCTACAGTCCGCGGTTCTGTAATGAACCCTAACGATCACCCGCACGGTGGTGGTGAAGGTCGCGCGCCAATCGGACGTAAATCACCAATGTCTCCTTGGGGCAAACCGACTCTTGGATTCAAGACACGTAAGAAAAAGAACAAATCTGATAAATTTATCGTACGTCGTCGTAAAAATAAATAACGGGGTTGTCTACGGTTCATTTCGGACCGTAGTGCAATCACGAAGGGAGGTTCCAAAATGGCTCGCAGCTTGAAAAAAGGACCATTTGTCGATGGACACTTGATGACAAAAATCGAGAAATTAAATGAAACGGACAAGAAACAAGTTGTAAAAACTTGGTCTCGCCGTTCAACTATTTTCCCACAATTTATCGGTCACACTATCGCAGTATATGACGGACGTAAACACGTGCCTGTATTCATTTCTGAAGACATGGTAGGCCACAAGTTGGGCGAATTCGCACCGACTCGTACTTACAAAGGCCACGCCAGTGACGATAAAAAAACAAGACGCTAAGAGAGGAGGCTTTTAAATGCAAGCTAAAGCTGTTGCAAGAACAGTCCGTATTGCTCCTCGTAAAGCACGTCTAGTAATGGACCTGATTCGAGGTAAGCAAGTAGGCGAAGCAGTATCTATCCTGAACTTAACTCCGAGAGCTGCTTCTCCGATCATCGAAAAAGTTTTAAAATCTGCTATCGCAAATGCTGAGCATAACTACGAGATGGACGCTAACAATCTGGTTATTTCTCAGGCATTTGTTGACGAAGGCCCAACGTTAAAAAGATTCCGCCCGCGTGCTATGGGACGTGCGAGCCAAATCAACAAACGTACGAGCCACATTACAATCGTTGTATCAGAAAAGAAGGAGGGATAAGTAGTGGGTCAAAAGGTAAATCCAGTCGGTCTTCGTATCGGAGTCATTCGTGATTGGGAATCTAAGTGGTACGCTGGTAAAGATTACGCTGACTTCCTGCACGAAGATTTAAAAATTCGTGAATTCATTAGCAAACGCCTTTCTGACGCTTCTGTTTCTAAAGTAGAAATCGAGCGCGCAGCAAACCGCGTTAACATTACGATCCACACTGCTAAGCCTGGTATGGTAATCGGTAAAGGCGGATCTGAAGTTGAAGCACTTCGTAAAGCCCTTAACAGCCTTACTGGCAAGCGTGTACACATTAACATTCTTGAAATCAAAAGAGCAGATCTTGATGCTCAGCTTGTAGCTGACAACATCGCTCGTCAACTAGAAAACCGTATTTCTTTCCGCCGTGCGCAAAAACAACAAATCCAACGCACTATGCGTGCTGGAGCACAAGGTGTGAAAACAATGGTTTCCGGCCGTCTTGGCGGAGCTGATATCGCTCGTTCTGAATACTACAGTGAAGGAACTGTTCCATTGCACACTTTACGTGCTGACATCGACTATGCAACATCTGAAGCTGACACAACTTACGGTAAGCTTGGTGTAAAAGTCTGGATCTATCGTGGAGAGGTTCTTCCTACTAAGAAGAAAACTGAGGAAGGAGGAAAATAATATGTTATTACCAAAACGCGTTAAATATCGCAGAGAGCATCGCGGAAAAATGCGCGGTCGCGCTAAAGGCGGTACTGAAGTACATTTTGGTGAGTACGGTATCCAGGCTCTTGAAGCTTCTTGGATCACGAACCGCCAAATCGAAGCTGCACGTATTGCGATGACTCGTTACATGAAACGTGGCGGTAAAGTTTGGATTAAAATTTTCCCTTCAAAACCTTACACTGCTAAACCGCTTGAGGTACGGATGGGTTCCGGTAAAGGGGCTCCTGAAGGCTGGGTAGCTGTTGTAAAACCGGGCAAAGTTTTATTTGAAATTTCTGGTGTGTCTGAAGAGGTAGCTCGTGAAGCTCTTCGTCTTGCATCTCACAAATTGCCAATTAAAACGAAGTTCGTAAAACGTGAAGAAATTGGTGGTGAATCAAATGAAAGCTAATGAAATTCGTGACCTTACCACTGCTGAAATTGAACAAAAAGTAAAGTCTCTTAAAGAAGAACTTTTCAATCTTCGCTTTCAATTAGCGACAGGACAACTTGAAAATACTGCTCGCATTCGTGAAGTGCGCAAAGCTATCGCGCGCATGAAAACTGTGATTCGTGAAAGAGAAATTGCTGCCAACAAATAATCACTGAGGGGAGGTCGTGAGCATGAGCGAACGTAACCAACGCAAAGTTTACCAAGGCCGTGTTGTTTCTGACAAAATGGATAAAACCATCACTGTTGTTGTTGAAACATACAAAAAGGATCCTATTTACGGTAAACGCGTAAAATACTCAAAGAAATTCAAAGCACATGATGAAAATAACCAAGCTAAAATCGGAGACATCGTAAAGATCATGGAAACTCGTCCATTATCTGCAACTAAGCGTTTTCGTCTAGTAGAAGTTGTCGAAGAAGCTGTTATTATCTAATAAAGTTCGGAATTCTTTTTCCGAAGGGAGGTAACAAATAATGATTCAACAAGAGACTCGTTTAAAAGTTGCTGACAACTCCGGTGCGCGTGAGGTACTTACTATTAAAGTTCTTGGCGGTTCTGGACGTAAAACGGCTAACATTGGTGATGTAATTGTTTGCACGGTTAAACAAGCAACACCAGGAGGCGTTGTCAAAAAAGGTGAAGTCGTAAGAGCTGTTATCGTTCGCACAAAAAGCGGAGCACGCAGAACTGACGGATCATACATCAGCTTCGATGAGAATGCATGTGTTATCATCCGTGACGACAAGAGCCCGCGTGGAACTCGTATCTTCGGACCGGTTGCCCGTGAATTACGTGAAAACAACTTCATGAAAATTGTTTCTCTGGCTCCAGAAGTTATCTAATGAAATAAATGCCTTACTCAAGGAGGTGCGATCAGGATGCATGTGAAAAAAGGCGATAAAGTAATGGTTATCTCTGGTAAAGATAAAGGCAAACAAGGTACGATCCTTGCTGCTTTCCCTAAAAAGGACCGCGTTCTAGTTGAGGGCGTAAACATGGTGAAGAAGCACTCTAAACCAACTCAAGCAAACCCTCAAGGCGGTATTTCTAATCAAGAGGCGCCAATTCATGTATCAAACGTTATGCCGCTCGATCCTAAAACAGGTGAAGTGACTCGCGTAGGATACAAAGTGGAAGATGGCAAAAAAGTTCGTGTTGCAAAAAAATCTGGGCAAGTCTTAGATAAATAGTATTTAAAGGAAGGGAGGTCTATCTCATGAACCGCCTTAAAGAAAAGTACAATAAAGAAATTTCACCTGCTTTAATGACGAAGTTCAACTACGACTCTGTTATGCAGGTGCCAAAAATCGAAAAAATCGTAATCAACATGGGTGTCGGTGATGCTGTTCAAAACGCGAAAGCAATCGACAGTGCTGTTGAAGAATTAACGTTTATCGCAGGTCAAAAACCTGTCGTTACTCGTGCGAAGAAATCAATTGCTGGATTCCGTCTTCGTGAGGGAATGCCTATCGGTGCGAAAGTAACTCTTCGCGGAGAGCGCATGTATGATTTCCTTGATAAACTTATTTCTGTATCTTTACCGCGTGTACGTGACTTCCGCGGGATTTCTAAGAAATCTTTCGACGGTCGCGGAAACTACACTCTTGGTATTAAAGAACAGTTAATCTTCCCTGAAATTGACTACGATAAAGTAACAAAGGTTCGCGGAATGGACATCGTTATCGTAACGACTGCTAACTCTGACGAAGAGGCTCGTGAGCTATTAACTCAAGTAGGTATGCCGTTCCAGAAATAATCAATGAAAGGGAGGCGAAATCGTGGCTAAAAAGTCAATGATTGCGAAACAACAACGTACACCAAAGTTTAAAGTGCAAGAGTACACTCGCTGTGAACGCTGCGGACGTCCGCACTCAGTCATTCGTAAATTTAAACTTTGCCGTATTTGTTTCCGTGAGCTTGCATATAAAGGACAAATTCCTGGCGTGAAAAAAGCCAGCTGGTAATCCCCAAGAATGGGAAGGAGGTAATTATATAATGGTTATGACAGATCCAATTGCAGATATGCTGACTCGTATTCGCAATGCAAACATGGTACGTCATGAGAAGCTTGAAATTCCTGCTTCTAAATTGAAAAGAGAAATTGCTGACATTTTAAAGCGTGAAGGTTTCATTCGTGACGTTGAGTTCGTAGAAGACAGCAAACAAGGTATCATCCGCGTTTTCTTGAAATACGGACAAAACAACGAGCGCGTTATCACTGGTCTTAAAAGAATCAGCAAACCAGGTTTGCGTGTATACGCTAAATCAAATGAAGTACCTCGCGTACTTAACGGTCTTGGAATCGCGATTATTTCTACATCACAAGGTGTTTTAACGGACAAAGAAGCCCGTGCAAAACAAGCTGGTGGAGAAGTTCTAGCATACGTTTGGTAAGAAGTTTAACAAGAATGGAGGTGTTTTAGTATGTCTCGTGTAGGTAAAAAACTGCTTGAGATCCCTTCTGGAGTTACAGTAACGCTGAACGAAGGCAACACTGTAGCTGTAAAAGGACCAAAAGGAGAATTAACTCGTACTTTCCATCCTGATATGGAAATCAAAATTGAGGACAACGTGCTTACAGTTACTCGTCCTTCTGATCACAAAGAGCACCGTGCGCTGCATGGTACGACTCGCAGTCTGCTTGGAAACATGGTTGAAGGCGTATCTAAAGGATTTGAAAGAGGTTTGGAATTAGTCGGTGTCGGTTATCGTGCGGCTAAATCCGGAAACAAACTTGTTTTAAACGTTGGATACTCTCACCCTGTTGAGATCGTTCCTGAAGAGGGCATCGAAATCGAAGTTCCTTCTCAAACTAAAGTAGTTGTAAAAGGTACAGACAAAGAGCGTGTAGGAGCTATCGCTGCTAACATCCGCGCTGTACGTTCTCCAGAGCCTTACAAAGGTAAAGGAATCCGCTACGAAGGTGAAGTTGTTCGCCGTAAAGAAGGTAAATCTGCTAAGTAAGACCGCTTAAAGTGAAGAAAGGAGTGACCTAAGGATGATTACGAAAACTAGCAAAAATGCTGCTCGTCAAAAAAGACATGCCCGTGTTCGTGCTAAACTTTCAGGCACAGCTGAAAGACCTCGTCTGAATGTGTTCCGTTCAAACAAACACATTTATGCTCAAATCATCGATGATGTAAATGGCGTTACACTTGCTAGTGCCTCTACTCTCGATAAAGATTTGAACGTGGAAAGCACTGGTGACAGCGCTGCTGCTGCTAAAGTCGGTGAACTCGTTGCGAAACGCGCTTCTGAGAAAGGTGTTTCTGACGTAGTATTTGACCGCGGCGGATACTTATACCATGGACGTGTAAAAGCTCTGGCCGATGCAGCTCGTGAAGCCGGACTGAAATTTTAATAAAAAAAGGAGGGACACATGATTATGCGTCGTATTGACCCAAGCAAATTAGAGTTAGAAGAACGCTTAGTTACGGTTAACCGCGTAGCGAAAGTTGTTAAAGGTGGTCGTCGTTTCCGTTTCGCAGCTCTAGTCGTTGTCGGTGACAAAAACGGTCACGTAGGTTTCGGTACTGGTAAAGCACAAGAAGTACCTGAAGCCATCCGCAAAGCTGTTGAAGATGCGAAAAAGAATTTGATTGAAGTACCAATGGTTGGAACTACGATTCCACACGAAATCATCGGACGTTTCGGTGCAGGCAATATCTTGTTGAAACCTGCTTCTGAAGGTACTGGAGTTATCGCTGGAGGCCCTGTACGTGCGGTACTTGAGCTTGCTGGCGTTGCTGATATCCTTTCTAAGTCTTTAGGTTCTAACACACCGATCAACATGATCCGTGCAACACTTCAAGGTTTAAGTGAGCTTAAACGTGCCGAAGAGGTTGCGAAGCTTCGTGGAAAATCTGTAGAAGAACTGTTAGGATAAGGAGGGAACATTAATGGCTAAATTAGAAATTACCCTCAAACGCAGTGTAATCGGTCGCCCGGAAGATCAGCGCGTTACTGTAAGAACACTTGGTTTAAAGAAAACAAACCAAACTGTCGTTCATGAAGATAACGCTGCGATCCGCGGTATGATTAATAAAGTATCTCATCTAGTTTCTGTTAAAGAACAATAAAAATAAATTATAGGCTAAGGAGGTGTCCTAATGAAACTTCATGAATTAAAGCCTTCAGAAGGTTCACGTAAAGTACGCAATCGCGTAGGTCGTGGTATTGGTTCTGGTAACGGTAAAACAGCTGGTAAAGGTCACAAAGGTCAAAACGCTCGTTCTGGCGGCGGTGTACGCCCTGGATTCGAGGGGGGACAAATGCCTTTATTCCAACGTCTTCCTAAACGCGGTTTTACAAACATCAACCGTAAGGATTACGCTATTGTGAACGTAGACAAATTGAACGGTTTTGCGGAAGGAACGGAAGTCACTCCTGAACTTCTTCTTGAGACTGGTGTTATTAGCAAACTTAATGCAGGAGTAAAGATTCTTGGCAACGGTAAATTAGAGAAAAAATTAACTGTAAAAGCCAATAAATTCTCTGCTTCTGCGAAAGAAGCTGTTGAAGCTGCTGGCGGTACAGCTGAGGTGATCTAACTTGTTTAAGACAATCTCCAACTTTATGCGTGTGAGTGATATTCGGAATAAAATCATTTTTACATTACTCATGCTAATCGTCTTTCGCATAGGTGCGTTTATCCCTGTGCCATATGTAAATGCTCAGGCGTTGCAGACACAAAGTTCGATGGGGGTTTTTGATCTCCTTAATACATTTGGCGGCGGTGCGCTTTATCAGTTCTCCATTTTTGCGATGGGAATTACGCCTTACATCACTGCTTCAATCATCATCCAGCTGCTTCAGATGGATGTTGTGCCGAAGTTTACCGAGTGGTCTAAGCAAGGTGAAGTCGGCCGCCGTAAATTAGCTCAGTTCACGAGATATTTTACGATTGTGCTTGGTTTTATCCAGGCATTAGGTATGTCTTACGGGTTTAACAACCTGGCAAACGGTATGCTGATTGAAAAATCCGGCATATCGACATATCTGATTATTGCTTTAGTACTCACTGGAGGAACTGCTTTTTTAATGTGGCTGGGAGAACAAATTACTTCCAATGGAGTAGGTAACGGAATTTCGATCATCATCTTCGCGGGGATTGTGGCTAGTATTCCGAAAACTGTTGGGCAGATTTATGAGACTCAATTTGTCGGCAGCAGCGATCAGCTGTTTATTCATATTGTAAAAATCGCTTTACTGGTGATTGCGATTTTGGCCGTTATTGTTGGTGTTATTTTCATTCAGCAGGCCGTACGCAAAATCGCGATTCAATATGCAAAAGGGCAAGGTCGTTCACCTGTTGGCGGAGGCCAGTCAACTCACCTTCCGCTTAAAGTGAATCCGGCAGGGGTTATTCCGGTAATCTTTGCGGTTGCGTTTCTTATTACGCCGCGTACTATCGCGTCATTTTTCGGAGAAAACAATGTGACAAAGTGGATTCAAGCCAACTTTGACAATACACATCCGGTGGGCATGGCGGTTTATGTCGCATTAATTATCGCCTTTACGTACTTCTATGCTTTTGTGCAGGTAAACCCTGAACAAATGGCTGATAACCTTAAAAAACAGGGTGGCTATATCCCGGGGGTTCGTCCAGGGAAAATGACTCAAGATAGAATTACGAGCATTTTGTATCGACTTACGTTTGTGGGTTCTATATTCTTAGCCGTGATTTCCATTCTTCCTATCTTTTTCATTCAATTCGCTGGATTGCCTCAAAGTGCACAGATTGGCGGAACATCATTGTTAATTGTCGTCGGGGTAGCCTTGGAGACAATGAAGCAGCTGGAGAGCCAGTTAGTGAAACGTAATTACCGAGGATTTATGAAAAATTAGAGGACTGGTTTTAACCATTCCTCTAAATAAGAGAGGACGGGGGAAATCCGAATGAACTTAGTCTTAATGGGACTCCCTGGAGCCGGTAAAGGCACACAGGGAGAACGAATTGTTGAGGATTATGGGATACCTCATATCTCAACGGGAGATATGTTCCGTGCTGCTATGAAAGAAGAAACACCACTCGGACTCGAAGCAAAGTCTTATATTGATAAAGGCGAGCTCGTACCGGACGAAGTCACAATCGGCATTGTCAAAGAAAGACTCGGCAAAGATGATTGTGAAAGAGGTTTTCTTCTGGACGGATTTCCGCGAACAGTCGCTCAGGCTGAAGCTCTTGAAAACATTCTTGAGGAATACGGCAAGCCGATTGATTATGTCATTAACATTAAAGTAGACAAAGACTCTTTAATGGAACGTTTGACTGGACGCAGAATTTGCAGTGTTTGCGGCACAACCTATCATTTGGTTTTCAATCCGCCGAAAACGCCGGGTGTTTGTGATAAAGACGGAGGAGACCTTTATCAACGGGCAGATGATAATGAGGAAACCGTCTCAAAACGGCTTGAGGTCAACATGAAGCAGACTCAGCCTTTACTCGATTTTTATTCTGAGAAAGGGTATCTTGTCAACGTCAATGGCCAGCAGGACATTAACGACGTGTACAAAGATGTGAAAGAGCTTCTTGGAGGATTGAGCAAATGATTATCTGTAAGACCCCTCGTGAGCTTGGCATCATGCGGGAAGCAGGGCGAATCGTGGCTTTGACTCATGAAGAGATGAAAAAGCACATTAAACCAGGAATCTCGACAAAAGAATTGGATCAAATTGCCGAACGTTTTATTGAGAAGCAGGGTGCAATCCCATCTTTTAAGGGGTATAATGGGTTTCGCGGGAGCATTTGTGTATCAGTTAATGAAGAACTCGTTCACGGAATTCCCGGTAAAAGGGTTTTGCGTGACGGTGACATTATCAGCATTGATATCGGTGCTAAATTAAATGGTTATCATGGTGACTCTGCTTGGACATATCCGGTAGGAAACATCAGTGATGATGATAAACGACTGCTGGAAGTGACAGAGGAGTCTTTATATAAAGGCTTGAAGGAAGCAAAACCAGGTGAACGTTTGTCGAATATTTCCCACGCAATACAAACGTATGTCGAAAATGAGCAGTTTTCAGTTGTTAGGGAGTATGTCGGACATGGTGTTGGTCAAGACTTGCATGAGGATCCGCAAATTCCTCATTACGGTCCGCCAAACAAAGGACCTAGGCTGAAGCCTGGTATGGTTCTCGCTATAGAACCGATGGTTAACGCTGGCAGCCGATATGTGAAAACATTGGCTGATAACTGGACGGTTGTAACGGTAGATGGGAAAAAGTGTGCTCATTTTGAACATACGATTGCGATTACGGAAACGGGTTTTGATATACTGACAAAAGTCTAGATGATGAAATGAATTCCATGACATATGTTTTTCATTCCGCACCTGGGCAGATTGTAGGTTTACAATTGGTCGGAAGAAAAAACGGCTAGCTGCTGTCATCGGAATGAAGATTCATCATCGTGTACTAAAGCAGACGGAGAAAAGCGTACATTTCATTCTCCTTAGAAAAAGAATATCAATCATTCACCCTTTATGATTGCGTATCTCCGGAAGTTCAGAACAGTATAAACGAAACAGGGCGTGTGACAAACGGATAACTGAGATTTTCTCTTTTGAAATTTGTCAGAGAGCAAGTTACTGATTTGAAGAAGGGAGAACACTTGAATGGCGAAAGACGATGTAATTGAAGTGGAAGGTACGATTGTCGAAACACTGCCAAACGCGATGTTCAAAGTTGAACTCGAAAATGGCCATACGGTTTTGGCTCACGTATCTGGTAAAATCCGCATGCACTTCATTCGCATTTTACCTGGAGACAAAGTTACGGTAGAATTATCTCCATATGACTTAACTCGTGGCAGGATTACGTACCGTTACAAATAAAGCACTCCGGAAACTGAAGGAGGTTGGAAACACATGAAAGTGAGACCATCAGTTAAACCAATCTGCGAGAAATGTAAAGTTATTCGCAGAAAAGGAAAAGTAATGGTGATCTGTGAAAATCCAAAGCATAAACAAAAACAAGGATAATTAATAAGGAGGTGCCCAGAGAATGGCTCGTATTGCTGGTGTAGATATCCCACGTGACAAACGTGTTGTTATTTCTTTAACATATGTCTTCGGAATTGGCCGCACAACGGCTCAGCAAGTCTTGAAAGAGGCTGGTGTTTCTGAAGATACTCGTGTGCGTGATCTTACTGAAGAAGAACTTGGTAAAATCCGTGATGTTATTGACAAACTGAAAGTAGAAGGTGACCTTCGCCGTGAAGTTTCTCTTAACATCAAGCGTCTGATCGAAATCGGAAGCTACCGCGGAATCCGCCATCGCAGAGGTTTGCCTGTTCGCGGACAAAACTCTAAAAACAATGCGCGTACTCGTAAAGGTCCGCGTCGTACTGTAGCTAACAAGAAAAAATAAGTAAGGGAGGTACCTAAACAATGGCTGCTGCTCGTAAACAAAACACGCGTAAACGTCGCGTGAAAAAGAATATTGAGTCAGGAATCGCTCATATTCGTTCAACTTTCAACAACACGATCGTTACGATCACTGATACTCATGGTAATGCTCTTTCTTGGTCTAGTGCCGGAGCTCTAGGATTCAGAGGTTCTCGTAAATCTACTCCTTTTGCTGCGCAAATGGCTGCTGAAACAGCTGCTAAAGGTTCAATCGAACACGGACTTAAAACTCTTGAAGTAACTGTTAAAGGACCAGGTTCTGGCCGTGAAGCTGCAATCCGTGCTTTACAAGCTGCCGGACTTGAAGTTACAGCTATCAGAGACGTAACTCCTGTTCCTCATAATGGATGCCGTCCACCAAAACGTCGCCGCGTGTAATTTGTTTGTATAGATTTTGTGTCCCTGTCAATAATGGGTTATGATACAGTTATTTATGAAACGAATGCACCGACTCGTTGCCTGAGCACATACGGGACTAAACAATGGGGAATTTCGGATGGAATCTCATATGATTCTATTCGAGGTTTCGACGTTTTGAAGGAGGGTTTTAAGTAATGATCGAGATTGAAAAACCAAAAATCGAAACGGTTGAAATCAGCGACGATGCCAAATTTGGTAAGTTTGTCGTAGAGCCGCTTGAGCGTGGATATGGTACAACTCTGGGTAACTCCTTACGTCGTATCCTCTTATCCTCACTCCCTGGTGCCGCTGTAACATCGATCCAGATAGATGGTGTACTGCACGAATTCTCGACAATCGAAGGCGTTGTGGAAGATGTTACAACGATAATCTTGCACATTAAAAAGCTTGCATTGAAAATCTACTCTGATGAAGAGAAGACGCTTGAAATTGATGTACAGGGCGAAGGAACTGTCACAGCAGCTGATATTACACACGACAGCGATGTTGAAATCCTTAATCCGGATCTTCATATCGCGACTCTTGGTGAGAATGCGAGTTTCCGAGTTCGCCTTACTGCACAAAGAGGACGTGGGTATACACCTGCTGATTCGAACAAAAGAGACGATCAGCCTATCGGCGTGATTCCGATCGATTCAATCTTTACGCCAGTTTCTCGTTTATCTTATCAGGTAGAAAACACTCGTGTAGGCCAGGTTGCAAACTATGACAAACTTACACTTGATGTTTGGACTGACGGAAGCACTGGACCGAAGGAAGCAATTGCTCTCGGTTCAAAGATTTTAACTGAACACCTTAATATATTCGTCGGTTTAACTGACGAAGCTCAGCATGCTGAAATCATGGTTGAAAAAGAAGAGGACCAAAAAGAAAAAGTTCTTGAAATGACGATTGAGGAACTTGACCTTTCTGTCCGTTCTTACAACTGCTTGAAGCGTGCGGGCATTAACACGGTTCAAGAACTTGCGAACAAGACGGAAGAAGATATGATGAAAGTTCGCAACCTGGGACGCAAATCGCTTGAAGAAGTGAAAGCGAAACTAGAAGAACTTGGACTCGGCCTTCGCAAAGACGATTGATCTAGTTTCCATGTGAACTAGGATTTTCGTGTGTTTTTTATTTAGAAACAGCATTCCATTAAAGGAGGGGACATCACATGTCATACAGAAAACTAGGACGTACGAGTTCACAGCGTAAAGCTATGCTTCGTGATCTTACAACAGATTTGATCATCAACGAAAGAATTGAAACAACTGAAACACGTGCGAAAGAACTTCGCTCTGTTGTTGAAAAGATGATCACTCTTGGTAAGCGCGGTGACTTGCATGCTCGTCGTCAAGCTGCTGCATACATTCGCAACGAGGTTGCTAATGAAGAAAATAACCAAGATGCACTTCAAAAATTATTCTCTGACATTGCAACTCGTTACGAGGAGCGCCAAGGCGGATACACACGTATTATGAAGCTTGGTCCTCGCCGTGGTGACGGTGCACCAATGGCAATCATCGAATTGGTTTAATCACATATTTTTGTGTATCTAAAGAAGGGCGGGACAGTTTCTAACTGGATCTATGCCCTTTTTTTAGATATCAGAACTTTTTATCATGAGACAGAAAAGCAGAGCTATAGCTGAGAGGAGGTCAGGCGCCCGTGGATCAAAAACAGCTTATATCCGTAAAAGACATTCTATTCCGATACCGCAAAGATGCAGAAAGACCGGCGCTGGACGGTGTGAGTCTGGAGGTATACGAAGGAGAATGGCTTGCTATCGTAGGCCACAACGGTTCAGGGAAGTCGACTTTGGCCAGAGCGTTGAACGGGCTGATTTTGCCTGAGGCCGGAGAAATTGAAGTCGGCGGCATCAAGCTGACTGAGGATACCGTGTGGGATGTGCGAAAAAAAATAGGGATGGTCTTTCAGAATCCCGATAACCAATTTGTCGGAACGACTGTTCGCGATGATGTGGCTTTTGGTTTAGAAAACAATGGTGTTCCGCGCGAAGAAATGATTGAGAGAGTAGATTGGGCTGTCACACAAGTCAATATGCAGGATTTTCTTGATCAAGAGCCGCACCATCTCTCCGGAGGTCAAAAACAAAGAGTGGCGATCGCGGGAATTATTGCCGCGCGTCCTGATATTATGATTTTGGATGAAGCGACATCCATGCTTGACCCGATTGGGAGAGAAGAAGTCCTTGAGACTGTCAGACGCTTAAAAGATCAGGGCATGGCCACCGTCATTTCGATAACACATGACCTGGAAGAAGCCGCAAGGGCGGACAGGATCATTGTGATGAACGGCGGCAGGAAATATGCAGAGGGCACGCCTGAAGAGATTTTTAAATTAAACGAAGACTTGGTTCGCATCGGTCTTGATTTGCCTTTCTCATTCCAGCTCAGCCTGCTTTTGAAAGAAAGCGGACTGGCTTTAACGAAAAACCATCTGACTCAGGAAGGGCTGGTGAATGAGCTGTGGACATTAAAATCAAAGATGTAGAACACCGCTATCAAATGAAAACACCGTTTGAACGGTTGGCTCTGTATGATATCAATGCCGTGATAAAAGAGGGCAGCTACGTTGCCGTCATCGGGCATACAGGGTCGGGCAAATCGACGCTCCTGCAGCATTTAAACGGTTTGCTGAAACCGACTAAAGGACAGCTTGAACTCGGGAGCACGATTCTGGCAGCCGGTAAAAAGAATAAAGACCTTAAGACTTTGCGAAAAAAAGTCGGAATCGTTTTCCAATTTCCCGAACATCAGCTGTTTGAAGAGACTGTGCTGAAGGACATCGCATTCGGACCGATGAATTTCGGTGTAAAGAAAGAAGACGCTGAACGGAAAGCAAAAGAAATGCTGGGGCTTGTGGGCCTTCCGGAAGACATTTTGGATCGTTCACCATTTGAGCTCAGCGGCGGCCAGATGCGCAGAGTGGCGATTGCCGGCGTTCTCGCGATGGAGCCGGAAGTGCTGGTTTTGGATGAACCGACGGCCGGTCTTGATCCGAGAGGGCGCCAGGACATTATGGACATGTTCTATGCGCTTCATCAGCGGGGAAACCTGACTACCGTTCTCGTCACCCACAGCATGGAGGACGCCGCCCGCTATGCTGACGAAATGATTGTCATGCACAAAGGAACCATTAAAGCGACGGGGAGTCCGCGTGACTTGTTTGTAAAAGGTGAAGAGATGGCCGAAATGGGACTGGATCTTCCTGAATCGGTAAAGTTTCAGAGACGGCTTGAGAAGGCTCTCGGAGTCAAGTATGAGAAACCCATGCTGACCCTGCAGGATGCCGCCAGTGAAATTAAGGCTTTTTTTCAGGAGGAAAAGGACCAATGATGGACAGCATGATTATCGGAAAGTATGTTCCCGGATCATCGCTTATTCACCGATTGGACCCGCGAACAAAACTTGTCAGCATCTTTCTTTTTGTATGTATCGTTTTTTTGGCAAACAACGTACAGACGTACGCTTTGCTCGGTTTGTTTACATTCGGGGTGATCGCCTTAACAAGCGTGCCGTTCAGCTTTTTGCTGAAGGGGCTTAAGCCGATTATCTGGATTGTGGCGTTTACCTTTTTATTACACATTTTCATGACACATGAAGGATCTGTCATTTTTCAGCTTGGCTGGTTTAAAGTGTATGAGGGCGGACTTATACAGGGGATTTTTATCTCCCTCCGTTTCGTTTACCTTATCTTTATGACGACGCTGCTGACGCTGACAACAACGCCGATTGAAATAACGGATGGAATGGAGCAGCTCCTGAATCCTTTTAAAAAGGTGAAGCTGCCCGTACACGAACTAGCATTGATGATGTCGATATCATTGCGATTTATCCCGACATTGATGGAAGAGACAGATAAAATCATGAAGGCGCAAATGGCGAGGGGTGCGGACTTTACAAGCGGCCCGGTGAAAGACAGAATCAAAGCGGTTGTTCCGCTGCTTGTCCCGCTGTTTGTCAGCGCCTTTAAACGCGCGGAAGAGCTCGCGGTCGCCATGGAGGCGAGAGGCTACCAGGGCGGTGAGGGGAGAACGAAATACAGAAAGCTCGTCTGGACCGGAAAGGATACCGGAGCTATTCTGCTCATCATCGTATTAGCCGTGTTATTGTTTTTCTTAAGAAGTTAGAGGTGCTGCTGAATGAGAGTGAAATGTACCATTGCTTATGACGGGCATTTATTTAACGGATATCAGGTTCAGCCTGGAAAGCGGACCGTTCAAAGTGAATTGGAAAAAGCGCTGGCCGTCATCCATAAAACGGACGGCAGGGTGCCTGTCATCTCATCCGGCCGCACGGACAGCGATGTTCATGCTGCCGGGCAGGTCATTCATTTTGATACGCCGCTGTCCATCCCGGCTGAGAAATGGCCGTTTGCGCTCAATGCCCTGCTGCCTGATGATATTGCCGTCAAAACAGCAGAGATTGCGGATGATGGGTTCCATGCACGATTTAGCGCGGTCCAAAAGGAATATCGCTACTTTGTATATACGGAGAAACACCCGGACGTATTTAAACGACATTACGCTTACCATTTTGCATATCCGCTTAATGTGCAGAAAATGAGGGAAGCTTCAAAGCACCTCATCGGGACACATGATTTCACAAGCTTTTGCGCGGCTGATACCGCGGTTCAGGATAAGGTCAGAACGATTTACGAGCTGGATTGGACTGAGACCGGAGACGGCCTGCAGATGCGGATCACCGGAAACGGTTTTCTCTATAATATGGTCAGAATCATTGCCGGAACGTTATTGGATACAGGAGCTGGAAAATTTTCTCCCGATGATGTAAAAGCAATGCTCGAAGCGAAAGATCGCGAAGCCGCGGGGCGCACCGCACCGGGGCACGGGCTGTATTTATGGAGCGTTTGCTATGACAACTAAACCAGGTGTAACATTTTCTTGACAGAGTCTGCATAAAGTTATAAGATATCATATGGTATGTATTTCAACCCCACGATAAGCCCCGGAACTTATTGTGTTGTGAAATAGAACGTAATCGAAGATTATTGAAAATGACAGATCATTTAGGAGGGAAATTCAATGCGTACAACACCTATGGCTAACGCAAGTACTATTGAACGCAAGTGGTTAGTTGTTGATGCAGCAGGCAAGACTTTAGGACGTCTTTCTACAGAAGTTGCATCTATCCTTCGCGGAAAACACAAACCGACTTACACACCGCACGTTGATACTGGAGATCATGTGATCATCATCAACGCTGAAAAAATCGAGTTAACTGGTAAAAAGTTAACTGACAAAATCTACTACCGTCACACTCAACATCCAGGCGGATTAAAATCAAGAACTGCTCTTGAAATGCGTACAAACTACCCTGAGAAAATGCTTGAGCTTGCTATCAAAGGCATGCTTCCAAAAGGTTCTCTAGGTCGTCAAATGTTCAAAAAATTGAACGTATACCGTGGTTCTGAGCATCCACATGAAGCACAAAAACCTGAAGTTTACGAACTTCGCGGTTAATTAAAAAGGAGGTTACCAATTTGGCACAGGTTCAATATTACGGTACTGGCCGTCGTAAAAGTTCTGTAGCGCGTGTGCGCTTAGTTCCAGGAGAAGGTCGTATCGTCGTTAATAATCGTGAAATCAGCGAGCACATTCCATCTCCAGCTCTAATCGAAGATATCAAACAACCATTAACTTTAACTGAAACAGCTGGTACTTATGATGTTTTAGTAAACGTACATGGAGGCGGCTTATCTGGTCAAGCTGGAGCAATCCGTCATGGTATCGCTCGTGCTTTGCTTGAAGCAGATCCAGAATACCGTGCAACACTTAAACGTGCTGGTCTTCTGACTCGTGACGCTCGTATGAAAGAACGTAAAAAATACGGTCTTAAAGGCGCTCGTCGTGCACCTCAGTTCTCAAAACGTTAATCGTTTTGGATGGCAAAAACCACAACTTCTTGGTTGTGGTTTTTTTGTATTTTTTTCTCATATTCAAGAGGTTATCCGATGTTTTTCTAGAATTGTTTGTTATACTCTATTCATTACCAATAAGGAGCGCAGTTATAATGAATAAGTTAGTCATACATAACAGCAAGGCATGGGATAAAAAAGTCGAAACAGGCAATGAATGGACGGTTGCGGTTGATTCTCATACGATTGGTGAAGCGAAAAAAGGCAATTGGAGCATCAGGATGACCCCCGGAAAAGATGTGCCGGCAGATTGGTTTCCGCCCATAGACGGTCTGAAGGTTCTTTGTCTCGCTTCAGGAGGAGGACAGCAAGGCCCGGTCCTGGCTGCTGCAGGAGCGGACGTCACCATCTTTGACAATTCGGAAAAACAGCTTGCGCAAGACAGAATGGTTGCCGAGCGGGACGATCTTACGCTTCGGACTGTCAAAGGCAGCATGAATGATCTGAGCTGTTTTGATGATGAGTCATTTGATTTTATCGTGCACCCGGTATCGAATTGCTTTGTTGATACGGTTCTTCCTGTATGGAAAGAAGCTCATCGCGTATTGAAAAAAGGCGGGTCTTTAGTCGCTGGTTTTGTAAATCCCGTCGTGTTCTTATTTGATATGGATTTAGAGCAGGAAGGCGTCCTAAAAGTAAAGTATTCCATTCCGTTTTCGGATGAAAAAGATCTGAGTAAGAAAAAGGTAAAGGAACTTATTGATAATCATGAAGCGCTTGAATTCGGCCATACGCTGGAGGATCAAATTAAAGGTCAGATTGACGCAGGCTTTATGGTTGCCGGTTTTTACGAGGACAAAGGCGGCCTCGTGCTGGATGAATACATTAATACATACTCCGTAACAAGAAGCATTAAAATATAAAAACGGCATCCCGTCAGAGGTGCTGTTTTTTTGCGGCTTTTTCCTGCGGACGGCTGATCACATTAGCCGAAACCGGTTCTATTCCAATTTCTCTGGCCCAAACCGACAGTTGTCCGATATGGTGAATCTCATGCGCAAGGATGTGGCGGAGAATATCTTCTTTAGGAAAGGTTTGGTCCATCCAGTCCGGCGTAACAAGATCCGGTCCTCTGCGGGAGACCGCATGAATGACATCCTCCCGAAACTGTTCAGACAGCTTTCTGAGATCCTGAATGCTCGTATAGTCAGACTCAGCAGGTAAAACATCATCTTTACCTAAAATGGCACGAGCCCAGCTGATCTCGACATCAATGATATGAAATAAAGTCCGCAAGATGCTCTCCATTCCGCCCGTCCGGGTTTTCGTCAGTTCCTCCCGGCTCAGCTTTTCACATATCATAAACCACTCGTCACGCACCGTCCAATTGTATTGAAACAGCTTTTTCATAACGTCACCTCAGCTCTTTCTTCTTCCAGTTAACATAAAACTCCTTCATTTGGGAGGATTTCCACTATCAACAAAGCATGCTTTTTCCCTTTTCCTTTCAAAATAACAGTAAAAAGGAGCGTGGCTGGCAATGGCAGAAGTATTATCTTTTTCAGACGTGAAACGGCAGAAGGATTTTGAGCTTGAGAAGAGTTTACTAAAGGAGCTGTCACTGACGCAGATCATTCAGTCCGTAAAAGCATGTCTTACCCCTTTGTTTCCCTTTCTTCAAGACGAAAACGGCATTCTGAGTGAAGGATGCATAGATTTTGCAATTGAAGCGTATTTATTAGGCGGCCGGTTCGGCGTCTTTGGCTATTATGGTGAGTCTTTGCAGAGGGCAAACGCCCGTTCGGCTGAAGAAGAGGAAGAACTGACGGTCGATTTTTTTGAATATCTTTGCAATTGGACGCATGAGCAATATTCTTCTGTTGAACAAAAAGAAATCTATGAAGCGTCCTGCCGGTTTATCAACAGCTGGTGGACGGAAGGATTTCTGCAAAGAGAAAAACAATGTAAGCTCCGCATGAGGTAATCATAATTTCTTCCCTTGTCCCATACTTATTAATAACGGGGACAAGCGGGAGGGAAAGGTATGGCAAAAAAGCTGAAATGGCTCGGTTTTTTACTTGGCTTTATCATATTATTGTGTTTATTCCGGTTTCAATTCCATAATGATGATTCCTGGCGGCCGTGGAGTCTGCCGCTGAGCGGAAAAATCATCTATCTCGATCCGGGACACGGCGGGCCGGACGGAGGCGCCACGGGAGGCAGTCACCTTGAAAAGGACATTACTCTCGAAGTGGCCTCCAGGGTAAGAGACTATTTGCAGGAGCAGGGAGCTTTGGTCATTATGACGCGGGAGACGGATACTGATTTAGCTCCTGAAGGGACGAAAGGCTACAGCAGACGCAAAGCGGAAGATCTGAGAAAGCGCGTGGAAATCATCAACCGTTCAGAGGCGGAGCTTTATATCAGCATTCATCTGAACGCCATACCGTCACCGAGATGGAGCGGCGCCCAAAGCTTCTACTATGGAAAATACGAAGAAAATGAAAGAGTGGCAAAATATATACAGGACGAATTGAGAATCAATTTGGAGAATACAACGAGAAAGGCGAAACGGATACACGGCATTTACTTAATGCAGAATGTAACCAAACCGGGCGCGCTGGTGGAAATCGGATTTCTGTCCAATCCCGCAGAAGCGAAAAGGCTCGGACAGCCCAAATATCAGGACAAAATCGCTTCTTCCGTGTATAAGGGCGTATTGAGATACTTCACAGAGAAAGGAGACCCTCCCGAGTAAGGAGGGTTTTTCGCCGATTCTATGTTTAATATATGGTATAATACCATTTGTAAACGAATACACAAAGGGTGAGGGTTCGATGATAAGAGAAGATGAAGTAAGAAATATAGTCGGAAACATGCGCGAACCTTTTCTTCATAGACCGCTGGGAGAATTGGATGCCATTAAAGAAGTAAAGATCAAGCCGGAAAAACGGCATGTCAGTGTAAAAATTGCATTGGCAAAAACGGGGACGGCTGAACAGATGGGTATTCAGCAGGAAATCGTATCCGTTTTGAAAGAAGCGGGTGCGGAAACTGTCGGACTGCGGTTTGAAGAGCTGCCGGAAGAAACATTGGCGAAATTCAGCCGGCCGGCTGCTGAAAGCGAAACCCTGCTGAATAGGAAACACCCGCCGGTCTTTCTTGCGGTGGCAAGCGGAAAAGGCGGTGTCGGCAAATCAACGGTTTCCGTCAACCTGGCCATTTCTCTTGCGCGGCTCGGAAAAAAAGTCGGCTTGATCGACGCGGATATATACGGATTCAGCGTGCCCGACATGATGGGTATTACAGTTCGCCCGACAGTAGAAGGAGAAAAACTGCTTCCTGTCGAAAGATTTGGAGTAAAGGTTATGTCGATGGGCTTTTTCGTCGAAGAAAACGCTCCGGTTGTGTGGAGAGGGCCGATGCTGGGCAAGATGCTGAATAACTTCTTCCATGAAGTTGACTGGGGAGAGGTTGACTATATCGTTCTTGATCTGCCGCCCGGCACGGGTGATGTGGCGCTCGATGTACACACGATGCTTCCGAGCTGCAAAGAGATTATCGTATCAACGCCGCACCCTACAGCCGCATTTGTAGCGGCGAGAGCGGGTTCTATGGCGATTAAGACCGATCATGAAGTTGTAGGGGTCATTGAAAATATGGCTTACTATGAAAGTGCAAAAACCGGCGAGAGAGAATATGTGTTCGGTCAAGGCGGGGGAGATAAGCTTGCAGAGGAATTGCAGGTGCCGCTGCTTGGCAGAATTCCTTTAAAACAGCCTGATTGGGACAAGGACCAGTTTGCGCCTTCTGTCTATGACAGAAGTCATCCGATCGGGGAAATTTATATGGGGATCGCCCAGAAAGTCATTGAAAAAACAGCTGAATAAAAAAGGGGCCGGGATCAACACGGCCCGGCCTTTTATTGGCTTTCTTTTTCAGAGCTTGAAGCCGCTTTTTTCAGTTCATCCTCGAATTGCTTTTTGAAAAGCGGGCTGGAAAGTGTCTCTGTAATTACATCTTCTAAGTAACTGCGGAACTTTTGGCTTTTCACCAGCTCATAGTATTTTTTATCCATGCCGGGGTCCTGCATGACCTGCATAAAACTTTTCTGATAATCAGGGTCTTTCATCAGTTTTTTTATGATTTTTTCGTGCTCGGGCTGAAGAGTTTTTGCAAAGCTCTCGGCGAACTTTGAGTCTTCAAAGATGGTTTTCCAGAACTCCGCCCCTTTTTTAGAGGTGAGGGTTTTCTCTATTGTGCCTTTAATGGCATTTTGATCAATCACCAATGCCTCATTCATCGCATCATCATTTAATATTTCCTTAATTGCTTTTTTTCCATCATCTGTCTTTAATATATCAACAACCATTTTTTTAGTCTGGTCATAATCCATATCCGCTGCTTGGTCTTTTGGAGCACAAGCTGTTACAGATAATACAACAAAACAGCTTATCAATAGCGTTTTGGCTTTTGACATGCATAAGCTCCTTCCTTACTTGTACTTATTTTTAATATGATTCATCGGAATGGATTTATACATAACAAAATATCGCTGAACGCGATTGTCAGGGGGATGAATAAGAGATGAAAAGCCGCGGGCTTGTTCGATTTTTCTTTTCGATTTTAGCTGTGGGCGCTCTTATTACAAGCGTCGTGGGATTTGCTCTGAAGTGGGGGGAGTACAAGGGGTTCTTCCTGAATTTTGATGCCGGTCAGATTTTCTCCGTTCTGATCTGGTTTATCGGGGTAGGCATGATTTTCAGTGTGATCAGCCAGATGGGATTCTTCGTTTTTTTGACGGTGCACCGGTTTGCCCTTGAAATTCTCAGATCAAGCTCGCTTTGGAATCTGCTTCAGCTGTTTATCATTCTGTTTGTCGCTTTTGATTTAATGTACGTCAGATTTTTGTTTTTCGGAGAGCGGGATGACTCGATTGCGGGGTTTGTCTGGCTGCCGCTGGCTCTGCTTGCCGTCGGCCTGTTGACGGCATATATAAAACAAAAGCAGTCCTCAAAAAATACGTTCGTTTCATCATTATTTTTAATGGTCGTTATTACAGCGCTTGAATGGGTTCCCGCGCTACGAGTGAATAATGAGGACTGGCTTTATTTAATGCTGATTCCGCTGATGGGCTGCAATGCGTTTCAGCTGCTAATGCTGCCGAAGTTTGCCCAGAGGTAGTTATTTCACTTCTGATGACTTGACGTCAGTATTTGCGATCAGGTCGCCGACTGTCACGTTTTTCAGTCCTTTTTGCTTTAAATTGTGAATAATGGCGGGGAGCGCTTCTTCAGTCTGTGTTGCTGAATCAGAGGCGTGCAGCAGGACAATGTCGCCGCCTTTTATATGACTGTTTACATTTTCAATGATTTTATCAGGGCCGGGATTTGTCCAATCCTGCGAGTTAACGCTGTAATGAACCACTGAATAGTGGTACTTCTGTGCAATGGTAAGAACCTTTTTATTAAATTGTCCGGTCGGCGGGCGGAGTAAATGAACATTCTTCACACCCAGCTTTTTAAATGCAGTCTGGGCCCGGAGGATATCTTTTTTTATTTCATTGTCCTCTAGGTTCGTATAATTCTTATACGCATATCCCATGCTGCCGATTTGATGTCCGTCTTTTACCATACGTTCAACTGTGTCCGGGTGCCGTTCCGCCCAAGAAGCTGACAGAAAAAAAGTGGCGTTTTTAATACCGTTTGCTTTTAGCGCGTTCAGAATAGGAACCGCTTTTTCGTCGCCCCAGCTGATATCGAATGTTAATGCGACTTCGCCCGCTTTCGTCTCCCCTTTTGAAATAGCCTTCGGGCCGCTATCAGTTAAAAATACAGGAAGGGGGACGGCTCTCTGTATATAAAAAAAGCTGGCTGCTGCAAATGCGGCAATGATAATAATAAGCAGCTGTTTTATCCTTCTGATGTGCCACACGTAGAAGTGATTCACTGATGACGCCTCCTTATCTTGTCCATGCTTGATTACATCGTATGCCGCGGCGGAGATGAATATAACGAAATACGTTTTAAAAAAGATGAAAAAAACACTTGCTAAACTTAATAAATGCA
>NZ_JBLTJB010000014.1:0-56440 GCF_053470005.1 Bacillus sp. N1(2025)
CAGATATGATTGCATGTATCCTTCTTAATTGATCTAACGTTAAATCAACCGATGACCATCTATCAAAGACTGAGCGTATATCGAAAATTAACTTTTTCTTCTCTTCCTTATCAATAATCTCTTGTTTTGATAAATAAAGCTCCCAGTCAGGACTATATTCTGTCACTTCTCTCATATCCTCCAAAGAAAATTTGAACATGCGTCTTGTTTCTGTCTCTCCCGTATTTCCAACATAGAAATATTTCCTTCCTTTTTTCAGCACAACTTTCTCTAGAATATCTTTTCTTCCATATCGTGCGGCATTATTGATTGGTTTAAGATATACTGTTGAGTCCACCTTTATTAATTGACTTTTATCCAAATTTTTTCTCTCCATTCTGTTTAAAATATGCATTTCATTTTGTTTTAGTTATTTTATTTTCATTCTTAAAATATGTATGCTCTGCTGTTGTTTTAACTTGATTTAAGTATAACATGACTATTTTAAATTATCAATACTTATTTTATTTTTATTATTAAAGTGTGTATTTTGTTATGATGTAAGCAATAGAAGCTTTGATGTATCCAGGATATAATAAGAAGCGTTATTTACCGTTTCATTGTAAGATTGCGCACCCTCAAAATTATTAATTACGTCTTTTTCTTCTGCTGTCATATCCTGATATTTTACCTTACCATACGAAGGAGGAAGCCAGTTTTTCTTTTGGCTGCCAAAGATATTAAATTTCTTGAGAATTTCCATATCTTTAAACTCGATGTGACATGTTCCTTTTTTATAGAAAGTTACATAGAAGTACTTTAATTCTATTTTTTTCGTTTCACCGTAATGCTTAGCTAGTTTTATAGTTTCATCAATGTTTATGTCTTCTGTTAACCCATTGTCAAGGTAATTGAAAACTTTTTCGATATCTTTCAACTTTTCTAAGACCTTGTAGTCTGTTGGACTATAGTGACCGAGCCAACTACAATACCCGTTTAGTGGAATAATTATTTTTTTATTAATTTTATATGATTTATTTGTTTTCCACCCATTATATAAGTGCACATTTTTTGATGATTCATCATAGTAATGCTTGTGGCTAAATTCTTCAAAAAGGTTAAGTATTGTATCTTCTACGCCCTGCGTCACCTCTTTACTCATCTGAATTCTTAATGTATAGATATTGAACAAAGAAAAATCATAATCTTTTAATTCCTCAACGTGCTGCAAATACTTTTGTTTTAAATTGCTTGTGAAGAGCCCCATAAATTGATCATTGTTAAATAACGTATTCCAATACTTCGCCCTAATTTGTTTTATATATGCATTCTCTATGTCATTTTCTTCGGTATTCTTGTCAATTAGCAGCTTCAATATTGGAGTACTGTCATCATTGAAACTATGCAGCATTAATGGTTTTAAACTGTTATATTCATTGATTAATTTTAAACCCGCTTTGATTTCATAATTGAACTGTTCTACAATTCCTTTTATAAAGTCTACATTCACTAACTGTGTTGCTTTATAATCGGCACTAATTTTATGGGACTCATCTTTTTTCAATTCTTCTATTAGAACACTGTCATATTCTTGTTTTTCAATGCTTATGTAAATTAGCGCCGTTTCAACTTCTGTGTTTCGCTCTGAGTTCGAAAAAGCGTTTTGAATGTATTCAACTTCTGCATTTATTTCCTCTAGCTTACGTATAAGAAATTTCCTGTCATTTGAATACGGATTTTTTAATGTTTCGGCATTTAGTAAGCAAACAATTTGTCCGGATCTTTGTTGCTTTTCAATTAATTCAATCGCCTTTAATAAATGTTTAACACCGCTACTAAAAGGTGGATTCATAAAAATCAAATCATACTTCTTGTAAGTGTTAAACGTCAGAAAATCGTCTGCTATCACTCTGTAATCTTTGCCTTTAAGTATGTGTCGTAAGTTTTCATCTTGTTCAATTGCATCAATGTCATATTTCGAATTCCTTCTATAGTTGCTGGTGTTTTTAAATTGATTGTGAATAGCTTCTACTAAGTTTCCTTTACCTGCTGACGGCTCCAAAACGGAGTTAATGTACTTCCATTCTACTTTAGATGTCATTTTTCGGATTAACTGTGGTGGTGTCGGATAAAAATCCGGATTATCTTTAAACATTTTTTGTTCTCCCTTTTTAGGGAATGAGATGTTTTCCCATCCCCCCTCTTATTTCATAGATTAGACTTATAAGTATTGATTAAAGGTTTGAATCTTTTATTATTTAAGTAATTTAAAACCTCGTCAAATTGTCTTTTGTCACACGAGTAGTACTTACTGTGAATTATTTTAGTCCCATCTGGTTTAACCTCTACATTATTCAACACTGTTTCGGGCAGCGAGTGCCATCCTTTGAACATCAATAATTCTGAATAGAAGTGTCGGTAATATAAATTCCTTTTATTTTCAGGCCGATATGTCAACTTCACTGCATTATCATATTGAGCATATTTAGTTGACTGGCAACTGTCATACGTTATTCTTTCAGTAATTAAAGATCCAAGATCAGATATGTGAAACAGAGTATATTTTTCACCTTTTTCAAGATCAGCATTTTTAAATTGTTCTTGAATACTGTCAACTTCATGGAGAATTCTGTATAAAGCAGTTTTTAATTTTTCTGTATCTGCTTGTTGGATAACATTTTTACTCAAATTCAAATTATTCAATTTCAATTTTCCTTTGAGTGAAGTTTTATATTTGTCCCAGTCTTCATTATTCCAGGTTAGAAATATATTTAATTCTTCAATGACTGAACTAGAAAGATCTTCTATTTTTCCCGCTTGATGTTTTAACTCGTCTAACTCTCCTTCTTTTATCGCTTGTTTATGAGAAAATGACTTTTCAATTTTTGCATTGTCCACTAAACCAACGTATCTTGCATAAGAATGGCCTTGAGCGTCTACAATGAATTGCAATTTCCCGCCGTAGTACACTCCTACGCCATATAAATTCCATTTGACTGTGTTCTTTTCAAGATCGTCCATATTGTAATAATCAATCATTGAGTTGATTCTATTGTCTTCCGTAAAACTTCCACCGGTTTCCGCAAGAAAATCAAAATCATTTAAAAGCAAGTTAGAAAAGTTGTTTAAAGCTTCTTCAGTATTGAAATGCACTTCTTTTGTAATTTTCACATTTTCAAGTCTGTAGTCACCTTTAACAACCTCGTCTTTATATTGATTAAGTGTTTGATTTTTGTTTAAGTTGGCAAACTGTGCATCAATAACAAAATACTCTTGATCTTCATTCAGTTGTTTTACTACAATGCTGCTATAGATTTTTTCGACTTGTTTCTTTTCTTCTTCTTGCCGTCTCTTATATTCAGCATTTTTAAGCTCTTGCTCTTTTAAATATTCCTGAAGTTCTTTTTCTTTTCTCGCTTTCTCGGCTTCTTCGAATTCTTCCATCTTTGAATCAAACAGTGTCATATCTTCTTTAATTTCTTCTGTTTGTTCTGTCACTGTGTATTCCCAATCTAATGAAACACGACCATAGAAATTGTAACTACCTGCGTAATCAGTGTATGGATCTGCTGGGCTGTAGCAATGGCGATAATTGTTTAAAAGGCTGTTGCAATAATTATAAATCGCAGTCAAATAAGCTGAGCCTTTTTCATAAGGACTTGATTTGATTGTGATGTTAATAGTGCTATGTGAATTGCTTCCCCCAGTAGTAACAGAGAATTTGCATTGTGGGAAACGTTGTCTCAAATGCTTTCTTATTTCCTTTGCCATTTCTTTCACTTCTTGTTCCTTGTTAACCTCGAATTCACTCCATTGTGTTGCATCCCACAGACTCATTTTTACGCCCTTAGCTTTCTTTTTGGTTTTAGTGATTGTTTTAGAAGATGAGATTTCTTGTTTAGTGACACCATTAGCGACCCGCATTGATTTTTCTGTCCGTTTGCTCCACCAACATTTTTTGAATCCAGAGTATCGAAAACCGTTTGATTTAAGATGAGTTAAAACCTCTTGTTCTGGTTTACTATCAAAATAAAGTTCAATTCCGTTTAACTCTTCGTTAATTCTTAAAACAGCTGTCATTTTCAATCTCCCCATTCTTTATAAAAATTTTATTTTTACTCTAAATGTATGTAATCCTTTGACTTGATTTAATTTTAACATGATCACTATAAATATTCAATAATTATTTTATTTTTATTCTAAAAAAAGAAAAACATATTATCGAGGTTCAGCTTGCTGAAACGAGACGTCCGTAAAGGCACTTTACGGACGAATTTATTATTTTTTTATTTAATTATTACCCCTCTTCCCCTTTAAGGGACACACCCCTCAAACCCTTGGGACAGTTGACTTTTTTTTATGATTTATTGCTTTATTTGCAATAAGGGTTATAAATCATTATTTAACCAATCAATAAACATTAACCTCATTCTTCTTGATGGAATGTAAATTGAAATCGAATCATTATTTCTTATGCTGCTTCTCCATATCCACTGAATCATCTCTGAAAGGGCAAAGTAAGTCTCATCAACTTTAACACCCTTAGAGATAAAATATTCAACTAACAAGGGATTACAATAACGGTTAATAGCATAAACCAGTGTATTTTTATGACTATGTTCATTTGTAGACCGGATATTACATGGTATGAACCCCTTAGTATATCCCTTGCCTGAAAGCCTTGGTTTATAATCAATAAACGTTGTCCACATATTAAAGTTTGATTTAGACTTACATATGTTCTGAAAGTAATTCAGGATATTATTCTGCAGTCGCTTATGTAAAACCCTTTTATTTCTGTACCATCCTTTTGATAAAGAGTACTTTTCTTCACCGATTTTATTAAGATCTCCATCGTAAATATTTATCTTTATTTTAATTTTACCCTTAATATGCTTATCTGCTGCTGAATCATAGGGCACACACTTATACTTTCCCTTATCTTTTTTAATCATATATTTCTCATAAGGAATATTGTTTAAATCATAATAATACTTCTGTAACTGTCCATCGAACAGATATGTTAAGTTGTATACTTCTTTAAACAATTTGAATATGTCAGCAGGAAAGTTCCAGAGTATGACTGAATCATTATGTAATATTAAATTGTTATTTAATGCAAGCTGTTTCAAGTGTTTAAACTCTCCATCATATTCCCTTTGCATATTCTTTTCTTGTTCCATGTTCCATATTATTCGGTCGTCTTTGTTAATTATCCAGTTATTTTTAAATAACATATCCAGGTCATCTGCAGATATGTTTAACTGCTTTACAACCTCTATTGCTTCATCCAGTATCAAAGTATAATTACCTGAATAGATGAGTTCTTTTGTTGTCTCATTTGCCATCTTAAAGAGTGCGTGTGTAGTTGCTATATTCTTATTATCTGAAAGGTGTTTATGTAATGAGTCTAGCTTATAAAATGTTTCTCCGTTTACGCTGTGTATCTTAGGTTCAATAAACTTCTTATCTGGACACGCTTCCTTTATCCTCTTTACCTCATCAAGATATGGTGTAATAAAAATAAACTTATCCTCTTTGGGTGCTTCATTCATCTTTTGAATCATGTAACTTGTCTTACCCGATCCCATTATAGAGTCAATTATTTTAATTTTATTCATAATAAATATAGACTTCCCCCTTTAATATTAAAAATAAAGGAACGGATAAATGTTTTACCGCTCCTTCTCATGTATGAAATTCAATTGTTGATTCTTTCTTCAAGATCATGAATACGTCTTTCAAGTCCAGAGAATTTCTTATCATTGTATCGGTGGTCACTTTCAATATTCTTGTTAATAATCTTAAGCATGGATACAACTTCTTCAGGTTCATTTTCTTCGATCCGTTTAACCGTTTCTTTAATATCCTTAACGTCCTGCTTAATTGTGTTAATATCCTTGGATAGTTGCTGTATCGCTTCAAGGATCTGATTTTCCATTCCGCTCACCTCTAATAAGCTTAGTATAGCATGATGTTAGCTAGATTTGTTTACCTTCTTTTGGCGTATACAAAGTAAGCGATCCATAACAAAATGACAATGATACACGTTACTATGAAGATAGCCGTAATAAGCGACTGTATTCCGCTGCTGAAGTAATCTTTGATGAACAGGAACAACAAGAATAAAACAACAAATGTAATGTTCGTAAACCATAATGAGAATCGTTTCATGTTTACAATGTGCTTGTCCATGTTATAATATGGGTAGTGACTAAAGGGGATTAATTCCCCTTTAGCGTGTTATCTGCGTATACGTTTGCGTTGTCTCTTGCTACGGAGGCGCTTGCGTGTACGCTTTTTCTTTTTGCTTTCTTTATTCTTCATCAGGTTTTGAATCTTCTCAGCTATCGTTAAACAGTTGATGATTAAAACCGTGATAGGAATAAGGAAAGCAATTGTTATACCCACTTTCTCAAGCACTATGTACACCTCCTTTCCTATAACTCTATTATAGCACATTTTTCCTTCGGAGTCATTTTATTTTTACTCTTAAAATGGATTTTTTAAATTATTTTGGACTATTATTCATGGGTGTTTATAGGCTGTATAAGGCATGTATGTGGATTGGATACCAATGATACTATGATTCATTTAAAATTGATTCTAGGTGCATTAGAATGCTTCTGATGATGTTATGGTTTGTGTGTTATGGGATGGATATATGATGATGTGTGGTGAATGGAAACGGAATAGAGATGAGGACAAGTCAGGTTATGGGTGGATGTAATGAGATGAGAAGGAACACGATTAGGATGAATATAAAATTAGAGTGAATGTATAAGATAGATTAAAAATAAGACTTCGATTCATTCCCTTTCGTTATACACACGATTATTTTTTATGAATGGGTATTCACTTTTAAATTGACCGCTTAATTATTTTTTCAAAAATAAATATTGTTTTTCATTTGAAATTGTGTTAGCTGTGCAAATTTATCAGCCAAATCACAAAAACCCTACATAACGTATCTTATATAGGGAATTCAATACCAATATATAGGGGGTATATTAACATCTAAAAGCCAAAAAACAGGAACAAATGTACCCCTAGCACTTCCATTTCCACACCCAACTTATTTTTTCACTTTCCCATTTTTCAGCCTATTTTCACATCGTAATCGCTATCGTAAAAGCCTATAATATCAATGTTTTCCCACCCCTCATTTTCACCTTTTTCATTAGATTTTTAACTCAACGACCACTTTTCCCCTCTCCTGCCTACGTTTTACGATCACAAAACACCTATTATCCCCTTTGACAGCTCTAAAACATTGCTATATCAACTAGATAACCCTTTCCGACCTTCATTTACGATAAGCACTTTTATAGCTCACGATCACCCGGGGGTCATTAAAAGTCAAAATAAAAAAGCCACCTTAATAGGCAGCTTCCCTTTAAAATTAGCGCTTTAGTCTCTTCAGTGCCTCCATATAAGAGGTCTTTTTCGGTTCTCTGTTCTCCAGTTTCCTCGGCTTGAATAAATCCTCTCTACGTCGATTCTTTGCTTTATAAACAGTTGTTTCTTTAACTTCAGTGTTCCCATTTTCAATTAAATCATCTAACTGCTTCACCCGCTCATTGATCCAGTTTAATCCACTAAGAATCGTTATCGCCCTATTACCTTTATCATAATGTCCTTTAAATAAGTCTAGGGGCATCTTGTTATCAAAGACATTAAACAGCTCATTATACGATATATGCTCCGTTAAGAACTCATGAACATCCAGAATAACTCCAGCTCTCATCACATTTGTAAACTCAACAGGAGTGAAAATCGAATTGTTCCACGACTTTTGTATATCTTCATGCAGCTTATCAAAATACTTGCCCTCATTTGTAAATTCATTGAGGTCTGTTTGAGCAATAGTCATGATTCCTGGTGTATCAAAAAGCTGATTTAAATCCTTCCTGTCTAATGTACTGATCTTTGATCCTCTGTCCGTGTAATTGAGTAAGACTTCAATTAAATCAAGGAACATTTTATTTGTTTCCTTGTAGAGCCTGCTCTCTGAAATCTTTCCTTCGTATTTACCTAAAACCATTTGATTATCCAAAGGTAAAACACATGTCTCTGGCATAGATAAGTCTTCAAGTAGCTCCAGTGAATTCATCTGGTTAACCAATACCTCATTGTTGTCAGGAAGGATTGGTACAGCAACTATTGTTTTATGAGTAAGACATTCATTTAACAATTCTAATAATATAGGGGCTACCCCTGAACCGGATCCACCAGCTGCAGAGAAAACTACGAAAATAACTTGTACTGAAGGCTTTTCCATTGTGTTCTTTATGAACTCAATAGAGGACTCCCAGTTATTTTTCATATGTTTCGCTGCTACGCTTCTGTCTTTACCCACTCCTTCTGTTCCGACCAAATGCAGCTTATCTTGAATATTGACCAATGAATTAAGGTCTGAAAGTGAATAATTTATTGCGACAGAATGAAATCCTCTCTTCATTGCTTCATCTGCTACACTTCCGCCGGCCTGACCAACTCCAATAAAACCAAACATTAAACCCTCTCCCCTTCTAATTGATATCTCAAAGCTTCTTGACCATATTGAGTAATAAAAATTGTATGCTCTTTACTGTTTTTCACTATATTAATAAATTGCAAGGCCTCCAGACGATCGATGCTCTTTCTAAAGGTAGCATCAGTTAACTGAGTTTTAGCTTGAATGGTTTTCTTCCTAATTGATTTAAACTTTAAATCAGCCCCTTCATCGCTCAATAAGCCTAGAATATACAGATCATTTCGAGTTAAGTTGTCAATGACAGAAGCAAAATAAGTATCCATGTGACCCCTCCTTAATATCTGATGATTTTGAAGTATCTTGGTTGATATACGATTATTATATTGTCTATTTGCATTTAAATGCAAATATTTTTGTATCTTAATGCAAATAATCATACTCTGCTTGTATGTAAACCAGTCATTTTATAAAATTTATTCAAACAGCAAAAGGATGATTTAAATGGAATATAGGGTTAAAAGTAAGTTGGATTCATTTCTAAACAGCAAAGGTATTGAAAAAGGCTGGTTAGCAGAGCAAATAAAAGCTGAAAGAGCAAGTATATCTAGATGGTGTAAAAATGACAGCGAGGGATTTGCAACCGTCCTCCCTAGTACATACAATCTTTTATTAATGGCACATATTCTAAATTGTAAAGTTGACGATCTTTTTGAATTAATCGAAATTAAATCCAATTAACTTTGGATTTTTATGTTTACAAGAGTAAAAATAAAATATATAATAAAGACACAACCACGTGAAGTGGTCTTTATTTTAATCATTTTAAGAGTAAAAATAAAATAGTATGGAGGTGTAAGATGAAAAAGCAGTATTTATTTAGTCATTTAATGGGGTTTATAGAGGGAAAAGTAGTCGATGGGACAGCAACACCCGAAGAAGAATACCTTTATCAGGATTATAAATGGTACGGAAAGATTAATAAGCAAAGCTTTACATATCGAAGTTTAGTAAATCAATATCTTAATAGCGAATATTAAGCACTTTAAGAGTAAAAATAAAATGAACGGAGAGGATTTATTGAAAAGAAAAAAAGACGGATTGTCTAAGCAAGTTCACATTTACAGTGTGGATACATCAGCATTTTATAATGACAAAGAAAATTTATTACATAATAAGATCTTAAAGTCTTATAGATACAGAGATTATCTTAAGACATTAGACAATGTACATAATAAACATAAGAAATACATTTCACAAAGAATTACATACCTTAAAGAATGCCTCTATTCTGCATTCGAAGAACATAATGACATAAGAACACTTCGAACTGACAGTTTAAGGGACAATAAAGTGATTTCTTTATTTGATTCAGTGTTGACCAGAACATTAGGGATTAAAGAAAACACCCTTTCAGAGGAAATCATGGTTGTCCAGACTTACCATTTTGAAGTATTGAAGGACATTATTGATCAGGGATTTTTACATAACAATGAAAAATACGTTTATTTCACGAGTAGCGCCGGTCAAATTCGTACAAAGAAGTCTTGTTTCATTAAAAAAAGCACCTACGATAAATATCAGGATGCTTTGACATGCGGCTTGAGTATTGAAAAGATCAACTCCCTTGGTGGTAGCAGCATTAACAAATGGAATAGCTATATGGCCTTATCTAACAGTGCCAGTAGCCCTTGGGAGATTAATATTGATAAAGCGGTTGTAGTCAACGACTTAGAAACTGATGTGTCGAGTCTCGTTGACTACATTGATCGAGACACATACGAGATCACACGAAAAACAATGAACATTCCCATTGAACATACAGATGGCTGCGGAATGATACTTCCCACTCTAAGTCGTAAAAGCTTCATGGTAAGACTCCCATGGGTAAAGGGTTTATTAGTCCCTTTTGATTTTCGTAAATTTGCTGAGGAAAACAAAGCTTTTAAAGTAACTGATATATACGGCAAGGAATGGGACATAGTGAAAGATGATGTTCAGATTATCTTCACTAAAAGCCAGTTTAAAATGTGGAAGTATTATTCATCGTGGGAAGAATATCAAGGCAATTATAAAAAATATGGATGCTTAGGGGCAAAACTCAATGAAGAAGACCCTTCTGTTGAAGGTAAGCTCACATATCAAATGCTCCAGACACTTACAGATATCTCAGATGAAGAATTAATTCAAATGAGCTCAAAGACTGTAAAAGAAATAACCACATTGGGAACTGACAAAGAAACCATGTTAAGAGTTCTTGGAGCTACGGAGAAAAAGAAACATCGGACAGCTCTTCAGGACGCTTTACTTCTATATCCAGAACTTCTTAACGATGATCACACGAAAGAAATTATTAAAAATAAAAAGAAAAGCATGATTAAAGATGCCAAATCAGGAAAATTGCTTGTGGATGGTGCTCGTTATACATACTTATGCCCTGATCTATATGCTTTCTGCGAAAAATTATTTCTGAATATCCAGAATCCAAAAGGACTGCTTTCAGGAAATGATGTCCATTGTTCTTTATATGATGAAGGGTATATTGACATCCTCCGCTCCCCTCACCTATTCAGAGAGCATGGTGTTAGGTGGAACAAAAAAGATGAGAAATATGAAAAGTGGTTCATTACCCCAGGTGTTTACACAAGCATTCATGATCCGATATCTAAGTTGCTACAGTTTGATAATGACGGGGATAAGGCCTTAATTATTTCTGATGAGTTAATCGTCAATATTGCCAAGCGTAATATGGAAAACATCGTTCCGTTGTATTATGAAATGTCTGTAGCCCAGAAACAAGAGATTAATAGCAGGAACGTATATGAAGCACTTACTCTTGCTTATGGGATCAATATCGGGGAATACAGCAACAACATCACTAAGATATGGAACAGCGACAATATAAATCTGGATGTGATCAAATGGTTATGCATGGAAAATAACTTTACTATCGATTAAATTTATAGTCGCGTCGCATAGCGATATGCGGATGAAAAGTCAGTGAACCTAGAAATCTAGGGTGTACATTCAGCGAAAAGTAGCGATAGGAAATGATCGTCAATGAGTGTGCTAACAGGGGAATTCTAATTAATACATTTTACATTTTTGAACAATGATATTTAAAACAAGGGGGTGACAAAGTGAAGTTTATAAATGAGGATGAGCATAAATATTTGAGTGGGATATATAAGATTGAGCAGATAAGCACCGGCTTAATATATGTGGGGAAAACTAAGATGAAATTTATTAAGCGTTACTGGCATCACACTTGGAAGCTGAAAAACAATTCGCACTGTAATCGACATTTGCAGAATACCTGGAATAAATATGGAGAAAACGATTTCCAATTTCATGTATTGCAAACAGTTGATCCAAACTCAGATATGAACGAATTAGAAACTCACTACATAAATGAACTAGGTGCCTATTTAAATGGCTTTAACATGACCACCGGCGGAGAGGGCAAGAGTAATTGTAAGATGTCTGACTCCACCAAAAGAATTATTGGGGAAAAGAATAGGATTAATAACACCGGAAGAAAGCTTAGTGATGAGACTAAAGCCAAAATGAGTAAAGCGAGAATTGGCAGAAAGCTCTCTCCGCAGCATAAGGAAAAGCTTTTACAATCTAGAATGAATAAAAGGCATTCGCCAGAATCTAGATTAAAGATGCGTCAGTCTCATTTAGGGTCAAAAAATAAATCCTCAAAAATAAATGAAACGAAAGCATACGAGATAAAAGTTCGTTTGATTAATGGAGAAAAGATGTCCGAAGTATCAAAGTCAATGTGTGTTTCCTACCCCATCGTTAAATCAATATTAGAGTGTAAAGTATGGAATCATATTCATGTTACTGGGTGGGACGACTTTATTCTTAAATACAAAAGCAAGAAGAAAAGCACTCTTACTCCAAAAGAAGTATTTCGCATAAGAGAACTTCTTAAAAAAGGGTTATCAGCACCCCATGTTGCAAAAATGTGTAACATAAAACCCAATGTTGTCTATGGAATTAAACAAGGAAGAACCTATAAAAATGTAAAATGAATGTAGAATGTATTATATGAAAACCCTGTGCCAAGCGTTTACATCATGCTGGGAAGCACTTGTAAATGAAGGTGCAACGACCATCCTTTATGGAGTAATAATAAGGTGAAATTCCTTATTATGAAGCGCTGACCATCTGTCTAGCACAGATGATGATATGGTCTATTCCCTAATAAAATATCGGGAAACCGAGGGTATCAAAGTTCGCAAAAACCTTATTCATGCCCACCCGTCCTGATCATGTTGATGAAAAAATTAAAGATTACATAAAAAATAAAGTACCCCACTTCTTCATCAATGCAAAGGATAAAGAAGAACATAGCGTTGAGTTAATTAATGAAAGCACAGTAAATAAGTTAGACTCCATTATCCCTTCTGACCGAATTAATTTCGCAGCAGTAGCAGGAAAATTTGATTATCGCTTCCTGCTCAAGAACAAGGAGATTAAGTTGGACGAGGCAATTATTAGTGAGTACAAACGATTAGACCAAAACAAGAAATGGCTCATGAATGATGAAGACATTAAGCCTGGACAAAAACTTTATGTTTATAAGGTCATTAAAGACAGATTGTTAAAAATCCACAATGACGAGCAATATGTTACTGATGTTTTAGTAAAGTACCTATATAAAAAGAAAAGCAAATTTAAATCAACATTATGGGAGTGCTTTGGAGAGACTTTATTAGAGAATCTAAGACATAACTTAAAGACTTATAGAGGATGCTGTAGTTGCGGAAAAATGTTTAAGTCGACTTCGCACAAGGCGAAATATTGTACAACCTGTGCAAAGAAAATAGCACAAAAGCAAAAAAACAAGTGGAAAAGGGATAAGTGGAGGAAGGAAGAAAAATAGAAAGTGCCCTGAGCCTTACTCCCCCAAGGGGTACAGCGATTTTACCGGAAAAAGTTTAACAAAAAAAGTGCCCTGAACCCTTGATATGACTGGTCTGAAAGCCCCTTTTGAGATAATCGCCATAAGGGAGAAAGAAAGCTAATTTCCACATATAAGGGTGAGTACGTCTCCCATTTTTTCAAAAGAAGCACAAACGGTACCGTAATTATATTTTAACACAAAAATAAACAATATCACTAGGAGGAATTAAAACATGAACAAAACAGAATTTGTTGGAGAAGTTGCAGAGAAATTAGGAGTTACTAAGAAAGAAGCTACGCCTAAGGTAGAAGCAGTATTTAATGTGATCGTTGAAACACTTACAAAAGGTGAATCAATCAAGATTCCTGGAGTTGGAACGTTTGAAGTTCGTGAACGTGCAGCTCGTAAAGGGAGAAATCCAAAATCGGGCGAAGAAATTGATATTCCAGCTACAAAGGCACCTGCCTTCAAGGCTGCTAAAGCTCTAAAAGACGCAGTGAAAGCTTAATAAAAGTTAATGAGGACGACAGGAAAGGCTTCCTGCACGCTTTGTCACATAGAGCTTATGCTCCTAAAAGTGGCAGAGTTAGATGTTATGGAGGAAATTGTCGCCCTCCCCTCTTTTCGCATGTGTTCATCTCCAGGTTAATCAATTAGAGTTCTTTTATTGGCGACATGGGGGTGTCGTCAATAATAAGCTGTTTACTGATATGTGGGATATCAGTTCTCGGCCAATATTCATTTGTTTGAGGACTTGGAATGCCAGGGTTTCAGATAAATGGATATTAGCGGGGTATTGCCCCATCGTGGACTAAGCTTTTTCTAAACATGTTTATTCTCACTTTCATACGAACAAAAGCATTAAATTCGACTTTACAACTACAACTGGTCATTGTGGTTGGTCGGATAATGGTCATTTATGAGGGTTCGAGGTTAACTCGGATGTCTGTATCTTAAAGAGACAGGTAAATGGCCATTATCGGGCTGAACATGCCGGTAAGACCTTTGCTACTCAAGCTGAAAAATTGCTGTTAATGTAGGGTGAATCCCATCACAGTCTTACTATGGGTGACATGTAGCCTGAATTTTAATTGCGGTGCACTGCTTCGGCTTGCACTTAGGTAAGGCAGATGCGTCTCCCTTCCCTTTAAATAATGCCCTTGTAAGCTTTGATGCTTATTATGCGGTCATCAAAAATTTTTCCGGGTTAGCGAGTCTTCTATGCTCGTAAAATAAGTGAGATGGTTTTTGGGCGATTGATCACCGCTCCCATTTCACAGAAAAGGATTATTTTCGGTCTTGCCTTTTCAATTTCACTTAGCAACACGTTCACTTTATTTCACTTCATCTCCTTCAATGTTCTGTATGGAGACTTATCTTTCCCATGCACATACCTCCTTACACGGGTCAGAGAAAACTGTGCAAAATAAATGGCGAGCGTTTGAGACGCTTTGTTTCTTAATAAGGCGTGTAACCTGACAAGAGAGACTGAAAATGCCATTGAGAAGGCTTATAATGGGTCTTTCCTTCTCAATATTTGTTTTTGAATTCATTAAACGAGAGTAGCCGTTTAATCCCGCGTGGGGGACATAAAAGATACCTCGATACGTCAAGCTTTGGGATTCCTTCTAAAGCCAGCTACTAATCAAGTGTTTCACTGCGAATTCAGAGGTTGTTCGGCGACTACTTAACCCATATTATGATTGAGTAGTTGGCAATAACGCAGGATTGATTTCCTTCATTCGCAGCCTATAAATGAATTAGCTCATCTGCCAGGTGTAGAAGGAGCCAGCTGGATTTCGCACAGCGATAACCAGCCTTTTATGCTCATGTACCATGATGTACAAGGAGTTTCTGAAGACGTTATTTGGCGTCTTTTGTTATTTTCGACTTACTTATAGTTTGTCGACTACAAAGGTTTCACATCAGCGTATTCCCTGTCGATCTGAAGGCTTGCGTCCCTACGTGGGCTACTGATGTAGGTGAAACGGGGTTAGAATGTAATCAGAACAAGGCCATCTAAATCGTTAGAAGGTCTTTTTGTGCTTGCGTTAGCCTACGGGCCGACCGGAATAGGCTTCCGGTACGCAAGTTATCAATAATCTCCTTCGGGCGTTTCCCCAACGCCTATCCGACTTATCTTTTCATCTCCTTTATATCCCCTTTTCGGACGTTACCGATGCTTCGGATCATCGGGCTTCCGAAGGAGCTTATTGTACGTAAATAAAACACATATTGGAGGAATTAAATTTGGCTAAAGGCAAGAAAGAGTATTCTTTTAAAAAATGCACTGTAAATGTTGATGAAGATCAAATTATTGAACATAAAGGTGATGGTATACACATTCACTCACTATCTAAATACCTAAGAGAGCTTGAGAGCAAAACAGATCCAATTGATTTCACGTTAAAAAGCGACAGTGATGTTGTTCCTCAAGAAACTGAAGGGCTTTCTGAGTAGGTGGTGACTGAATGACAGCTATTTTAGATACTGTTTTACAACGAGAAAAAGACGAATCGTTCACTGATTATCATATTAGACTTTTCAAAAACAAAGATACTTATCACATTGACACAAAAACAATTGCTACCCTTTTAAACAAGGATCAGGGAACCAACTATGATGAAAGCAAATGGCGTAAAGACTTTAAACAATTTGAGCGCTGGCACGATTACTTTATCTCAAAGAATATGAACAAAGAAGTTCAACAAAAACATGAAGAAATTCGCATTGAATCCGAAAAACAAACAATCAAAGCACGAGACCAAAAAAGAGAATACCGGAAATTCATTGCCAATCAAGCACGGTTTGAACAAATTAAAGATGATGTCGTACAAGCTATTGCATCTCTAGAGTCAAAAAGACCCCTTCGCTTCACCTTCCCATCCCCCGCTATTGCTGAAAAACATGGGCTTGCATTATTCAGTGATTGGCACTTCGGAATGGAAATCGACAACCGCATTAATAAATTCAATAAAGAAATCTTCAATGAACGTGTAGAACATCTCACCAACAAAGTGATTGAGTATGGTAAGCAGAATCATGTCTCCACATTACATGTAGCAAATCTCGGTGATTTAATCGGAGGTCTTATTCATGTGTCTACAAGAGTTCAGGCCAATGAAGATGCTGTAGAACAAATTAAATATGTATCAGAAACGCTTGCTGAGGTGTTAGCTATGTTGGCAAGTGAGTTTCAAGAGGTTAAGTTCTACAACGTAGCAGGCAATCACGGTCGCCTGTCCCCTTCTAAAAATGATGTAGGGATTAAAGAAAACTTTGAATACCTCATTAATTGGTATCTTGAAGCCAGATTAAAGAAAATAGAGAACATCTCCATTGAACCTGAGCAAGACGGATTCATCCCCGCCAAAATCAACAATCAGGAAGTCGTGTTTGTGCATGGCCACTACGATCGTGTTGATCAGTGCGTAACACGATTACCCCAATTGCTTGGTTATATCCCTTCTTACATATTCGGTGGTCATATTCATCACAATTATGAAAAAGAGTACGGCAGCACAACAGTTGTTGTAAATGGAGCGCTTGTCGGTGCGGATGATTATGCTATGCAAGGTCGGTTTGGCACAAAACCTTCTCAAAAATTTATGGTTTTTGATGATGCAGGTATTGAGGCTACATACATAATTCGCTTTAAAAATGAAAAGTAAAAGGAATGATCCTATGTCTACAAACGAATTTATAGAAATATTAGCAGTGCAGTGGGACAACCTGTCCCCTGAAAGTAAGAGCACTCTAGTAAATTTGATTGTTAATTGATATAAAACTTTAATTTTATTCGGATTGGGGCAGTGTAAGTGACTGATTACAAAGATGTTTACGAGTCTTTCTGGAAGGAAATCATTGAAGATGGAACAAGAAATATTAACAAAGAACAATTAATGAAAGAGCTGTGTGATTATAAGTATCTGTTGGATTCAATTCCTGCTGTTTATGAAGAAGTGACTTGTAATACTGTAAGTAAGCCATTTGCTGATCCTAAATATGTTATTGAGACTCATAGAGAAGCTTTTATAAATAAAAGAATTGCCATAGATGATTTAAGAAACATGAGTGTGGCAGCAAAACACTATTCACCTTATGAGACAGTTGTGAGCCTAGGAGCTATTGAAAGTTTATTAAAGTAATACAAAAAACGATTGAGGATGAAGACGAAAAATGACGAATGAAGATTTTAAATACTTAAATAAACATTTAGAAACCCTCTCAGAGTTAAAACAGTCTGGATACAGATGTGATTCTGAGATTAAGCGTGTATTAGAAGCTATTCATTTAACTATTTTTGGAGAGAAAATCCAACCTCCATCCAAGCGAATGAAAGTTGTTTTTAATGACGTGGATAAATCACTACAAGAAAAATTTCATAAAAATGCACCCAAAATACTGCTGGTAAATGGTTCTCAGAGAGGTAAAGGTAAAACAACTCTTCTTCTTAGGCTATCACAAGAGAATAATATTCCTTTACTTGTAGGTGCTCATCAAAAGGTTTACAAAGACTTAGCCAAAGAAAAAGGAATTAGTTGTACTATTATCTCAGTCAATTATTTAGAAGGTAACCATTTTCCGAATGGCGTTTATATCGACAGTACTGTTACTAAAGATCAACTCAAAACAATTAAAAAATTAGGAATTGAGATCAAAGGAGGATTTCATCATGATGAAGTCCTCTCTTCTTTAGTTTAAACACCTTTTTAGAACGCCCAGGATGATTGCGGTACCCCCTTCCGCTCTATTGCTGGGCGTTTTATAAAACGTGTTTTTAGAAATTAACGGAGGTGAGTAGATGAATATTGAAAAAATTGTTTGCTCCTGTTGTGGAAAAGAAAGAGACGCAGGGCAATATTACGCCTCTGCCTCCCCTTTTCACGCTGCAACAGGTAAGCTACACGTCTGTAAACAATGCTTATTAAAAATTGCTGACTCAGACATAGAAAGTCCTATCCATATACAAAATCTCTTACGAATGCTTGATAAACCATACTTACACACTACCTGGATTTCTTCAATTGAAGAAGCAGCAAATAGAAATAGGCATTTATTTTCAATTTACATGAAGAATTTAGGTCTAAGACATAACCGCATGAAAACATGGCAAGACAGTGAGTTCGACGAAGATGGCACGAAAACACAGCAAGAAATAAACGCAGATCATCCATCTAAAGATGATGGCATTCAGTTAGATGATACCAATAAAAAAGATGTATTAAGGATGTTGGGATATGATCCGTTCGAAGGAGAAATTGAGAGTGATAAACGTCTTCTTTACAATAACCTAGTCAACTTCCTTGACGAAGGAACATTAGAGGACAATTTCAAACTACCCGCTGTAATTGAAATTGTAAAAGGATTTAATCAAATTGATAAAATAAACCGAGCAATTGCGACAATTACAAGTGACGTAGCTAATATGTCTAATCAGGCAGGCGGCATTAAATCCTTAATTGACTCCAAAGAAAAGATTCTCAAATCCATGCTGGCTTTAGCTAAAGACAATGGTATCTCGGTAAACCATAACAACAATAAAAGCAAAGGTGCCGGGACTCTTTCTGGAATTATTAAAACACTTCAGGAGAAAGGCTTTGAAGAAGGAGAAGTTAATCAATTTGATATTGAAACAGCACAAGGGATAAGACAAGTAGCTGATTTAAGCAATAAAAGTATTATGGATCAATTGCAATTCGACGAGAATGATTATACTTCAATGATTATGGAACAAAGAGAAATTATTCAGAGCTTAGATGCAAGAACAATTACTCTTGAAGAAGAAAACCGGAAGCTTAAGAAAGAATTATTTAGCCTGAGAAAAACAGAAGGAACTTTGACAAATGACTAAAGCTAATATGTCTCAACGGAAAATAGATGGATTTATTAAGCTTGCCGAAGTCATTCAGTGGGGGCGAAAAAACCCGGTCAAATTTGTAGAAAGATTCTTCGGCATGGAACTTTTAGATTATCAAAAGTACGCTTTTACTGAAAGTTGGTACAAGCAATATGTTCTTTGGTGCATGGGGCGAAACTCAGGAAAAACAACACTGGGAAGCCCTTTTATTATGGCCAAAAGTCTCCTGATCCCCAATTTCCAAGCGTATATCTTGGCTGGTGTTGGTTCACAATCGCAAGAGATGTTCTTAAAAATTGAAAAAATAGCGAAAAGAGAGATTGCGTCCTTTACCGGCCTTACAGACATTTTTTATAACGAAACCGTTAAGAGTGCAGCAAACACTGATGGCTTCACCCACAACCCCGCATCATTTCAATACAAACTTTATAACGGAAGTATTGTAAATTCATTAAACGGATCCTTTGACAACAACCGCTCGAAGCGTTCTAATCTAAATTTCTATGATGAAAGTGGTTTTGCTCCTGATGAGCTTTTTACGACTTCTGAACCGTTTGCTGTTCAGAACAGTGATTTTAGACTAGGTGGAGATGTTGATGTCACTCTATTTCCTAAACAAATGCCCAACCAACTGATTTATGCCTCGTCAGCCTCTTCAACAGATACCTACTTCTATCGAAAATATAGCGATTTTGCTAAAAAGATGTTCTTAGGAGACAAAAGATATTTTGTCGCGGATATCAGTTCAGACATTGTTATAAATGCCACCTTTAATGGAAAACTGTACCCTGTGTCTTTGCTATCCCAAGAAACTGTGGATGCAGCAATGAGAGATAACAAAGAAAAAGCTATGCGTGAATATAAGAACATATTCACCACCGAGGGATCAGACAATCAAATCATCAAACGTGCAATGATTATCAGAAATTCTGTAACGCGCCCCCCTGTTCTTGCTAATGATGGCTCCAGAAAATTTTTAATGGCCATCGACCCTGCAAGAAATCATGACAACTCAGTATGCACAGTTGCAGAGCTAATTAATGATGAGAATGTAGGCTACCGGCTTGAAATTTCTAATAATGTTTCTTGGACTGATCTAGAAAAGAAAAAGAAAACCCCAATTAAGACTCCTGATCAAGTTAAGGATTTTAAAAGGATGCTTCTAAATTACAATGGAACAAAGGCAGCTGATTATGAAAATATCGAAAGAATTCTCTTAGATGCCGGTGCTGGCGGTGGCGGTATGAATGCCTGGGCAGATGGTTTACTGGAGGACTGGACAGATACTAAGGGTGTTAAACACAGGGGTCTTATTGATAAACAACACGAAGAGTACAAATCTTACATTTCCAAGTATCCAAACGCCAGTGACAAACTCTCCCTCCTCTCACCTCAAAAACTAAAAAGCGACATGTTTGAATCTTTAATTGAGATGATGGATTTAAACTTAATATCTTTTACTGAAACCTATGATTATAAGGGAGAAATCACTTTACCTACTGATAACGGTGAAGGAAAAAAGTACAAGCTAACCGATGAAGAAATTTTGTCTTTAACAAATATTGATTTAGCAAAAGAAGAGCTTGTCAGCATCTATAAATTTTCTTCTGGGAGTAGTAGCAAAGTAAGGTATGACTTGCCTCCTGATAAGAAAAGTAAAGTTCACGACGACCGTGCATATACAATTGCAATGCTTGCTTGGTACTTAAAGCAACTAAGACGTGAAAACATAACAAAAAAAGAGCATCCCAAAATTGATATGAATAAAATGTTCCTGTTTAAACAACCGCAAATTTCTTAAAAGAAAGGAGTTGAAATTTGTAACAAATGGATCAAAAATTAATAAGTTTTGCGCAGCTGTCCAAGCTACTTCTCAACGACATGAGCTTAAATAATAACAAATCAGCTATTTCCTCAAAATTCACTAAAGAAAATATCATTATGTACCTTCAAAACCCTCAAAAAAGCCAAAAAGAATTGAGAAGAGTTAGCCGTTTTTTATATAACACCTCGCCTAACTATAAACGCCTGATTCAATATTTTGCAACTATGCTCCGCTTTGATTACATAATCAAACCTTTCGATTTAAATATAGACAAATTCAAAGAAAAACCCTTTAAAGATCAATATTCCAGCATATTAAAACTTATTGAAACAATGAATCTTCAGCACGAATTCACAAAACTATTGCTAATTGCCTTTAAAGAAGACGTCTTTTATGGATATGAGCATACAACATCTGATTCGTATTTCATTCAAAAACTTGACCCAGATTATTGTAGGATAAGTTCCATTGAAGATGGAGTTTTCAACTACAGTTTTGACTTTGCTTATTTTGATTCTAATAAGGACATCTTAAAGGATTATCCTAAAGAATTTAGGGTTAAGTATCTGAAATACACCAAAGACAAAACAGGCTTAAGGTGGCAAGAACTGAGCTCCGAAAACACTATATGTATCAAGGTAAATGAGGAACTTGAATATCTACTTCCCCCTTTCTCTTCAGTTTTTGAATCAGTTCTTGATATAGATGAAACCAAAAGACTTCGCAATGTAAAAAACAAGATGGACAATTATATGATCCTAACACAAAAAATCCCCATGGATGAGAAATCTGGAGAAGCAGACAAGCTTTTATTGAACATGGAAACAGCCATTGATTTTCACAATATGGCAATGAATGCTCTGCCAGAAGAAGTTGGTCTAGTAACCTCTCCTATGCAAATTGAAGCAATTAAGCTTGAAAGAAAAAGCAATGATGCAGATGCTGTCGCAAAAGCTGAAAGAGATTATTATAATGCGGCCGGAGTCAGTCAAATATTATTCAACAGTGATGGAATGAGTGGAACAGGCCTATCTAAATCGATAATCACAGATGAACAAGTCGCTTTTAGAGTGTTAAAACAATTGGAACGATGGCTAAATAGGAAGCTCAAAAAAATGGATAGTGAATATAAATTCAGAATTGAGCTATTAGAAACTACAAAATTGAATGTAGAAACTGTACGAGACAGTTTGTTACAAGCAGCTCAATATGGAATGCCTGTTAAGTCTGCATTAGCTTCTACATTGGGGGTTACACAGAGCAATTTAAACAACATGGCATTTCTTGAGAATGAAATTATGAACTTGCCAGATAATTTAATACCTTTGTCCAGCTCTCACACACAAAGCGTTAAATCCGCTGGCGCCCCAAAGAAAAAAGAAGATGCTCTTTCCGATAAAGGTGTTGAAACGAGGGAAAATGAAGGAAACCTTAATCGAGAGTAATCAAATGATTTTTGAAAGGAGGTGAAAATTTGGACAAAACGGTAGATAATTATGTGCCTCTTCTCTTTCAGAGCTTGGATTCATTTGAAACAGAAGACACTCGATTCTTAAAGGTGAAAATTTGGCTGATGCATTTAGGGGAAAACCTAAATGGAAGCTATTTTAATAAAGAAGCAGTTCAAGCCGCTATCCCCTCTCTTGCTAATACTCCTATTTTATCCTACATAGAAGAGAACTCTGATGGGGATATTGATTTTTCAGACCACCGCATGGTTTTAATTAAAGAGGATGGTCACTTTAAAGTTAAGTATATCGGACAAGCTATCGGGCTCATTCCTGAGTCGAACAATGCAAAGTTTGAAAAACGAGTTTGTGATGACGGAATAGAAAGAGAATTCCTTACTTGCGAAGGACTTGTATGGCAAAAATGGGACGATCCAATCGAAATATTCAACAGAAACAGCGTGAAGTCACAGTCCATGGAACTCCATGATGATTTTGAAGGGGAATGGATTGATGAAGTGTTCCATTTCACTAAATTTAGCTTTTTTGGTGCTTGTGCATTAGGAACTGATGTCCTCCCTGCTATGCAGTCTGCAACTATCGAAACTCAATTCTCAGAAGACAAAATGTTCAAAGGTATTCAAGAAAAAATGGAACTGTTTAAATCCATCAACACTGATAAAGGAGGTATAAAGACTTTGGATAAAACAGAACTTTTAAAACAATTCTCTGTTACTAAAGAAGAGTTAGCCGCAAACGGAATCAATTATGAAGCCCTTTCATATGAAGAGTTAAATCAAAAACTCAAAACAGCATACAAAGTTGACAGCAGCTTTTCCTTGTCAGCTAATCAGTTAGAAGCTGAATTAAAACGTGCCCTTAGTGAAGAAAAGTTTGTGAAAACTTATAGTTGGGGTGAATCTGAAGAGCGAATTCGCTATTACTACGCAGATCAAAAAGACGATGAAGTTTTTGCATTTGATAACAAAGAAGACGGATTACTGTATGGCTTCAAATTCTCCATTTCAGAAGACAAGGTGACAATTGATTTTTCAACAAAACACCGAAAGAAGTTTGAAATTGTAGATTTTATCGAAGGCAATGAATCAAAATTTTCTGTGGTGCCTGTTGAAAAACTAAAAGATGAACTTGAAGCAAAGGAAAAAGAGGTTGAACATACTTACGCGTCGGTTAAAGAAGAAAATGAGGCGCTCAAACAATTTAAAGCTGACACTCTTTCTTCACAACGTAAGGAAAAAGAAAAAGAGCTTTATGAAAAGTTCAATCTTGAACTATCTGAAGATGATATCAATTCAGTTAAAGCGATTTCTGAAGGTTTATCTATTCAACAGATTGAAGAGAAACTCTTCACTCTTTTAGGAAAAAAGAAAGCAAATTTTTCATCTTCGAAAAAAGAAAAAGATACAACTGTGAAAATACCTTTTAATAAAGAAAATGATGATACACAACTGGTTTATGGCGGGTTGTTCGAAAAGTTTTCAAACTAAATAACATTTGGAGGAGGCATTTAAATGTCAGGAGTTGTTCGTTTAGATAATTTGGCTGCCGTATACGGCGGTGCCCATATTCATTCTGTAAAAGCAAAACTTAATGTTGAAAATGGTAATGTTGGTGTGGTTGGAGTTCCGTATGAAGGTGAACGAGAGTTGCGCCTATTTAAAAGAGCTACAGATCCAGCCAAAGAAAAAGCTGCTATTGTAGCACAAGATGAGATTATGTATGACCAGACTCGCAGATCACAAAACAATTTAAAGTATTTCAAAATTGACGCCGGTCAAATTTTTAGAGTATACGACCTTGTTGAAGGCGATATCTTTTCTGTTTCACCAGATCTAATTGATGCTCTTGGTGAACAAGTTGTAATTGGAAATAAGGTCACCTTACAAGCTAATTCTTTCAAATATAAAGAGATTGTAGAGGCAGATGTAGCCGATCAAAGATTTGTAGGGCGAATCGAAGCCATCGAAAAGATTGGCACTCAAACAGTAACCGGGAAACCTGGTTATGTGGGCGGAATGCTTGATTTAGTCGTTATCAGAGTAGAACAAAACTAATAATCATAACTTGGAGGTTAATTAATGAAACAAGATCTTGTGAAATTGGGTATTGATTTATATAAAAACAGAGTTACAGATTACTCAAATAATCAGGCAAATGATGTTATCCGTAAAGCATTTGTAGAGATTATCGGCACGGACAAGCCAAACTTTAGTCAATTTAGACGCTATAAGAATGATATCTTCGAAATTATTGAAGAGGTACTTGATCAAACAATTACCGATGGTATGATTGCCAGCCCTTTCTTCGAACAATTCGTGGATTACCGTGATTTAGCTCTTGGTGATACCAATGAATTTTATGTTGAAGATAGAACAATGCTAGTAGCAGCGCGGCATTCAGGTAACCATTGGAGCATCAGACGGCAAAAATTGAATATTGGGGATACCTTTACTGTACAAACTGAGCCGTATGCTATTGCAATTTACACTGACTTCAAACGGTTCTTAGCCGGTCGCATTGATTGGGACGCTTTCATCAAAAAAGTAAGTGAAGCATTCACTCAGGAGTTGAATTCACGTATCTATACTGAATTCATGGCTTCTATGGCATACTTACCTGCTGAGTTCAAACAGACTGGCACCTATAATGACGCAACACTAATTGAGCAGGCAGAGCATGTTCAAGCAGCAAACCAAGGATCTCAAATCATTATTGCTGGAACACGCACAGCATTGTCTAAACTATCCGGTGCTACTACTCTCATGAGTGAAAATATGAAAGATCAAATTAACAAAAACGGTGTTCTCTCCGTTTGGAACGGATACTCCCTCCTTCCTATCCCTCAAAGCCACAAACCAAACACTTTTGAATTCCAAATTGCAAATGATCGTTTGATGGTTCTACCAGCCAACGCCAAACCTATTAAGGTTGTCAAAGAAGGAACTCCTTTTATTAAAGAAGTATCCGATGGTACAACCAACCAAGATATGTCTATGGAGTACAAATTCATTACTCAATACGGAGTGGACACAGTATTTAACGTAATGTACGGCATGTATCAATTTGCATAATATGAGGGCTAAATAGCCCTCATATATTTTTGATGAAAAAGGAGAGTTTTAAATGGCAACAAAAGAAACTGCAATTGAATCTAATGAAGTGGTTACTGAAAAAGAAGCACCAAAAAAGAAAACAGTTAAGAAAAAGAAACAAATAAATCGTAATCAGTTGGTGTCATGTTTCAATGTTACGAATGGAAGTTTGAAATACATCTCAAAAAAAACTGGGCTAGAAACTGTATGGAGTGCGTATGGGGATGAAGAATACATAGAGGTATCTGAATTGTTAACAATGAAATCGTCTCAGCCTAAGTTTCTAACAGAGCCTTGGATTTTTATCGATGATGAGGAAGTTGTACAATACTTAGGTTTAACCAAGGTTTATCAACACATTATTCCTATTGATGAAGTTGAAGAATTCTTCAATCTTTCAGTCACAGATGCCAAAGATATCTTACTTAAATTACCTAGAGGAATGAAGGAATTGATTGCTGACAAAGCTAGAAAAGGTGTTGAAAGTGGAGAATTTAATAATCTTCAGCTTCTTAAGCTATTGGAAAAAGAGCTCCATTTGGACATTCTTTCATTAGCAGATTAGGAGGCGTAATATTTGCCTACTCCTTTTGAAGAAATCTACGGGTTTTTCCTTCCTAAGTTAACTGATTACTCATTTTTAAACATTTCCGACCAAGATTTGGCTGATACCTTAGAGCCTTTATTAAGGTCGTCATCTATTAAATTTAGAAGGTGTAAAAAGGACTTAACTGACAGGGATCAAGAACTCAAACAATTCAATGAAGATCTATCTGATGAAGAAAAAGAAATTCTGGCATGCTTTATGGTTGTAGAATATCTCACTCCCAAAATAGTCACTGCTGACCTTTTACATCAAACTCTGAGCTCTAAGGACTTCAAATTGTATTCGCAAGCGAACCATATTAAGGAGATTAGAGAGCTACGTAATTTAATCAAAAAAGAAGCTGAAGATTTAATGGTGCAATATACATACTCAAATATAAGTATGAGAGGCTTTAGATCATGAAGATGATAACAGATTCAAAAACTCAGTTAGCATACTTCAACTTTTTAAAGTCACGCATCTTTAAAATCATTCCCCTCCTAGAAGAAAGTAATTATGGTATTAATAATTATGTCAGTTCACTAATCTTCGAATTATATGGAGCTCAGGATACTATTAAATCTGCACATGATTGCTCTGATTATGTTGTGATACTTGCAACTCTAGAGTCCATTCGATTGAATATTTCATCACATGACTACAGTTTTCATGTCGTTAGAAAAGAAGTGTTTAAAGTTCTTGCAACCATTGAAAAAATAATGGGGAGAATGGAACATTGAACTCTTTTGAAACATATAAAAAGAGGTTACTTGCATACGGCTCTACTCCTGATGAAGTTATAATTAATAACACGAAAGACACAATAAATAAGTCTTTTGATTCTTCACTCTTCTCTGAGAGCATTCCGATCAACGGTGAATTAACCGATGTAATAATAAATCAGGGGAAAACCTCCGAAGATAAAACATTACTGTTTCGACCTGATTATGAATCCCATAAGGGAGCTATTGCGGAAATAAACGATTCCCCTTTTCTTATTACAGAGTTTGATACAAACAGACTTTATCCCATAGCCAAGGCTAAATTATGTAACTCATCTATTTCACTAACATCATCTGATCGTAAGATTCCATCTGGAAAGATTAATGAAATTACAGGAAAACCAATTATGATTACAGTTCCTGGTGAAAAGCTTGAAGTTCCTTGTGTCTTTGAGCGCACAACCTCAATAATTGGATCCGAATTGGCCATAAACATTCCCGAAGGACAAGCACATGTCACCATCCCCTTTTTAAAACATGAAAAATTAAGGAAGGGTCTTTTTCTTTCTTTTTATGGCGAGGAATTCCGTGTTGATGATATAGACTATTCCAAGGTCTATGGAGACACCGGGACAATTAGACTTATAGCCAAAAAGAAAGTTGGAGGTGATAGTGAATGAGTATGATGGTCGAACATATGACAACTGTATTCAGAACCATTATGAATGATACTGAATTGAATCGTCTTTTATATTATAAAGATGACCCTCTCTCCTCTTCTCTCCCTGACGTTCAGACGTTGGAAAATTATTATGATCCAGTTGATGATTCCCCATCGATATTAAGCTCCATAATTAAACGTGCTCCCAAAACTGATGATTTAACCGATCAACCAATTTGCAGGCTTTGTGTTTATCTTGGCAATGGAATCCCTAAACCCTCAACCCAAAGTGTGATGCTGCTAGATCAAGATTTGATGATTGATGTTTATACACACATTAACACCTATGAAGAGACTGAATTCAGGAACCTGAAAATTACTGATCGTATTTGTGACATGCTCTTCAATCAAAATTTTGCTGGTATCGGTAAAAATGTTAAATACACAAGGTTGCTCATATCAAATGCGCCTGAAGGGTACTTGGGATACAAATTAATATTCACTTTCGGAGCTATGAAATGATTGATATGGAGTTTTTCATTACTGGAGAGCCTATCTCTACAGAACTTGGTGAATGCAGATTCATTAAAGTTAAAGAGTACGGTCAGTTAGCCAATTATTTAAGGCTAATCAAAATGTCCAAAAAAGAGATCATTTATGTTTATAGCAAAGAAGATGTTAATCGTTTTGGGGAACTTGATGAGCTTGTTGCTGAATTAAAAAAAATGACTCTTTATGAAATTTCGGGTACCCTTCCTAATTTTCAAGAAGCCTATAGCACAGTGTTTTCTAAAATGTTCAATGGAGAAGAAATACTGGATAAGCTTACTCCAGACAACTTCGATTCCATTAGAGAACTTGTATTAAAAATGTGTTGTTTGAAGGAAGAAAAAATAAGCTCCAATCCTGAGATTCAAAAAGCTAATGAGCGAAGCAAAAGAGTTAAGAGTCAAGATGTGGATCCAATTGATATGGCAGATATCATTAGCACAGTATCAACTTATACAGGCTATCTTTATAAAGACATTAATGATATGACCCTGTTTCAACTTTATATGACTTATCACCGGATTGCTCAATTCAAGCAATATGACACTTCTACCCTCTTTGCTACAGTTTCACCAGAAGCAGGCAAGAACATTGTGAACTGGGATAAACACATTGACTTATTTGAGGAAGAGAAACATTACATAAGCCGAGATAAATTTATGAATGAGACCAAGGGTTTTTCTAAGGGCAGCTAATAGCTGTTCCTTTTTTATTTTAAGGAGGAAATCTATAGATGAAAACAGTTATTCAAGATACAGCTGATGTTTATTTCAGAAGAAAATCTGATGGTCAGCTTGTATTCACAGCAGAAGCACAAACAGCTTCATTCTCCCAAGCCATCTCCGAAGACAAGCTTCGTGGTGGTATCGGGAATAAACCACTCTATATCTTGAAGTCTGAAAAAGAAATCAATCTTACTGTCAAGAATGCATTTTTCGACCTTGAATGGTTGGCAATGACACAAGGTGAAACAATTGAAGAAGAAGCAAAAGTTCAGGTTTTTGACCGTGAACATGGTCTAATTGTTGATGACAAAAATACGGTTACTCTTAAAGGTAAACCGGTAAGTGATATAACCTTCTTCAACAAAAAAGGATTAACTTATAAGACGCCTGTATCTACAGATGGCACATACTTAATCCCCAATGGATTTGCTGGTAAAAAAGAAAAGTTAACAGCCGTATATCAGATTAACAAAATCGGCAGACGGCTCGCTATTAAAGCAAGTAAATTCTCTGAGCGATATGAAGTTGAGTACCGTACAATTGCGTATAACCCTGATACCGAAGAGGTCTATAGCGATATCTATATTCAATTCCCTAACGTATCCCCTTCAGGTGAGTTTGAAATGTCTCTCGAAAACGGTAATGCATTAGCTCCAGAAATTAAATTTGAAGCACTGGCCGACACTGACACAGACGAAATGGCTGTTGTTATTGAAGCGAGCAGAGATGATAATGTAGCCACTCCAGATCCTGACCCTGACACAGAAACTCAAACTAAATCCGTAGACGTTGGCAATTAATTTTACAGGAGTGATTTTTAATGGCAGCAAAACTTAATGATTTCGATGGTGTAAAATCTTCAGCTAGAGATGATGGAAACGGTAGCTTAGTAACTGACATTCATCTCAAATCACAAGAAAAGCCTCTACAAGTTGACTTCCCTCAAGCTGGTTTAGATGCTATCAAAGGCATCCAAGTACAATCCCCTTCCGTGACCTTGAATGAAAGAGATCCCGGTTTCTCCTCTTTTAAAACGGATAAATTCACTGTTACTTCAACAGCTCAAAAAGTTACCGCAGGTATCACTGACAGAACAGCACTTACTATTTATCCACCTGCAGAAGGCACGATTTACATTGGAAACTCTACTGTAACTGCTGATACAGGTATCCCATTGACAGCCGGCGACAAACCTTTCTCGGTGCCTGTTGCTACCGGCAAAACACTTTATGTATATGTGATTAATGACGGTACTGACAGAGACGTAAGAGTATTTGAAGCTAAATAAATTGAGGGGATCTTTCCCCTCTCCTTTTTAAATAAAAGTCAGTTTTTAAACAGACTTAGGAGGTGGAGTTGTTGACAGAAACCGATGAAAATATTTTAAAAACCATTCCAGATAAAGCAACCTTTACATTCCACGAAGCAACAACTGCCCCGTCTGAAGGTGAAGAATTTGTAGTATCACATTATCGGGATATTACTGTTAAGATCTCTGGTTCCTCAACTTCAAGAGAAATAAAATTCTTTGCCGTAGATGAAAATGGTGAAAAGACAGAAATTGCTGGAACAAACAAAACTGATTTTCAATTAGGTACGGGCACATTGAATACAAATGAAAACTGGGATTTCGATATTGCGGGGCTTTTCAAATTCATGGTTGAGGTCATTTCCGTAAATGGAGATGTTACGGTTAAAGGAATTGCGGTGAGTTAATGAGCAGCAGTAAATTTGTAGGTCAGCTCAAACAAAACAATATACAAATCAATAACCTTAAAGATCAATTTTTCAGAACTGAATCTCATATGTCTGATCATGAAAAACGTTTATCCGATAAGGTCGATGAGTTCATGGAAAAGCAAAATTCGGAATTAAAGTCGCATACTCAGAATACAGAAAACCCGCACAAAGTGACTAAAGAGCAAGTCGGATTATCAAATGTACTTAATGAAGAGCAAGCCACAAAAGTTGCTTTTGATGACCATCTTAATGATAAGAAAAATCCTCATGCAGTTACTAAAAGCCAAGTTGGTTTGTCTAAGGTTGATAATGTTCAACAAGCAGCAAAAATTGATTTTGACGCTCACGATGCAGACCTCGATCGACATATCACAAAGGATGAGCGCAGTTATTGGAACAGCTCTGATGAAAGGTCAAAGTCTTTCTTAGCTGAACATACTAACGATCAATCAAACCCACACAAGGTTACTGCTGAACAGGTTGGACTTGGGAATGTAGACAATGTAAAACAAGCTAATAAAAGTGACTTTGATAATCATCTGAATGACACTAATGTTCATATCAACAAATCTGATCGAGATAGATGGGACGCTGCTCAACTTTTCAAACTCACTGCCGATGATGGGAAAGTATTCTACAAAGGTAGCTCCGAAAAAACGGAGTACAATGATTTGATTAACACTGGATTTTATTTAATCGCAAACCAGGGGCTTCACTCCCCTGCCAACTTATCCAATGTCTATTTAGCTGTCATGAACTATGGAACTACAATTGCACAATTTGCATTAGAAGCGTATTACGGAACACATACTTATTTCCGTTTTAGAAAAAGTGATTCAACTTGGACTTCATGGCAAACACACGAAACGACTGACGGAGCACAAGCTAGAGCTACTACCGCACTCAACTCAGCGAAAGCCTACACCGATGCCCACGAAGCAAAAACTGATATTCACGTTACTTTAGATGACAAAGCTAGATGGAGTGGTACATCAGGTTCTTGGAACCCAGTTACACTTATTAATGGAGCTACACAATACTCCACTTACCCTTTCAAATTCTCAAGTGTAAACAATGTGTTATGGCTAAGAGGATCTTTCGGGACATTGCCGGCCATTGGAACTGCAGTTGCTAAATTCTCAACCAAGCCAACACAGCTGGTGGATTTTGTAGTACCCACAATTGGATCATATGGAACAGCGAGATTTGCCTTCACAACAGATGGAGATTTACGTTTTGATGGATTGTACGCTAATGACATTAACAGTGTTTCCAGAGTTTCATTTAATATAGGAATTCCTTTATGGTAGTAGGTGAAAATATTATGCATGTTCTTTATTACGATGAGAACTTTATGTACGCTGGAGAAGACTTCATTGAAGGCGATGCTCTTCCTCCAAATAGTACAACTGCTGTCCCAGACCCCACAATAATCTTGCCCAAATATGATCCCAAGAAAAATAAATGGATTGAATCAGCAACTGAAGAATACAAGGATAGTGTTAAACCAAGCATCCCTGAACCTAACGATTTTGAAATAATAGGACAGACCCTATCCCAACTCCGCTTAAGCTTGTTACAAGTCAACAAAACAATAAGCACAATGTTAAAAGATATTGCTGATCTAAAGGGAGGTTCATAAAATAACTACATACAATTATTGGGTTAATGCCCTGAGTCGAAAATGGGCAACCGTCGATCAAGTCAAAGAAGCTTACCAGGAATTCAACGATGTGACAAAAGAAGAGCTCCAATTAGGAGTAAAGAATGGTTTAGTCACTTTAGAAGAGTACAAAGAAATCACTGGCGAAGACTACGAAGAAGCAGACACAGAATAAAATACAAGTTTTATTTAGACACCTCTCCCCTATTGAGGTGTCTTTTTTAATGTGTGCAGAGGATATATAAGGAGGAAATGAGATGGCATCGAAAAAATTAAATCTTGGGTTGATTGAAGAAAGTGTAAGTAAATATGACAAGAAAGAACGAGTACAACTTACTGATGACGTTCATGTTTTTATTTACCCTTACTTCTCCCCTACCCGCTTGACCAAAATGCTTACTGAATTTATTACGGATCAAGAAGAGGCAAAAGAAGCAAGAATTAAGTTTGAAGATATTAATCCTGTTCAATGGGGATTCTTTTCATTAATTAAGGAATTTACAGAATTGGGTATTCCAAGTGATATTAAAAACAAAGTTAAGTGGTTTGTTAAACTTGTGGACTCTGAATTTTTCCCTTTGATTATTAACAGCTTTCCCGAAGAAAGTATGAAGAAATTTGGAAAAGCAACAAAGATGATGCAAGAGAATTTAGACAAACTTTCAAATATGTCTCAGGAAGAAATAAATAACCTCATCCTTAATAAAGTCGATGAGATTGAAAATGAACAAGAGGCTGAATAATGGCCAAGAATATAAAAGAAATAGCAGCACTAATTGAATTTGCCGCGAAGCAAGCCGTACAAAAACAATCAAGCACAAAAAATACAATGATTAAAACTGGTCAAGAGCATGTGCAATCTGATGTATATGAGGAATACGATCCCCTTGAATATGAACGTACATCTCTTTTGAAGGACTCCTTTGTCGTTCAAAACGAATCTAACGGAATTTCATTAGACAATACCCGTGAAGACAACGGTAAGGATGTTGCCACGGTTGTTGAGACTGGTCAAGGATACACGTATCCAGATAAATACGGTTATGGTTACGGAAAACCTCGCCCAGTCATGAAGAATACTGCTGAATCCTTAAAAGATGGACGATTAGTTGCTGCTATGAAAAAAGATTTAAATGCAAATGGTATTAAAACAGAATAACGGTGGTGTATTAATGGCCAGAAAAAAGATAGCATATGCAACAAAAGAAAAGGTCAACAAAATTAACCCCAAAAATGCGGAATTAATCCGGAAGTATTTTGTCTTTAAAAACATGAACCTTTCGGAATCCAGTAAAGTTGGGTATCAATCAGATTTCAATCAATGGCTGGTATACATTTTAGAGAATTACAATAATCGGCACATTGTGGATATTATTAAAGAGGATCCTGATGATATGGTTGATTTAATTGAAGATTTTGTTGCATTCTGTACCAGTATTCTAGGCAATAATGAACGAAGAATTCAGAGACGAATGAGTAGCATTAGCTCATTCTTTTTATTTTTAAGGAAAAAACGTAAGATCAAAGAAAATCCCGTTGACTTCTTAGACAGACCTAAGGCCGGAACTGGTGAAAAACTTCAAATTAAACAGACCTTCCTAACAAAAGAACAAGTTGAAGAAATCAGAAAAGGACTTAAAAAGAAGGAAAATATTCAGTTAGAGCTCTTCTTTGAATTCGGTCTCTCCACGATGGCCAGAGCTAATGCTATAAGCAACGTTAAAGTTGAACAAATTGACTTTGAAAGACTTCGGGTGGAAGATGTCATTGAAAAAGAAGGATACAAAGTCACCCTCTTCCCTTCTCAAAGAGCTATTGATCTTGTTAAGGAATGGCTGGAATACAGATCCGAAAACGGAATTGAATGCGAATACCTTTTCATAACAAAGTACGGAGGCACATGGAAAAAAGCTGAAACCGGAACTTTACAAGGGTATTGGATAAAGAGAATCGGAGAAATAATTGATATTCCTGAATTACACTGTCATGATTTAAGGCACAGTGGTAGTAACCTTCTGTATCACAGTGGCATGAGTCTAGAGGACGTGTCTCAATTATTGAACCATAAAGGAACTGACGTAACAAAAAATCACTATCTAGAAGTAAATAAAGATGCTATTCAAGACAAGAAAGCAAAATTTGAAGTGTAAATGAAATCCCTCTTTTATGCAGAATCAAGATCCTTCAATTGAGGGGTTTTGCTTATGGATAAAATCTTAAACATATTTCCATATTTGACGATAATATGGAGAGGTGAAAAATATGAATAAGACAATACTTAAACACAATTTAGTACAGATGGATAGTCGTGACCTAATAAAATATATACAAAAGGAATTCCCCCACTCAGGCGAACCTTACTCAGAACAAAAACGCAAATTTCAAATCCTAAAATCACTTAATCCATCAGATTTAACTTTAGCTATTTCCCGTATGACTCGGATTGAAGCGTCCTTCGATCATACAAAAATGTGGACAGTTGGAAGTGTGCTCATAGGAACATGCTTACTATCTCTCAGAATTTTATTTAGGTTTAATTTGCTTTGGTATATTCTAATCGCAACATCCATTTGCCTTCTCCTACTTTTCCTTGTACGAAAAGATAGGGACATTGTTATTACTGCTACATACTTTAAAGAATTACTTGAGCAGATTAAGTCCGAAAAAGGAAAGTGACCCTCCCCTTTGTTGGTTCTACACTTTTGGAAATCATGTTATAATGTAGGAAAATAATACTGGCGGTGATTGGATGATATGGGCTATCATTCTAATTTTAGTTGTCGGCTCTTTCATTATTATTGGGGTTTTAGCATCGGACAAGCAAAAAGAAATAGATAAAAAAAGGGCAAACGAGATTGAGATGGTTGGGAACTTCCCTTCTAATTGCAAGTCGATTATTAATCCAGATAAAAATGCAAAGCTTACATTGATTGAACCGGAAGAAAAATTTATGATTCACAAATTCAATCAATATGGAACACTTGAAGAAACAATTATCCCCTTTGAAAAAATCATTGAAGCCGAGGTTTCAATTGATGATAGTACAATTACAAAAGTGTCCAAAGGAAGTCAAATAACAGGCGCTGTTGTAGGTGGATTAGCCGCAGGCAGTATTGGAGCTTTAGTTGGCGGGCTGACTTCCAATAAGACAGAAACAAAGTATTTCAAAAAAATTGATTTGAAATTAAAGCTCGATGATTTCTCCTCCCCTATTTACAGATTTGATTTCCTGCCGAGTAAAGATGAATTTGGATTAGAGAATGTTAAAGGGTTTAAACAGGATGATCCAAAAGTTAAGGATGCTTTATCAAATGCCGAAATATGGCAGGGTATTATGGAGATAGCAATACGGAAAGCAAACAAAGTCGCTCAATAATGAGTGGCTTTTTTATATGCCTTAAAAATTACTCTCTCCTATTCGAAAGGATGTGACCTATAATTGAGTCAAGATTTAAAGATCATTCTCACCCCCAAAGCTGATACTTCTTCAAAAACTGTCGAACAGTTAAATCAGCAAATTAAATCTTTAGAGAAAAAGCTTAATTCCCTTAATTTAAAGACCAATATTGATGCCTCTGCTTTAAAGACTCTCAACGACTTCTCCTCTGCGGTTGACACTTACCAAAAACATCTCAAATCCTTCAATCAAACAGTTAAAGAAACTACAACGATTACCAGAAATGCCGATGGCACTGTTGAAAAGCTGACGCAGCAATATAAGAAAAATGGCGAAATCATTCAGCGTGAAACAAAGACCATAGACAATCGCAATCAATCATTACGTGAACAAACGCAAGAAGTTAACAGGCTTGCTCAAGCGACTGAAAAACTAGGTCAGGTACAGAAAAGAACAGAACAAAAGAATTCTCAAGGACAAACAACGAGGGTTACTCAAAAGAACCGCAATGGCTTTGACGATATTACCTATACAACTGATCCAAAAACAAACGCTACTACATCTAAAGTAACAACGAATTATGATCAGCAACGAAAAGCAATTGAACAATTAAAACTGGATTTAGAAAAGCTTAGACAGCAAGGAATTGTAACTGACACCACCCTCTCTTCCCTTGGACGGAAATTAAACACTGCTCAAACAGCACAACAAATTGAAGCATTACAAAACAGAATTAAAATGCTCGATGATAAGTCTGCTGCTGTGGCGAAAAATAATGAGCTCAGAAAAACTATTGAGTTGTATCAACGCCAAGCGCAGGTAAACGTACAAAACCTTAATACACGTTACGGCGATACTATGGGTGCCGGCAATAGACAAGCTGCTCAAGATTATTTGAATGCAGTAAATAGTCTTAATGTAAGTGCCGGCGGTAATAATATCAGATCTCAAATGCAAAGCTTGAACATGCAATTTAGGGAATTGGCTTCAAATGCTCAAACAGCGTCTAGTCAAGCCTCCTCTTTTGGCACGGAGTTAACTCAAGCTTTCAAAAGTATGTCGACATATTTGATCTCCGGTTCTTTGTTCTATGGTGCTATATCTGGGCTCAAGGAAATGGTTTCTCAGGCTATTGAAATTGATACTCTAATGACAAACATCAGACGTGTGATGAATGAGCCTGATTACAAGTACAATCAGCTTCTTCAAGAGTCAATCGACTTAGGTGACACGCTTTCAAACAAGATCACTGACATTCTGCAAATGACTGGCGATTTCGGGCGTATGGGTTTCGATGAAAGTGAGCTGACCACTCTAACAAAAACCGCTCAGGTACTTCAAAACGTCTCTGACTTGACTCCTGATGACACAGTTAACACTTTAACTGCGGCAATGTTAAACTTCAATATTGCTGCGAATGATTCTATTTCAATTGCAGATAAGCTTAATGAAGTCGATAACAACTATGCTGTAACTACTCTCGACCTAGCGAATTCGATTCGAAAAGCAGGAAGTACCGCTGCCACTTTTGGCGTTGAATTAAATGATCTGATTGGGTATACTACTGCAATTGCAAGTACCACCCGTGAATCAGGAAACATTGTTGGTAACTCACTTAAAACCATTTTCGCACGTATTGGGAATAATAATAGCTCAATTAAAGCCTTAGAACAGATTGGTATTTCTGTGAAAACAGCTAGTGGTGAGGCGAAATCTGCTACTGAATTAATTAATGAGTTAGCAGAGAAATGGAATAACCTCAGCGATGCTCAAAAACAAAACACCACGATAGGTGTAGCGGGCATTTATCAGCTTTCTAGATTTAATGCCTTAATGAACAACTTTTCCATATCACAAAACGCAGCGACTACTGCGGCTAATTCCGCAGGAAGCGCTTGGAGTGAACAGCAGAAATACGCTGACAGTTTACAAGCAAGATTAAATAGGTTGTCAAATGCATTTACAGAGATGTCAGTTGCCTCAAGTGAAGCTTTCATATCAGATAGTATTGTGGTTTTTGCAGATGCACTTAAAGGTTTAATGCAAATAAGTGCTCAAATCACTAAAACAGTCGGTCTCCTTCCTCAAGTTATAGGAGCTGCTACAGCTGCAGTTATGCTTTTTAACACTTCTTTACGTACAAGTGCACTTACCTCAGGAATGGCAATGGGCGCAGCCCTTAAAAATTTAGTACTCAACTTTAATGCTGTAACTGTTGGAGTAACTGCCGCCTCTGCCAAAACAGTTGTTTGGAATAGAGCTGTAACTGCATTTAATGCATCCCTAGTTGGACTTAAAAGAGTGGCGATGACCACTGGAGCTTTCTTAGCAGGAAGTTTTCTTCCTATGGCAGCCATGGTTGGACTTGGCGTCGTTATTGAGAAGTTAATTTCTTCTTACTCTGAGTTGAAACAAGCTAGAGAAGATTTTGAACAAGCGAAAACTACAAGCATTGAAGCAATTACAACCAATAAAGATGAAACTGATAAACTGATTAGCCAATACAAAGAACTGCAAAAGGCTAAAGATGGCGGGGCTTTATCAGCCAATCAGGAGCAAGAATACCTACAAGTAACACAACAATTAGCACAAACATTCCCGAATTTGATCGCTGGTTATGATTCTCAAGGGCAAGCAATCTTAAAGAAAAACCAAGCCCTTAAGGATGCTATAAAGTACACTGAAGACCTTAGTAATCTAAACAAAAAAGACATTCAAACAGGGGCCAATAGCAACTTTAAGGAAAGCTTAAAAGACATTGATAAACTCAATGATAAGATTAAACAGTATAAGCAGGTTGCCGATTATTATAAAAACGGCAAGAGTTGGGATATTTTCTCTTCTGAAAACGACAAAAAAAATCAAGGTATTAAAGCTGAACAAGATGCACTACGTACTGAACAAGAGCTATCCAGCTCACAAGCTAAAATTAGAGAGCAAGTACAACAGACAATTGATGCCTTTAACTCAATAAAGATAAATCCGAATCTTTCAAGGGAAATATCTAACGCATTCGATAAAATTGACTTCAGCAAAATGAATGCAGATGAACTTGAGTCATTTTCAATAAATGTTTCGAAATACATGGAAAATATCCAAAAAGCTCTGCAAACGGGCAATAAAAATAATTTTGATTCCGCCTCTAAAAGCTTAGAACAGCTTGTTAATCAATATATGAGTGGCAAAGATAAAGCTAATGGTTTGGCTTTATCTTATGATGACCTTAAAACTTCCATTGACTCTACAAATGATTCAGCAAAAACTGCAAAAGTAACCTGGGATGAAAATGGTGAAGGTGTAGATGCATTAGGTGAGCAAGTCGGGAATTTATCTGACAAGCTCAAAGAAGCTAAAGGTGATTTTGAAGCAATTAAAGGAATCATCGATGAATTAGTTGAATCGAAGCAAAATGATGCTGCTATATCTGCTATTCAAAATGAAGCTTATGACACTATGTCTGACAGCATCTCCCCTTTAAATAACCTCCTTGAAAAAATGTCTGAAGGTAAAAGCATATCTGCAACAGAAGCCATGAAGCTTATTCAGAAAGAACATGATCTTGCTGATGCAATTTCAGTTGAAAATGGTGTTGTAAAAATCAACAGAAATGCAGTTGTTAAGCTTCGGGATACAAAACTCAAAGCTTACAATGATATGCAACAATCTGTAAGACAAGATCTAATTAATCAGGCTAATGCATTAAATAAAAAGATTAATATGTATAAGTCTGAAGTCAAGGCTATCAAGACTGTTCAAGACGCTTATAAAATGAAGTCTGAGCTTGAAGACAACAAGAAAAAGATATACGACGAACTAAAAAAAGGGAACAGTGGTGCGCTGCAGTTCCTACCGAAAACACAGGATGATTTAAACCAGGTCACTGATATTACCGATCAGCTTAAAGAGCTTGATAAACTAGCCGATTTGGCTTCAACTTCCTTATCTGAAACAGGAACATCTCTTGACGACCTTTCTTCTTCAAGTGATAAAGCCTCTGAGGAAATGAAAACATCTATGTACGTGGCTGATAAATACAAGGAAGCTCTGGAGAAAGTTAATGCTGAAGTCGAAAAATATAATAAGCAAGTAAACGACTATCCAAAGTATTCCCAAAGTTATCGAAATGCCCTGCAGAAAGAAATTAAAGCTCTTCAACAAAAGAAAAAACTTATGCAGGAGCAAGCCAAACTCCTCAAGGATCAAATTAAGTCAGGGAACATTTCACAATACGGTATAGTTACCTCTTCCCTTTCCTCTGGTTCATCTTCTGGTGGTTCTTATTCTTCTGGTGGCGGGTCTTACTCCGGTAAATACTCCAGCTACATTAATTCTGCCGCAAGCAAATACGGTGTTGATCCAGCTCTAATTGCAGCTGTAATCCAACAAGAATCAGGATTCAACGCAAGAGCTCGTTCTGGAGCAGGCGCAGCCGGATTAATGCAGTTGATGCCTTCCACTGCTAAAAGCTTAGGCGTAAACAATGTTTATGATCCTTATCAGAGCATTATGGGTGGCACGAAATATTTAGCCCAACAACTAAGCAAATTTGGTGGCAATGTTGAGAAAGCACTTGCTGCTTATAACGCAGGGCCTGGTAATGTAATTAAATACGGCGGCATCCCTCCTTTCAAAGAAACGCAGAATTATGTTCAGAAGATCATGTCAAACTACACCAAGTCAATGACTTCTGCTAATTCCTCCATTGCAAGCTACTACACGAAGAACAGCGCTTTTAGAATAAGTTCTAAGTATGGTGCACAAGATGGCGCTTACCGATCAACTCCACATAAAGGTATCGACTTCGCAGCAAAAGCTGGAACCGCAATTAAATCGGTTCAAAGTGGAAAAGTTCAAATTGCAGGTTATAGTAAGACTGCCGGTAACTGGGTTGCCATTCAGCAGGATGACGGAAAAGTTGCTAAGTATATGCATATGCTTGATACCCCTTCTGTTAAAGCCGGTCAAACTGTTAAAGCTGGACAGACCATTGGTAAAGTTGGCAGTACGGGTAATTCAACAGGAAATCACCTTCATCTTCAAATTGAGGAAAACGGAAAGACGGTTGACCCTGAGAAGTATTTAAAGGGTGTCGGCACATCTATTTCGGATGCATCTCAAGCTGAAGCAGAACGACAACAAGCAATAGCACAGGCTAAATCAGACCTCCTCTCTCTCCAAGGTGACATCGATTCAGTAAATGATCAGATACAAGAGCTTAGATATGAAATCGTTCAATCGAAACTCGATGAATATGACAAGCGTATTGGTGATTTTGATGTAAGAATCGCTAAAGACAAAGCACTCGCAAGTCATTATCTGAGCGACAGTAAAGAGTTCCGTAAGTATACAAATGATCAGAAAAAAGCTTTAACTGAACAGCAAAAGATTCAGAGTCAGAAGGTTTCTTTCATTGAAAAAGAAATCAAAACAAACAAAACTCTGAATTCCGCTCAAAGAGCACAGCTTGCTGAGGAATTAAAACAAGCTAAGATTGATCTCATCAATTTCCAAGAAGAAGTAAGAGAACTTCAAGGACAGCTCATCCAATCTAAAGTTGACGAAACGCTTAACGGTATAGAGAAATCAACCAAGAAAACTGAATCCAAGCTTAAAGATGTTAGCAACAAAATATCCATGACCGAGGAAGATAAAGACAAGGTTAAATATTATAGCCAACAGATTAAGCTTATTCAGCAGCAACAGAATGAAGCGAAGAAGTATATAAAACAGTTGGAAGCACAAAAGAAAGCTGCCAAAGGGTTCCCGGATATTCAGAAACAAATTACTGAAGAAATCGAGAACTGGAAAGACAAGCAGAAGGATTACAATCTGGAGCTTTACAACACAAAGAAATCAATCAAAGATGTGTACAAATCCCTTGCTGATGAAGTTGTCTCCATCTACAAAGAGATGTACGAAAAGATGCGTGATATTGAATTAAAAGCGCATCAAAAAGCTACGCAAGACTTGATTGATGAGATTGATAAAACTGATGATGAAGCTAAATTCCAAAAACAGTTAAAAGAGAAGCAAGACAGTATCCAAAAACTCACTGACCAAATTAATCAGTATTCTCTTGATGACTCAGAATTTGGCAAGTCAAAGGTTAAGGAATTGACTGAGCAGCTACAAAAGGAACAGTTAGATTTAGATGAGTTTCTTAAAGATCGTGAAAGTAGCAAACGAAAAGAAGCGTTGCAAGATCAGCTTCAAAAAGACGAAGATTCAATTAACAAGAAATATGATGATCTCGTCAATGATGAGCGTGGATTTAAGGAACTTGAGAAAAAGCTAATGGATGGGAAGATTACTGATATTGCTAAGCAACTGAATGAATTCTCTAAGTTCATTAACAGCAATATGGAGTCCATAGGAAAAAGCATCTCTAATAACCTTATCGATAAGCTTAAAGAAGCCTCTAATGCACTTAATACTGTGACCAAAGGTAATAAAACTGGAAAAAAGGTATCTTCTTTTGCATCGGGTGGATATACAGGAACAGGACTGGGCGCAGGTAAGCTCGCCTTCCTCCACGATAAAGAGCTTATTCTAAATAAAACAGATACTGAAAATATGCTTGAAACTGTAAAGCAAGTTCGTAATCTCTCTGGTAACGATTTGAACAATGAAACACCTAAATGGGGGCAAGGTGGAAAATTAGCAGCCTTGATTAACAAAGGGATTACCTCTATTCCATCAATAATTCCGAATATTAACCAATCGAGCCTATCCAATAGTTTGATACCAAACGTTAAAACCACTAACCTCCCTCCTACAGTTAACTCTACTGGCGATAAAACAGTGAATCTAACAAACAATTTCAATATTGAAAAGCTCACAGGTGGAGAAACAGGAGCTAGGACAATGTTCGAAACCATCAAGAAAGAAGTTATAAAATTAAATGGAAGTATGTAAGAGCCTGCATTATACAGGCTCTTCAGCTTGCTTTTTGATTGCTAAGGGTGGAATTTTATGATTAGAGAAAGTCAATATTTTATGTTCGATGATATCCCCTCTTATGAAATTGGAGCAGTGAATGTAAACACAGAGGGCGGACTACTGGAAGAGACATTCATAGCGAATAGAACAGTAAATGAAACATATACACGATCAGCTTCTGAGCCATATGTAGACAGTGTTAAACGTGAACCATATGAAATCCCTTTAAACTTTTACATAGAAGATCATTTAGATGAGGAAAATATTCGAAGAGTGGCACGTTGGCTAAACGTAGAAGATTACAAACCTCTTTCATTCAGTAGTAATTTAGATATCATTTATTTTGCTTTGCCAGTGAACGCAACAGATTTGGTACACAACTGCTCTAATGATGGATATGTGAAGCTGACAATGAAAGTATTTCCTTATAGGTATGGACGAGAAACAACTACACATTGGTATGACATATCATCAGGCTCTAATAATATAGAAATTAAAAATATAGGGGATTTAGATATCCCACTCTCACTTGAATTCAAAAAGATCGGTGATGGAGACATCACAATTGAAAACTTGACAGCTTATAAAGAACCTCTAAAATTCACATCAATTAAACATCAGGAAGTTATTAATGTAGATGCCAATAAAGAGCTGATCACCTCCAGTGTTACTGGGTATGAGTGTTATGATCAAGTCAATGAGCAGTATGTTTTTTTAACAAGAGGGATAAACAGAGTTAAAATAACGGGCGAATGCTATATCCGGTTTATATACAGATATAAGTATTTGTAAGGGGATGTTTTATTGATTTACGATTTTAAACCAGGCCATCTCAAACTTTCTTTAGCAAAACCAAATAAAAAGAAAGTCGCTAATATAGTAGATTTCTCTAACGCCTCTCTAAATTTGAATTTTGTTGAACTTCACGATCTAACTTTTAATATCCCACTTAAAGCAAGATATAATTTCAAGATGAAGTCAAACCATGTGGCAGAGCTCATAAAAGGCTGGTATCTCATTAAGGCAGAGTTCTTAAACAGAGTTGAATGGTTTGTAATAACCGGATTGACAAAGTCAGAAAATGAGGAACAAACAATACAAGTTAGAGCTCAAGGGCTTCCCTACATTCTTCATAAAAGCAAAATCAAATCATATGAAGGCATCTCTAAAAATCTGTTGGAAGTTGCCACAGATTGTCTTAAAGGAACTTGCTTTACTGTAGACTTTATTGACCCCTCTTTTAATGAAAAACGCCGCTCATTTGATGTTACCTCTACCCGATATGAGTTTTTAAAGAACATTGGAGAAACTTTCGAGGCTGTGCCTATATTTGATACTGTGAACAACACAGTATCATTTTATAAAAAAGAAACTGTGTCCAAGTATAAAGGTGTCCAATTCTCTCCTAAAAGATTCATGATTGATATGGAAGATACCATTGATATTGATGAAGTTGTAACACGATTAGACATTACCGGTAAAGATGGAATTGTTATTAATTCAGTCAACCCTACTGGACAGAGTTACTTGGATGATTTCTCTTATTTCCTCTACCCTTTTGAACGTGATGAAAAGAGAAATGTAATTAAGCATAGTGATTACATGGATGATGATTTGTGCCATGCAATTTTAGATTACAATGAACTTGTAAATAAAGAAGGCTCTTCTTTTCACCTCCTTTTAAATCAGAAAAAAGATCTGGAAGCAACAAAAACCACACAGGAGAATGCCCTCTTCACCCTAGAAAAAATTGAATTACAACAAATCTTAGATAAGATCACAGTAGCAAAAAAAGCTGGAGATGACACGAAAGACCTTATCAAGCAAAGAGATGCCAAACAACTTGAAGTTACATCAAAGAAAGCTGAAATATCCACCACTGTCAATCAGATTTCCAAGATAACTGAAGAAATAGCAGTGTTAAAAGATCGGTTGTCTATGGATAAGTTTCTCGGTGAAAAGCTAATGAAAAAGTTGTCTTATTTTATCCGTCAAGAAGATTGGTCTAATGACAACATTTTTGATGAAACAGAGTTGTATGAAAAATGCCTTGAGGAACTTGGAGAGAAAAATACACCTCCGGTAGACATCAGAACAAACATTGTGAACTTATTTACTGTCAACAAAGAAAAGGATTTTTGGGATAGAATTTACCTGGGAGATGTAATCAGATTAGTTAATGACGATTTTAGAACTGATGTCAAAGCAACACTTACAGGAATGAATTTTGATTTTGAGCAGCAAAGTATACAAGTAACACTCTCGAATGGAAAAAGAGCTACTACGATAGAACAAGACTTTGCACGCTCATTGTATACTGCTAAGAAAGCATCAACTGAATTCAATAAGAAAAAGATTGATTATGATACCCTACTGACCAATTACAATGCACGAAATGATCGTATATCTGCACCCGTTGCAAACCCAACTATCCGAAATGACGGGACTGCTATAACTCATGTTGTAAATGATAATGGATCTGTAGATGTATCAATTGAATGGGATTTTCCAGACTCCGGTGAGGATAAATACAATATCGATGGTTTTCTTATCCATTGCTACTCTGACACATCAGATGATACCTATCTTTTTGGTTCAAAGATGTCAGCTGAACAATATTTATCAGTTAGTTATGATAAACGAATTGCAACATTAACCGGTCAAGTTTCAAATAAACACTATACATTTGGAGTCCAAGCCTATCGCACAGTAGAGACATCCATTGATAGCAGTGGTCGAATACTATCTGATATTGTACAGCCTAAATTCCCTTCAGAAAACCCCTACCTCCCTTCTTCTACAGTAGAAGTTAAAGGCAAGCTAAATGGCTCGAAATACACTGTCTCCTCAACTGAACCTGAAGAACCTGAAGCAAACGATTTATGGACTAATACGGTTACCGGCGTTGTTTCATCTTACGACGGAGAAAAATGGGTTTCCAGTGATCAAAAAACAGCTGAGCTTGTTGAAACCACAGCCGCACAAGTTGACACTAAGCTCTCCGACTATGATAGTCGTGTTCAAAACATTGAACTCAATAACCTTTTGGTCAATCCTCTGAAATGGAAAGGCGGAAATGTCTCTGCATTTGGTCGTAAATATTATTCTGATGTAAGTAATGACTCAACTGTTTTAAACTTAAACACAGTCACGATTCCTATCCTTATTAATGCAGTAGATGCTTCAGATTCAAATCCAACTGTTGTTGACTACACTTATAACGAAGCATGGGATATGATCCCTAAACTCAAAAATGATGGATACAACGTTATTTTAGAACCCTATCCCTTCATCGCAAATGGAACGATAGCTGAAACCGATTGGATGCCTTCTGATCTAAACCAATGGTTCACAGCATGGAACAACATCCTACAAGACTTCGCTAAAAAATGTGAGCAATTTAAATTAGACGGTTTATACATTGCTTCAAACTTAGTTCATATGGAAGACTCAACAGAAAAGTGGAAATCAGTTATTACAGGCCTTAGGAGTTTATTCTCTGGTAAGCTACTCTACCGGACAAATTATTGGGTAACTGCTGACTGGGCTCCCGAAACGATTGCTGCGTACAACAAAAAGCTGAACAATCCTATATTCGGACTTGTTGATATCATTGCCATAGCTGCTTATTTTGAATTGACTGATAACCGTAATCCAACTGTCGATCAGTTAATTGATGCTATTTATAGCGTACCGTTATATGGACGAGGACAGAATATATTCAAGGAAATCAAAGCATTTTACGATAAATGGAATAGGCCGATCTTCTTTGGTGAACTTGGCATCCCACCTTACAGTAACTCTCCTGAACAGCCCCATAACGCATTCGGAGACCTAGGAGAATACAATGAATCAATTCAGGCGAATTGGTTTGAAGCTTGGGTTAGAGTTTTTCAAGCTCAAGATTGGTGGCAAGGATATTCTGTATATGCGATTTCAGATGAGAAGTCTGTTTATAACGTAATTGACAAGAAAGCTGAATCCATTATTAGAGGACAAACATTAGGTGGCACTAAGGGCAGACTGCAGAGTTTAGAAGAAAGAGTCGCGCACTTAGAAGAATTGCTCAAATCAATTACACAATAGGAAAGGACGGTGAATTTAGTTTGGATTTTCCTCAGCTCTATAACGACCCTACCCTTTCTCAAAAAAGGAAGGGTTCAATCGATGACCCTTATTTAAGCTATAGTGAAACTTTAACTGTTTACAATGGTCGAGTCTTACTTACAGAAGTACCTAACCGTGAGTACAGAGTCGAGGTTAGTGGTGACAGTAAAGAATGGCGAGAAATTGAAGATGGTGAATTAGAAGACAACTACTTTAAGGTTGATTACCTTATGGGAGTTGTCTTTTTCAATGGTTCAAATGAAGGTAAATCACTTACTTTTACATATCAAGGAGAAGGCGCATCCTTCTTCCCTGCCTCAAGAATATGGATTAAACGACAAGGAAATATGGTCATTGAAACACTTCAAGGCTTAATTGACGATGCTGAAGATGCCATTATTCGTATCAACGAACGTATTGCTGAATGTGAACGTGTCACCAAGCGATGTGTTGAAATAACAAATTGGTGCAGACAAGCAACATCAGATTATGAGTATGTAGTTGAGAACACTAGGAAGATTTACAAACCCTCTGTTTATACATTCGCAGATATACAAACAACTTACCCTAATCCCCTTATAGGATGGACGGTTGCTGTAAAAGAAAACAAAACCGTGTACAGATGGGATGGTTTTGATTGGATTGATATTGGAACTTCGGAAGCTTATGAAGGTTTCAATATCCTATTAAGCGCTGTAGAACCTTTCAATACTAATTATGTATGGTATCAGGATGAAGGCTTAATTCCAGAAAAACAAAGAGTTGTTATATCAAATAGTGCTCCAGAATCAGGTGCAGTTTGGTATGAAATTGACTAAAGGAGACTTCGATCGGGTCTCTTTTTTATGGAGGTAAATGAATGGGATTTAAATATTACGACAAGAAAACAGAGCAGTATATACCCATGTCGATTGAATTACTCAAATCCGATGGGGTATCGTTCACTGCTCCTGAAATCAAAAAAGCTTTTGATGCCGCTTCTAAAGACATTACTAACGTAATAAACACAGTTAATGCTGGCTTAACAGATATTACAAACATTATTGGAGACATTTCAAAAATCCCTGCATCTGGTGCAACAATTGTTGATAAAGTTTTAAATGAGTTTATCCGACGAAGTGTCAATGTTCAGGATTTTGGAGCTAAGGGTGACGGTGTTACTGATGACACTGAAGCTTTTAAAGCTGCCTTTGCAAGTGGGAAGCGAGAAGTTTTTGTTCCTGCAGGTATTTATATGGTTCAAGGATTGCATATCCCCTCTTATGTCAGACTTTATGGTGTTGGATCAGGGTCTATTATCAAACTTCATCCAACTGCAGCCGGAACATCTTGTGTGTTAACCAATAGCGACTACACAAACGGAAACGAATATATCTTAATTGAAGACTTAGACCTCGATTGGAATTTAGACAAAAAGGATAACACCATTACAAATGGAACAAATGCAAACTGTGTGGGTATTGTTAACTCTAAATTTGTTCGGGTTAGTAACGTCAATGCTCGAAATCCAGGTGTGCACGGTTTTGATGTAAGCTCCCCTGTTTGGAACTCTTCCTCTGATGGAGCAGATCATTATCAGCCAAATGGCAGCAAATATGTTTGGATTGAAAATTGTACTGCAACTAATTATGGTGATGATGGCTTCACAACTCACTATTCCGACTACATCTTCTTTACTAACTGTTATGCTTATGACGCTAATGGATCCGCACACAGCAAAGGAGCTTCAAATTCAAACGGTTTTGAAATTGATGATGGCTCTAAAAACGTATGGCTTGTGAACTGTTACAGCCGAAAAAATTGCAGGGGTTTCGAAGTCAAAGCTCACAACAGAGCACCAGCAGCAAGAAACGTAAACTTAATTAACTGCTATTCCGAAAATGATATCCGTGCTTTCGACTTTAGACATATTGGCTTCCACCTAGCCTCCGAAAAAATCTCCACAAGTGCATTTGACATAAATGTCGTTAACTGCACTGCACAACATCCTATTTTCAGTGACCTTTATCAAGGCTTAAATCCTCGCGCACTTGTTATTTCCGCTTATAGAAATGTCAACGTATCAAACTTCAATGCAATTGGTGACCCGACATATGATTACAAGAATACTACAGTTATCTCTACTCAATATAAGAGCAGAAACATCAACCTGAACAACATCACAGTTTCGGGATTTACAACAGCAAGTAACGACATCTATGTGATTGGTGGAGCTCAAAAATCAGACAATGTTAACATCTCGAATGTAACCATTAACCAGTCTGCTTTAGTGGGTATTGCTGTTGGAAGTAAAGTTGGCTCAGTCAATATCAATAACGTTAACATGACGGGAACAAGCAAAGCAGGTTCAATTGGCGTTTATTGTACTAACTCACAGGCCAATATTAGTGCTGCGATGTGCGAACAATACGCTACTCCCAGTAAAATTGCCGGGAAAACCTACGCATTTATCCCGAATAATTTCAAAGGTGGCACACGGATTGCGACGACTTCCGGCTACGCTAAAACAAATACTAGCGTCGTAATGGCATCTTCAGGTGGCGGACAAGCAACCGGAGATGCTTCTGCTGTTATTGCAACAACTGGCGGCTCTAAAGCAGAAGGCCCACGTAATGCAGTTATTGCGTCCTCTGGAGGATCTAAAACAACAGCGGAAGGAAGTCGTTCATTGGTTGTTGCATCAAATAATTCTTCCATTGAAGGATCAGGATCTTCTAGGGTTGTTATTGGGTCACAATCTGTAGTAAACAGAAAAGGTTATACCACTATATGGGGATATGGAACATCAGATACCCCTTCCACCTCGAACATTAAAATAGAACATGATGCGATGAGAGGAAATGTTGCCTTAGCCGGTCAGGTTAAAGGTGCTTCAACATTTGCTGATTATGCGGAGTATTTCGAATCTGCAGATGGAAGAGCAATTCCTACCGGATATATGGTCACACTTGATGGGGACAAAATTAAAAAAGCGAATCTCGGTGACAAGGTATTAGGGGTTATATCTGAAACAGCTGGCATTGTGCTCGGAGAGTCTTTGTTTAATTGGCAAGGAAGATACCTCAAAAATGAATTCGGCGGTCTTATTTATGAAGATAGGGATGTGACATTTGTGGATTCGGAAGGTATGCAAAGAACAGAAATAAGAAGGCTACCAAAAGAAAATCCCAACTTCAATGCCAATGAAGAATATGTTCCACGATCTGAGCGTCCTGAATGGAATATAGTCGGTATGTTTGGACAAATTTTCGTTCGCATTGACGAAACAGTTCAAGACGGCGACAGAATTGTACCTAAAGCCGGAAAAGGCTCAAAATCATCTGATGAATCAGGTTATCCTGTAATGAAAATAACAACACCTTATACAAAAGAAAGAGGATATGGTGTCGCTGTCTGCTTAATAACACCGACAGTTTAATTCAGTGCCCTCTTTAAAGGAGGTGGTTATGTTCTAGTTAAAATATAAATTTTATTCAATTTATAGCATTCAAAAACAGAGATAACAAGAGCATACGTGAGATAAAGAGAGATTGGGATTTGCCCCTTCTCTCTTTTTTTGTGCTCAAATTTAATTTTTAGGAGAGATGTTCAATATGACAATTGCAGTGAAAAAGAGATTAGTTCCAAGTGGAAAATACGCTCTGAAATGTCCGAACCCAATGACACCGGAGTATATCACTATTCATAACACAGCAAACGACGCATCAGCCGCCAATGAAATCAGTTATATGACAGGAAACAGCGAATCGACAAGCTATCATTTTGCCGTCGATGATAAAGAAGTAATTCAGGGGATTCCGCTGGATCGGAATGCTTGGCATACTGGCGATGGCACAAACGGAACCGGGAACCGTAAGTCTATTGGCGTGGAAATCTGTTGCAGCAAGTCAGGTGGTGCGCGTTACCGGGTAGCAGAGGCACTGGCTATCAAGTTTGTGGCGCAACTTCTCAAAGAGCGCGGATGGGGCGTTGACAAAATCAGAAAGCATCAGGACTGGAACGGAAAATACTGTCCGCATCGTATTCTGTCTGAGGGACGTTGGGATCAAGTGAAAGCGGCCATTGCTGCAGAATTAAAAGCACTCGGCGGAAAAACTTCTTCCTCATCTTCAAAGCCAACAAAAGTAGTTAAAACAAATGGTTCTTATGTTAAGAACACAGTTATCGCTGACAGTCTTAATGTGAGAACCCAACGCAATGCAAACTCCTCTATTGTACTCGCTCTTCCTAAAGGCTCCACTGTCCAATACCAAAAAGGATCAACTCAAAATGGTTGGGGATATATCAAATATACAAACTCTAAAGGTGCTACATACAGCGGTTACGTAAATGTGAAGTACATTAAAAGTGATGCTGAACTTGGACAATCAACCCCAAAGCCTAAATCCACTTCTAAGCCTAAAAGCAGTGGTATCAAATCTGCAGGCAAAATTAAAATTGTCGGTGTAAAAAGCGCTGCAATCGTTATGGACAGACCCGATAAAAACAAAGCAAAGAATCTTGGCACCGTAAAGTTAGGTGACACACTCAGCATTTCTGGTTCAGTGAAAGGTTCAAACAATGCTAAGGGTTACTGGGAAGTGATCTATAAAGGTAAACGCGGCTACATCTCAGGTCAGTTTGGGTCAAAAATCTAAATATATTTAAATATCTTTGAGGATGATTGTTGATCGAGGTATATCAATGATTATCCTCTTATTTTAGGAGGTGATGTAATGTCACCTTTCTATTTTATCAAAGGTTGGTGACAAATGGATAACTTTGAGCAAAGCACCATTTCAAGATTAAGTGCACTTGAAGAAAAAGCTAAGCACACTGATAACAAAATTGACTCTCTTGAAGAAAGAACAAATGTTATTGGTCGTATTGCTACGCTTGTTGAGCAGCAAGTCGAAATTAATAAGGATTCTCAAGCACAATCGAGAGAACAGTTCAGCACTCTGAACGAAATGAGCAACAGTTTAAAAAATCTGAGTAAATCATATGAAAAACTGGACAATCGAGTTGAAATATTGGAACGCTCTGATTCTACTCGCAAAATTGATCCCTCTCAGTTTACTAAAGACCTTGTGTTTAAGGTACTGCCCAGTGTAATTGCGACTATTGTCGCAGCCTGGTTACTCATACATTTTGGCCTTAAATAAAATGAACAGGAGCGAATTTCATGACTAAAATTAACTGGAAAGTAAGACTTAAAAAGAAAACATTCCTGGTTGCAATCTTCTCTGCAACTCTTTTGTTTGCACAAGCTATTGCATCTGCTTTCGGATACGATATTTCTGTATTTAGTGATGATCTCACTGAGAAATTTAATGCTTTACTTACGTTTTTAACTGCAATGGGGGTTGTAGTGGATCCAACCACTACAGGTATCTCAGACAGTGATCAAGCAATGGAATACACAGAACCAAAATAACTCGGGGGAGTTCATCTCCCCTTTTTTTCATTTTTAATTAAGAAAGGAATGATTGTTGGCCATGCAAATAGGATCTGGATATATCGGGAGTCCAATGCTTGAGAAGTCAGAATCTAACCATGAAGTAATCCCTTCCCCACCTGCAACCTGGACGATTAAATATTCTTTCTATAAATTCAGCTTTTCGAATGATCAGGAATGCCACGTATCAATCAATGGCAGTGATCCTATCTATTTAAGAGCTGGACAAGGCTTTCAAATGGACGCTCATGATTCACCTATCACAAGCTTCAAAATTTCTGAGTCAGGAATAACATATAATTTTTTGGGGGCGCATAAATGAGTTTCTTCAATCCAATGGTTAATGTCTCAATTGTCACTGGGAAGTCTGCTTATGATATTGCAGTAGACAATGGTTTTTCAGGAACTGTAGAGGAATGGTTAGCTTCATTAAAAGGTGAAAAAGGCGATACTGGAACTACAGGTGCAACCGGGGTTAAAGGTGCTACTGGCGCTGCCGGTAAAGATGGAAAATCAGCATATGAATTAGCCGTTCAACAAGGTTTCTCAGGAACATTGGATGAGTGGCTTGCCTCACTGAAAGCAACAGCAAACTGATAACGTACCCTTCTCTAACGAGGAGGGTATTTTTTTCGTTTCGGTCATAAACAAATTATTGATTTGTTTTTAATTTTCACTCAAATCCCCTTTACATTTCTTTCCTCTAATGCAACTATATAATAAAATGGATATGAAAGGGGTTTAGGACTTGAAGAGTGAAAAAGTCATTCCTTATGATTTAGTAGCAACAAAGATGAATCATTGGTATGTGGCTATTAAAAAGAATTGGGTCGGTAGAGCAGAAGAAATGCGTAAAGAAGTTATGCAGGAAATAAAAGTTATGGAAGAAAATCAAGATGTTTTACTATACTTCTCCCTACTTGAGTTTAGACATAAGCTAATGTTGGCATATATGTATCCTAACGCTATAAAAGACATTGAGAAAAATTATGGCGAGCTAAAAGAATATGAAGGTCATGGAAATTTAACAGGAATGCTGGAATATTACTATTACTTTTTCATGGGCATGTTCTATTTCAGACAAAAAGAGTTAACATTCTCCCTTAATTACTATAGACAAGCTGAGAGGTATTTGGATTCAATCGAGAGTGGAGATATTGAAGTTGAAAAAGCTGAATTTTATTTTAAATTGTCAGAAGTGTATTACCACATGAAACAGACTTATTTTTCAATGAATTATGCCATGAGGGCTTACGATATATTTAAAAAACAACCTGCTATTGACGGGAACCCTACATACGGGGTACAAAAGGTGCGCTGTCAATTCGTCATATTTGGTAATTTGCTGGACAGTATGAAGTTTGATGAAGCTTTAAAGCAAGCATACAAAGCGTATCAGGAGGCAGTAGAGCTAAACAAAAGTGAAAAGAATCGTGGGCATTTGATGCGTTCAGCACTGTTTAATATTGGATTGTGTTATAATCAAATGGAAGAACTTGATAAAGCATTTTTTCACTTTAATAAGTCACTTCAAATCATTGAGCCGGAAAATCATGATTACGCTGCTAAAACATTATTTGTTATCTCCTTCTTAAAGGGAAGGCAAAATGACGTTGAAAACGCAAAAAAATTTTATGAACAGGCCAAACAGCTGGCTGAACGGCATAACAATGAAATGGTACTTGAAAAGTTAAAAATGGTTAAAGGACTTTTCTTGGACTATGATTTAGACTTAGTTAGGAAAACATTCGAGTTCTTCAAAGAAAGAGGTATATACCCTGACATGGAAAGTTATGGTGTCTCTGTAGCAGATTTTCTCACTGGAAAACAGGATGCTTGGGGTGCAGTTGAATTTTATCGTTTGGCAAATGAAGCAAGAAGACAAATCAAAAGGGGAGAAGCAATATGAAAACTAAACTATTTATCTGTGCAGTTCTATTATTCGGCGTTGCCGGAACATTGGGTGCTTCCTATCTCCAACAACAAAATGATACGTTCAAGGTTGCTGAAAGAGCCGAAACGTAAAAAACTAATAACTTTGTAAGGAGAACAGAGGGAGCTGCTCTCTGTTCTCATGACTTATGTCCACCAGTCAAACCTGCTCTATGCAATGCTGTTCCACCAGGTGTATATGAAACAGCTCGTAAGATCGCTTTAGATCCGTATTTATTTCTTATCCCGTCCATCACAAATCCAAGCTTCCTTCTCTTCTCATTATCCTTTTCAAACAGACTTAATTGCTGATTCACATCGTCTTCAATATTGGATAAAGTAACTGAAATACTTCTTACTGTTTTTCCTGTATAGAACTTATCAAACAAAATCAAGCAGTATCGATAAATATCCATTGTGATATTCGTAGGCAAATCAATTGTTTTAGATCTGTGAAAGCCACCGCCGAACTCATCTTTACTGTAACCAATTCCTAAGCTGATCGTACGCCCTACTTTGTTATGTGTTCGTGCTCTTCGTGCAACCTCTTCACAAATCTCCAAGAGGACTACTTTGATATCCTCTTTCTTCGTATAATCTCTAAGTAATATCTGACTTTTCCCGTAGCTTATTTGCCCCTGCATTAAAGGAGCTCCAATTTCAGAAAGGTCAATTCCATGGGCATGATAATAAAGCTGATTCCCCATAATGCCGAAACGTTTTTCAAGCAGCTCTAATGGATAATTGGCTAATTGGCCAACAGTCGCAATCCCCATTCGGTTTAAATTCCTTTCCATCCTCCCTCCTATTCCCCACATTTCAGATAACGGATGAACACGCCAAAGTTTTTTCGGAACATCTTCATACCTCCACCGTGCAATCCCAGTCTTTGTTTTCTTGCTCTCTAAATCAAGAGCTAACTTACTCAGCAGCATATTGTCGCCAATGCCAACAGTACAAACTAAGCCGAACTCTCTCTTCATACTGCTCTGAATTGCTTCTGCCATGACTTCAGGATTTTCTTTTCCTGCATCTAAAAAAGATTCATCAATTGAGTACGTGTGTACACATGTTTCAGGAACGAACCTGTAAAACAATTTAGTGATTTCAGTTGAAACTCTGATGAAAAGTTTCATTTGCGGGTTTACTATGTGAATTCTTGGATCATCTGGAATCTCAAATAGCCGGGAGCCAGTCTTGATTCCATAATCTTTTTTAAGTGCAGGAGACGCTGCTAAGACAACACTCCCCTGTCTATCCGTGTTTCCGACTACAGCGAGATAACATGTCATTGGATTCAATCCCATTGTTACAGCTGAAACCGAAGCATAAAAGGATTTCATATCTACACAAAGTATATTTTTACGTGGAAACTGTGAGTAATCAATCATTGTAAGCAACTCCTATGATGTCATTCATGGTGATGTATACGGTTTGATCGTGATGATCTTTTACATGTAATTTGTGTTGTTCGTAATTTAGATATTGAACTGTACCGATTAAATCCTCGGCAACTCCTTCTTTAAAGAGTTTAAACTTCAGTTCTTTATTGAATGCCATTGCTTCAGAAACCAAGATGTCAATCTCCTCAATTTGTTGTTCATCTAAAGATGGCTTCTCCATTTTCGAAACATCTAACAAGTCCTGTTTTAATTGCGTTAAATGTTCTGGAAGCATCATGGAAGTCCATTTGATTGTTCCTCGATCTCTAAGCATTTTGAATCACTCCTTTATTGATCTAATATTAACAGAACAAATGTTCTTTGTTCAATATAAATAAGAACAATAGTTCGATGTAATTGTTGGAAATGACTATTCATTAAATATCTTTATGGTCTACTCTAGTCGAGACATTGAATTCTCTCCAATAGGCATGGGAGCGAAAAGAAATCCGCAGAAAAAAGTAAACACACAGCCGCATTATTTTCTGGCAGCTGTGTGTCTTTATTTGTCTTTATCGGCTCCGGATTTCTCTTGTTTTTTATTCGGTAGCTGAATGGAAGGCGTCACACCTGACCCGCCGCTTCCGTTATAAAACTGTGGCACCTCTCCTTGAATCGCTTTAATGGAGACTGGAATATTATTTGTCACGACAGATGTCTTACTGGCAAACGGAATAATGACCTTCACTTTAATTTCCACAAAGATGCTGATATCAATCAGGGCATTGTTGATGCCGTACGGCTTTATTTTTGTTTTCACATCAGTTAACGCATCACCGATCAAGTTAAAGCGCACGGGGATTTTCGGCCCAAGATTTCCGAGAATGCTGTTTCCCGTGACCTGCCCTAAAGGAATATCAATCATAATTGCATCGGCCGTTTTCGCGCCTTTTTCTGTTTCATGCTGCTTATTGTTCGACTCCA
>NZ_JBLTJB010000015.1:0-54935 GCF_053470005.1 Bacillus sp. N1(2025)
TATCATTACGGTAAAGGCAGCTCATTATGAGCTGCCTTTTTTGTTTTTGAATAAAAACAAAACAAACACCGAAATACGGAAACGCCCATATACTAATTGCAAACTTCAAAAAGGTCCAAATTGTGTATACAATCAACAGCTTAAGGGAAGGCTATTCATACGGAGGTGGGCAAAATGAATGAAACGTCCAGCCATGAAGAAACATGTATTGTGTGTGAAACCAAAAAAAGCAGGGGAATCCATATTTATACGAAATTTATATGTTTAGAGTGTGAGAAGAAAGTAGTTTCCACTCCGACCTCTGATCCGAATTATGAATTTTTCGTTCGTAAACTGAAAAGCCTTCATACACCGACGTTATATTCTTAACCCTGAAAAGGGTCTTTTTTTTGCCTGAAATCAGAGGAGTTTTTACACTTTTTATAAAAGAACTGATACGATAAGAAGAGGAACTTGTTTAGACATGGAATGTAATAGATAATACTGATAAAAGTGAATAAATAGGAGTCGATCAAGTATGAAACCGTTTATTCAATATATGAAATGGACGCTTTGCGGCAGCACAGTTTTTGTATTAGCGGGGATAACCTTCTTTACGATAGGGCATCAGCCTTTTCTGTATTCGCTTTTATACGGGGCAGCCAGCGGAGCCGCAGTCAGTGCGGCCGGTCTGTGGAATGCGAAGCGTCTCTTTTTAAAAAAACACCGGCTGACAAGAAAAGAATATGCTTATATCAAGGAAAATCTTGAGGAAGCAAAGGGTAAAATCATCCGATTACGCAGGGCGCTTTTTCGCTCTAAAAGTATACAAATGCTGAAGCAGAATGCAGAGATACTGCGGATAACCCGACGAATATATCTGCTCACAAAGCAGGAGCCGAAGCGTTTTTATCAGGCAGAGCGTTTCTATTATCAAACGCTTGATTCTGTTGTGGAACTGACGGAAAAGTATGCTCTGCTCTCCTCACAGCCGCGAAAAAATAAAGATTTATCAATGTCCTTGAGTGAGACGAGGATGACTCTAGCAGAGCTTTCCAGAAGGCTGGAAGAGGATCTTCATGAACTGATGAAGGAGGACATCGACGACCTGCACTTTGAATTAGATATGGCAAAGCATTCACTGAGAAAATAAGAAAGGAAGAAGGAAATGGCCAAAGACCGTTCCGACGACAGCATGGGCGCCCAAAATGACCAGACTCATCTAAAGCTTGCAGATACGCTGCCGGAAGAAAAAAGAGAAGCGGCACTTCAGCTCGCTGAAAAACTGGACCCTGAGAACATGCAAAGCATTGTTCTGTTTGGTTCACAGGCGCAGGCGAACCTTCTGGAATTTTCCCACACGATGATAGAGCATGTGCAAAGAAAAGATGCAGGAGAGATGGGACAGATACTGGTTGATCTGATGCTGAAGCTTGACCAGGTAAACCCTGATGATCTGCAGATGAAGAACAAAGGGTTTTTCACCCGGCTGTTTAAAAGGGTGTCCGGTTCTGTGCAGGAAGTGCTTTCGAAATATCAAAAGACAAGTGTGCAGATTGACCGTATCAGCAGAAGGCTGGAACATTCTAAAAATGTGCTGTTGAGTGACAATAAATTGTTAGATCAGCTGTACGCCCAAAATAAACAATACTTTTCTGATTTAAATATGTATATAGCAGCGGGGGAATTAAAATTAGATGAGCTGAAAACAAAGCTGATACCCGAAGCGGCAAGAAAAGCCGAATTACAAGAACACAATCAAATGGCCGCGCAGGAAGTGAATGATCTTCGCCAGTTTGCCGACCGTCTGGATAAGAGGGTGCATGATCTGCTGCTGAGCAGGCAGATTACGCTTCAGAGTGCGCCGCAAATCCGCCTGATTCAAAACACAAATCAGGCACTGGCAGAGAAAATTCAGTCCTCCATTGTTACGGCTATTCCTTTATGGAAGAATCAAGTCGCTATCGCGCTGACGCTTATGAGGCAGCGGAGTGCGGCAGATGTGCAGCAGAAGGCGGCGGATACGACAAATCAATTGCTGCTGAAAAACGCCGAACTTCTGAAAACAAGTACAGTCGAGACCGCCAAAGCTAATGAGCGCGGGCTTGTTGAGGCAGAGACCCTCAAAAAAGTGCAGGAAAGCTTAGTCAGCACACTTGAAGAAATCATGTCTATTCAAGAAGAAGGCAGGATGAAACGCAGGCGTGCCGAGGAGGAGCTTGTTATCATGGAAGGCGATTTAAAAAAGAAGCTGCTTGATATGAGGCCCGGCCGGGATAACGGCTAGATGGCAAAAAGTCTTAGCTTTAAGTTGGCTCGCAGTCACGATATAATAAGAAAGACAGGCAAAGGATTTGTTTAAAAATGGACACACCTTTATATACAGCGCTGATGAAGCATGCGCACCGAAATACGTATTCTTTTCATGTTCCGGGACATCACAATGGAGATGTCTTTTTTGATGAAGCCAAATCTGTATATCAATCTCTTTTATCTATTGATATGACTGAGATCACGGGTCTTGATGACTTGCATCACCCGACGGGGGTCATTAAGGAAGCGCAGGATTTGGTGAGCAGATTTTACGGCTCTCAGGAAAGTTTCTTTCTCGTCAATGGAACGACCGCCGGCAATCTGGCGATGATTTTAGCTGTTTGTGAACCGGGAGAACCCATTCTGATCCAGCGTAATTGTCACAAGTCTGTTTTCCATGCGGCGGCATTGGCCGGAGCCAAGCCGGTTTATTTGTCGCCGGAAATCGATGAAAACATGCATGTGCCGGCACATGTATCCCTTTCAGTCATCGAAAAAGCGCTGGCGTCATATCCGAACGCGAAAGGACTTGTTCTGACCAATCCGACTTACTACGGACACGCCGCCGATTTGACTGCGGCAGTTAAAAAAGCCCATTCATACGGCGTTCCTGTACTGGTGGATGAGGCTCATGGGGCTCACTTTGTGTTAGGCCAGCCTTTCCCGCCTTCATCATTGGCTATGGGGGCGGATGCTGTTGTTCAATCGGCTCACAAAACGCTTCCGGCTATGACGATGGGGTCTTACTTTCATTTGAACAGCACCAGAATTGACAGAGACCGATTAACTTATTATATAAGCAGTCTGCAAAGCAGCAGCCCGTCATACCCGATTATGGCATCTTTAGATACGGCGCGCGCTTATGTGCAGGATATTGCTGAAAAAGGGACACTTCCCGTTCATATGGAGCACATTGAGAAAATCAAACGAAGGTTCGCATCAATTTCTTCTATTGAAATAATCGAGCCTTCCGGATATGGGCTGCGGGCGGACCCGTTAAAATTAATTCTTCGGTCAAAGCTCGGACATTCCGGCTATTCATTACAACGCATTTTGGAGAGTGAAGACATTGTTGCCGAGCTGGCTGACGAGTACCAAGTATTGCTCGTCCTGCCGATAGGCGGCCGGCGGATGATAGAACAGGAAACCGTAAGAAACATACAGCAGAAACTGGAGAATACACCGCCCGATAAATTGCCGGATGCCGTGAATTGGACATTTCCGTCCATTTCGACACTTGAATATCCGCAAAATGAGATGCGGAAGTTTACAAAAGAGCCTGCAGATATAAATAAGGCGGCCGGGCGCTTGCATGCGGGGAACATTATTCCTTATCCGCCGGGAATTCCGCTGATCATGGACGGAGAACGGATAACAGAAGAGATCGTACAAAAGCTTTCCCGTTTAATCGGCATGGACGCGCATATTCAAGGCTTATTAAACGGGGAACAATTACTTGTCTATATAGAAGAGGAGAAATCATGAGCGGTTTATTTATAACATTTGAAGGTCCTGAAGGTGCAGGGAAAACGACTGTGCTTCAGGAAATGAAAGAGATTCTGTCGGCAGAGGGGCTCCCGGTGACAGCGACAAGAGAACCGGGCGGCATCGATATTGCGGAACAGATCAGAGAAGTGATCTTAAATAAAAACAATACACTGATGGATGCAAAAACGGAGGCACTGCTTTACGCTGCGGCGAGAAGACAGCATTTAGCCGAAAAGGTGCAGCCTGCATTGAAAGAAGGGCGCATTGTGCTGTGCGATCGTTTCATCGACAGTTCGCTGGCTTATCAAGGCTATGCGAGAGGGCTAGGGATTGATGAAGTTCTTTCTATCAACCAGTTTGCAATCGGCGATACGATGCCTGATGTCACCATCTATTTTTCTATTGAGCCGGAAGAAGGGTTGAAACGGATTACGTCGAATGATTCAAGAGAAAAGAATCGTCTCGATCTTGAGGCCCTGCACTTTCACACGAAAGTACGGGAAGGATACCAAAAGGTAATGCAGCGTTTTCCGGAAAGATTCCATACAATAGACGCATCGAAAAAGAAGGAACTCGTCATTCAGGACGCACTTCAAGTGATAAATGAAGCATTGAAAAAAATTCAGTTGTGACCTGTTTCTCATAAGTTGCTATAATGAATGTAACGACAATGTTCTTTCCAACCTAAAGGGGGCCTAGAGAATGAAACTAATAGTGGCAGTGGTGCAGGATCAGGACAGCAACAGGCTTTTGAAAGTATTAACCGACCACAACTTCAGGGTGACGAAACTTGCGACAACAGGCGGATTCCTTAAATCAGGCAATACGACGTTTATGATCGGGGTGGAAGATATCCGTGTCGATAAAGCGCTCAGCCTCATTAAAGAGAATGGCTGTAAACGTGATCAGATGATTGCCCCGGTATCCCCGATGGGCGGGAATGCGGATTCCTACGTTCCATATCCCGTCGAAGTGGAAGTCGGCGGAGCGACGGTCTTTGTCCTCCCGGTCGATGAATTTCATCAATTTTAAGGATTTGACGACGTGAAAATAAATTCTGACTTACGTACATTTATTGAGAAAAAGCAGCAGCCTGCTTATAAAGCTTCAGAGCTTTCCGGAACGTTTAAAAGTTCAATGGACAGCCAAAGCAGCAAGCTGAAATTTGATCAGCTGAGCAGGTTCTTAACGGATATAGAAACGTTTGGGAAAAGGCTGACGAAGTCGAGAAACTTCAAAGACTTAGCGAAATTCAAAGGATTGGTAAAACGTTTTGTAAAAGAGGCCGTAGACAGCGGATTATCGCATGAGACGGAGAAAAGCTTTGACCTGTACGGCAGCAGCCGGACTCTGGGGCTTGTGAAAGAAATAGATGAAAAACTGCTTCAGCTTACGGAAGAAATGTTAGATCAGGAAAAACCGGCAATTGATTTGCTGGATCGAATCGGAGAAATAAAAGGTTTATTGATTAACCTTTACACATAGAGAGTGATACAATGGCAATATCATGGAAGGAAATGACCGGGCAGCAGCCCAGAGTGATGCGGCTTTTGCATAACAGCATTGAAAAGAAAAGGCTTTCTCACGCATATCTGTTTGAAGGCAAAAAAGGTACGGGCAAATTGGATGCCGCACTGCTTCTCGCAAAAAGCTTTTTTTGCCTTGAAGACGGGACTGAGCCTTGCGGGGAATGCCGGAACTGTAAGCGTATCGAATCCGGAAACCATCCCGACCTGCATGTGGTTCAGCCCGACGGATTATCCATTAAAAAGGCTCAGATCCAATCGCTTCAGGAAGAGTTTTCCAAAACAGGACTGGAATCGCATAAAAAGCTGTACATTATATCCCATGCGGATCAAATGACGACAAATGCGGCAAACAGTCTGCTGAAATTTTTAGAGGAGCCGAGTCAAGACACCATCGCAATTCTTATTACTGAGCAGCTCCACCGAATACTGGATACCATTGTTTCGAGATGTCAGGTTCTTCCGTTTCAGCCGCTTCAGCCGAAAGCCATAGAAGAAAGGCTGATTGAACAGGAAGTGAGCCCTCACATGGCCCGGCTCTTAGCAAATATGACAAATAATATTGCGGAAGCAGTCGAATTAAGTCGAAATGATGAGTTTGCAGAGTCCAGAGCGAAAGTGATAAAATTGTATGAAGTCTTACATCAGCGGAAAGGACATGCCTTTTTCTTCATTCAGGATCAGTGGGTGCCCTTTTTCAAAGAAAAAACCCATCAAGAAATGGGTCTTGATATGCTCTTATTGATATACCGTGATGTATTATCCATCCAAATTGGAAATGAAGATAAACTGATTTATCAAGACTTATTCCAATCAATAAAACAGCATGCGCTGCAATTTACACAACAAAGCGTTACGAACCAAATTCTCGCTGTTTTAGAAGCAAAAAAACGGCTTCATTCCAATGTGAATGTGCAGGGATTAATGGAGCACTTGGTGTTAACGTTGCAGGAGGGATAAGCTTGTACAACGTAATAGGCGTCCGCTTTAAAAAAGCGGGGAAAATTTATTATTTTGATCCGAACGGATTTGATATAGAACAAGACAGCTGCGTCATTGTTGAAACCGTAAGAGGTGTCGAATACGGGCAGGTTGTCATCGCAAATAAACAAGTGGACGAGCATGATGTTGTGCTTCCGCTTCGAAAGGTCATACGCGTTGCTGATGAACGCGATCTTCTCATTGTAGAAGAAAACAAACAGGAGGCCTTGTCCGCTTTTGAAGTCTGTCAGAAAAAAGTGGCTGACCACGGCTTAGATATGAAGCTGGTTGATGTTGAGTTTACATTTGACCGCAATAAAGTCATTTTTTACTTTACAGCAGACGGACGGGTAGATTTCAGGGAATTGGTCAAAGACTTGGCTTCTATCTTTAAAACGAGAATCGAATTGCGCCAAATCGGGGTGAGGGACGAGGCGAAAATGCTCGGCGGTATCGGGCCCTGCGGGAGAATGCTTTGCTGCTCCACGTTCCTCGGTGATTTTGAACCGGTGTCCATCAAAATGGCGAAGGATCAAAATTTATCGTTGAACCCAACGAAGATTTCCGGTCTGTGCGGCCGTTTGATGTGCTGTTTGAAGTACGAAAATGATGAGTATGAGACGGCAAAAGAACAGCTGCCGGATTTAGGCGAAATGATTACGACGGCAAACGGCCCCGCAAAGGTTGTCGGTCTTAATATTCTGGAACGGGTGCTTCAGGTGGAACTGAAGAATCGTGAAAAAGTGATAGAATATACTTGGGAAGAGCTCTTGGAAGAGGGCGTCGTATCCGCACAAACCACAGATTAACGAGGTGTGGAACCTTGGATAAAAAAGAGTTATTTGATACTGTCATAAACCTGGAGGAACAAATCGGTTCGCTGTACCGTCAGCTGGGTGACTTAAAGCAGCATATCGGCGAAATGATTGAAGAGAATCACCATCTTCAGCTTGAAAATAAGCATTTGCGTAAGCGGCTTGATGACACGACAGAGCAAATTGAGAAATTCAAAGCCGATCAGAAAGAAACAAAAACACAGAAGGCAGAGCAGAGTGATATAGGAGAAGGGTACGACAATCTGGCCCGGCTGTATCAAGAAGGCTTTCATATTTGCAACGTCCATTATGGGAGCGTCCGCAAGGGAGATTGCCTTTTTTGTCTGTCCTTCTTAAATAAAAAATAAGGAAAAGGCTTCCGCTGATGTCGGAAGCCTTTTTCAAAGAGTGCCGAAAGGAATAAGATTATGGTTTCATTACGTGATGATGAAAGATTGGATTACTTATTAGCAGAGGATATGAAAATAGTACAGAGTCCGACGGTTTTCGCTTTTTCATTAGATGCCGTGCTGCTGTCTAAGTTTGCATACGTTCCGATTCAAAAGGGGAACATCGTTGATTTATGCACGGGGAACGGCATTGTGCCGCTTTTGCTCAGCACAAGGTCAAAAGCCGATATCACCGGCGTTGAAATTCAGGAACGCTTGTATGATATGGCGCTCCGAAGCGTGGAATACAACGGGCTGGGCGGTCAGATCAGTCTCATTCATGATGATCTGAAAAATATGCCGGAAAGACTCGGACATAATAAATATGATGTTGTCACCTGCAATCCGCCTTATTTTAAAACACCGAAAGAAGCGGAGCAGAACCTGAACGAGCATCTCAGAATCGCAAGGCACGAAATCCTTTGCACGCTTGAAGATGTGATTTCCGTCAGCAGCAAACTGCTGAAGCAAGGCGGAAAAGCGGCTCTCGTTCATCGGCCGGGGAGGCTTTTGGAAATCTTTGAATTAATGAAAGCGTACCGAATAGAACCGAAACGGGTTCAGTTTATTTATCCGAAACAAGGTAAAGAAGCGAATACCATTTTGGTTGAAGGAATTAAAGGCGGCCGCCCTGATCTCAAAATTCTTCCCCCGCTGTTCGTATACAATGAACAAAATGAATATACGAAAGAGATCCGCACGATTTTATATGGAGACAAATAGTCATTTCTTTTATGTGCTGCTGTGCAATGACAACAGTCTGTATGCCGGTTATACAAATGATCTGCAAAAACGGCTGAAAACCCACAATGAGGGAAAGGGCGCGAAGTACACAAGAGCGCGGAGGCCGGTTTCGTTATGCCATGCGGAATCATTTGAAACAAAACGGGAAGCGATGCAGGCGGAATACCGTTTTAAACAGCTGACCCGAAAGAAAAAAGAGCAATATATAGAAGAAAAACGACGCAGCAAGGAGGCTGTATATGTTAAGACGCCAGATGAGTTTTAACGGAAAATCTGAAATGGGAACTCTGTACCTTGTTCCTACACCGATCGGCAATTTGGAGGACATGACCTTTCGTGCAGTAGAGACGCTGAAATCGGCCGATGTCATAGCTGCCGAAGATACGAGACAGACGAAAAAACTGTGCCATGTTTATGACATAGACACATCTCTCATCAGCTATCATGAACATAATAAAGAAAGCAGCGGCCATAAAATCATTGAATGGCTGAAAAGCGGAAAGAATGTGGCATTGGTCAGTGATGCCGGCATGCCGACAATTTCCGACCCGGGGGCTGAGATTGTGAGAGATTTCACCCAAATCGGCGGATATGTCGTTCCGCTTCCGGGTGCAAATGCGGCATTAACCGCGCTGACCGCATCAGGCATCACCCCGCAGCCGTTTTTCTTCTACGGATTTTTAAACAGACAGAAAAAAGAAAAGAAGAAAGAACTCGAACTCCTGAAAAAACGGCAGGAAACGATGATATTTTACGAAGCGCCGCACAGATTAAAAGAAACATTAACAGCAATGCATGACGTTTTGGGTAATCGAACCATCGCTGTCACGAGAGAATTAACGAAAAAGTACGAGGAATTCATCAGAGGAACCATCGCCGAGGTGATTGAATGGGCAAATGAAGATCAAATCCGCGGTGAGTTCTGTCTCGTTGTCGAAGGAAATCAAACCGCTGAACCGGATGAAGAGGAAAAGCCTTGGTGGACGGAGCTTTCTGAGAAAGAACATGTGGAGCATTACATAAATGAAGGATCTTCTTCCAAACAGGCCATAAAACAAACAGCGGTAGATCGGGACGTGCCGAAACGCGAGATTTATGACGCTTATCACATTCAATCATAAAAAAAACCGTTCTTGTGTCGTAACAAGAACGGTTTTTGTATGAAATAGCTTATTTTTGGTTTTGAAGCTGGTTTTGAATTTCAGAGATGATTTGCTCAGCGCCTTCTTTGCTGAGTACCAATTTGCCGCCGGCAAGTTTAAGGTTATCATCAGAAACTTCACCAGTTACTTGGCAAGTCATGTTTGGTTTATATTTTTTAAGGATGATTTTTTCATCATCAACATAAATTTCAAGAGCGTCTTTTTCTGCGATGCCCAGTGTACGGCGAAGTTCGATAGGGATAACTACGCGTCCAAGTTCATCAACTTTACGTACGATACCAGTAGATTTCATTAACAGTCTCCTCCCGAGAGATAATTATTTGTAGTTTATATTTTTCTTCGTCATTATTCGACAAAATTCCTTACATTCCTAGCATAACAAGGTTTCCAATAATCGTCAATCTTTTTGTTTGCTATTGTTTGTAAGAATTAGTTCTTATAGTAAGTAAAGCCTTGGAAATCCTGAAATAACAGGCTTTTTGACTGCTTTTTCGAACCTATTATCCTACTGAAAATCCTTTTAAATCAAGACTTTCGAACCAAGATGTTTTATATTAGTAGATTATATACGACAAATTTCGACATGTTAAGACTTTTTTTAATTTCAATAAAAATTTTTAATTTTATTTACTCTTTTACGCGCAGTACGTATATATCCTTGATCTTAAAGGCTAAGATGGTATCATAGATAGAGGACAAATATCAATATTGTATATCAAATAAAACCGCTCTCGTCCTTTGGGCGTGAGCTTTTCGACATTCTGAATGGGAGGTTGCAACATGCCGCAAGACAATAATACTTTTTATATTACAACCCCGATATATTATCCGAGCGGAAAATTACATATCGGCCATGCTTATACTACCGTGGCCGGCGATGCGATGGCGCGTTACAAAAGATTAAAAGGATTTGACGTACGCTACTTAACCGGAACGGATGAGCACGGACAGAAAATCCAGCAGAAAGCGGAGGAAGAGAATATCACGCCTCAAGCTTATGTGGATCGTGCAGTTGCTGAAATCCAAAAACTATGGAAGCAGCTCGACATTTCTCACGATGATTTCATCCGGACGACGGAAAGCCGGCACAAAGAAATTATCGAGAAAGTGTTTCAAAAACTTCTTGATAATGGTGACATTTACCTGGATGAGTATGAGGGCTGGTACAGCATCCCTGATGAAACATTCTATACGGAAACACAGCTGGTGGATGTGGAACGAAATGAGAAGGGTGAGGTTGTAGGCGGAAAAAGCCCTGACAGCGGACACCCGGTCGAATTAATCAAAGAGGAGTCATACTTCTTCCGCATGAGCAAATACGCAGACCGCCTGCTGAAGTTTTATGAGGAAAATCCTTCTTTCATTCAGCCTGAATCACGCAAAAATGAAATGATTAACAACTTCATTAAACCGGGGCTTGAAGATTTGGCCGTTTCCAGAACGACGTTCGACTGGGGCGTAAAAGTACCGGGAAATCCGAAGCATGTCGTGTATGTATGGATTGACGCACTGTTCAACTATATTACAGCGCTCGGTTACGATACGGAAAATGATGAGCTTTACAAAAAGTACTGGCCGGCTGACGTCCATCTTGTCGGTAAAGAAATTGTCCGTTTTCATACCATTTACTGGCCGATTATGCTGATGGCGCTTGATCTCCCGCTGCCTAAGCAAGTATTCGCGCATGGCTGGTTATTGATGAAAGACGGAAAAATGTCGAAATCAAAAGGAAATGTCGTTGATCCGGTAACGTTAATTGAACGCTACGGCTTGGATGAACTTCGCTATTACCTGCTTCGCGAAGTACCGTTCGGTTCAGACGGTGTCTTTACGCCGGAAGGTTTCGTAGAACGGATTAATTATGACTTGGCGAACGACTTAGGAAACCTTCTGAATCGTACAGTCGCAATGATCCAAAAATATTTTGACAGTGAGATTGGTTCATATGAAGGAAATGTGACAGATTTTGATTCGGAGCTTTCTTCTGTAGCCGGTGAAACGGTTAAAGCTTATGAAAAGGCAATGGAAAACATGGAGTTTTCAGTCGCTTTATCAACGCTATGGCAATTAATCAGCCGTACGAACAAATATATTGATGAAACTGCTCCGTGGGTGCTTGCTAAAGATCAGGAAAAAGAAAAAGAATTACGTTCTGTCATGTATCATTTAGCTGAATCATTACGTATCTCAGCCGTATTGCTCCAGCCTTTCTTGACACAAACGCCTGAAAAAATGTTTGCCCAGCTAGGAGTTGAGGATCAGTCTCTTAAAGCATGGGACAGCATTCAGACATTCGGCCAATTGAAGAACACGAAAGTGAAAAAAGGGGAACCGCTTTTCCCTCGTCTTGAAGCTGAAGAAGAAGTAGCTTACATCAAGCAAAAAATGCAAGGAACTGCTCCTGCTAAAGAAGAAAAGGCGGAAGAGCCGCAAGAGGCAGAGCGTCTTCCTGAAATTACGTTTGATCAATTTATGGATACAGAACTTCGCGTCGCAGAAGTCTTGTCCGCAGAGCCGGTGAAAAAAGCAGATCGGCTGTTGAAATTGCAAATTGATCTGGGCTTTGAACAGCGCCAAGTTGTATCAGGTATCGCGAAGCATTATACACCGGATCAGCTTGTGGGAATGAAGATCATTTGTGTAACGAATCTAAAACCGGTAAAACTGAGAGGCGAGCTTTCTCAAGGAATGATACTGGCAGGAGAATCGGACGGCGTTCTCAAAGTTGTAGCTGTCGACCAGTCATTACCGAAAGGCACTCGAATTAAATAAATAGATGCAAAAGGTGTTTCACGTGTAACATTCCGTCGAACACCTTTTGTTTTTCAACAAGAAAGGAGTTTTTATGATGCTTTTTGATACACATGCGCACTTAAATGCCGAGCAATTTGACACAGACTTAGAGGAAGTCATTGCGCGTGCAAAGGCTGAAAAAGTTGAACGAATCGTCGTTGTCGGATTCGACAAACCCACTATCACGCGTGCGATGGAGCTGATTGAGGAATATGACTTTATATACGCTGCGATCGGCTGGCATCCGGTAGATGCAATTGACATGACAGAGGAAGATTTATCATGGATTAAGGAATTGTCCTCTCACGAAAAAGTCGTGGCAATCGGAGAGATGGGCCTTGATTACCACTGGGATAAATCACCAAAAGACGTTCAGAAAGAAGTATTCCGGAAACAAATCGCTCTCGCCAAAGAAGTGAACCTTCCAATTATCATTCATAATCGTGATGCAACGGAAGATGTTGTCACGATTTTGAAAGAAGAGGGGGCGGAAGAAGTCGGCGGCATTATGCACTGCTTTACGGGGAGCGCGGAGGTTGCGCGGCAGTGTATGGATATGAATTTTTATATTTCATTCGGCGGACCGGTTACCTTCAAAAATGCGAAGAAACCAAAAGAAGTAGCAAAGGAAATTCCGAATGACCGTTTGCTGATTGAAACGGACTGTCCTTTCCTGACACCGCATCCTTTCCGCGGTAAACGAAATGAGCCAAGCTACGTAAAATATGTTGCTGAACAGCTCGCTGAATTAAAAGGGCTGACATATGAAGAAATTGCCTCAATTACAACCGAAAACGCAAAAAGACTTTTCCGCATGAACTGACAGAATGCGCTGTCGTAACGTGTAAAGGCTTGTCCGATTCAGTGGATATGTAAAACGGTTCTACAAGCTTCCTTCTCCTCATAAGATAGGTTGTCGATATGTCTCTCTTCCTTTTTTTGCTTTGTTTTTGCATAATGAGGGATACGCTGAAGGTTTTTCATCTTCGAGATGGGAGGGTTGACAGCATTTTAGATACTCTATATAATCTCTCCGAGGAGAAGGAGGCGTTTTTCATCACACAAAAAATGAAAAAACTGTTTTCCGTAAAGCTTGGTAAAAGCAAGGTTATTCTTATTGCAGCTATTATTCTGCTGGGCGGAACCGGGACTGCATACGGGGCACATGAGCTCTCAAAACAATCAGTTTCTGTTTCTATCAACGGCAAGAAAAAGCAAATACGCACTCATGCAAAAACGGTTGGGGAACTTCTGGAAGATTTACATATAGAGACGAGAAATGAAGACCGGATTACCCCGTCTAAGCAGACAGCATTGGCAGACAACATGAATGTCGTGTATGAAGCTGCAAAGCAGATCCGTGTGACAAGAGGCGGAGAAGAAAAGACTTTATGGTCAACGGCAAAAACAGTCGGCGCATTTCTGAACGAACAGCATACACCTGTGAATCAGCACGATAAAATAGATCCAGCAGCAGATACGAAAGTGACAAACGGCATGAAAGTCACGGTCGACCCGGCTTTTCAGGTCACTGTAAATGATGCGGGAAAGAAAAAGAAAATATGGACGACTTCGACTACGGTCGCTGACTTTTTAACGCAGCATAAGATGGACATGAAAGACGAAGATAAAGTAAAACCGGCATTACACGAAAAGCTCACAAAAAATCAGGCCGGCATACAAATCACTCGTATCGAAAAAGTCACCGATGTAGTTGAGGAAAAAATAGCGTATCAAGTGAAAGAAAAAGAAGATGCGTCTCTCGACAGCGGGAAAGAAAAGATCGTTCAAAAAGGAAAAGAAGGCAAACTTAAAAAGCATTTTCATGTTGTCAAAGAAAATGGAAAAGAAGTTTCAAGAAAGCTTGTTAAAGAAGAAACATCTGAAAAAAGCAAAGATCAAATCATTGCGGTCGGCACAAAGCGGCACAGTCCCAAGATTGAGCAGCTCAGTGCACCTGTGAAGGCATCTTCTGGCGAAACCGGATCTTCCGGTAAAGTGATTACCGTGTCTTCCACGGCTTATACCGCAAGCTGCAGCGGCTGTTCCGGCCATACGGCTACAGGCGTTAACCTGACAAGCAATCCGAATGCTAAAGTCATTGCGGTAGACCCAAGCGTCATTCCGCTCGGCACAAGAGTCCACGTAGACGGATACGGGGATGCCGTGGCCGCTGATACAGGCTCAGCCATTAAAGGAAGACGGATTGATGTCTTTTTCCCTGAAAAATCTTCGGCTTACCGCTGGGGAAAGAAACAGGTCAAAATAAAAATCTTAAATTAATTCCGATTCACTCAGAGGGTTTTGCGCCCTCTGTTTTTTTCGTTATAATAGGTAAAGTGTATTTTCAGTATATTAGACGTGACATGTAAGCAAAGGTTTCGTTTTGGATATAAAAAGTTTTTTTGGAGGAAGTAATGAAAATTAAAGAAATTATTGTAGTCGAGGGACGCGATGACACTGCGCGCATAAAACTTGCCGTTGATGCGGATACGATCGAGACAAACGGTTCCGCAATCGGAGACGAAGTCATCAGACAGATTCGGCTGGCGCAGGAAACGAGAGGGGTCATCGTGCTGACGGACCCGGATTTTCCGGGGGAAAAGATCCGGAAAACCATTTCTGAAGCAGTACCCGGCTGTAAACACGCATTTCTGCCCAAACATCTTGCCAAACCGAAAAACAAGCGCGGCATTGGCGTTGAGCACGCATCCATTGAAAGCATCAGAGCATGTCTGGAAAATGTGCATGAAGAGATGGAGGCAAAGCCGAGTGAGATTTCAGCTGAAGATGTCATACAGGCCGGTCTGATCGGCGGACCGGCTGCCAAAAGACGCCGCGAACGATTGGGCGACCTGCTGAAGATCGGCTATACAAACGGCAAGCAGCTTCAAAAACGGCTGCAAATGTTTCAAATCAAAAGAAGTGATTTTATTGATGCGCTCGATGCTATGAGGCAGGAGGAACAGGATGAACAATAAAGATATCGCGACACCTATCAGAACGAAGGAAATTCTGAAAAAGTACGGTTTCTCTTTTAAAAAGAGTCTGGGACAGAATTTCTTAATTGATACAAATATATTGGACAGAATTGTGGACCATGCGGAAATTACGGATCGGACCGGAGTCATTGAAATCGGGCCCGGAATCGGCGCGCTGACAGAGCAGCTTGCCAAACGGGCGAAAAAGGTCGTCGCGTTTGAAATTGATCAGCGCCTCCTGCCCATTCTCAATGATACGCTGTCTCCATATGACAATGTAACGATCATTCATCAAGATGTGCTGAAAGCAGACGTCAAATCCGTCATTGAAGAGCATTTTCAGGATTGTGATGAAATTATGGTGACGGCGAATCTCCCATATTATGTGACGACGCCGATCATCATGAAGCTCTTGGAAGAACATCTTCCGTTAAAAGGGATTGTCGTGATGCTGCAAAAAGAGGTCGCTGAGCGGATGGCCGCTGATCCTTCTTCTAAGGAGTACGGATCGCTTTCCATTGCGGTTCAATTCTATACGGAGGCCAAAACCGTCATGACCGTCCCGAAAACGGTGTTTGTGCCTCAGCCTAATGTTGATTCTGCCGTCATCCGTCTCTTGCTTCGTGACGGCCCGGCGGTTGACGTCGATAATGAACCGTTTTTCTTCCAGCTGATTAAAGCAAGCTTCGCACAGCGCCGGAAAACCTTGCTTAACAACCTTGTGAACAATCTTCCGGGCGGAAAAGAGAAAAAAGCTCAAATTGAAGAAGTTCTTCAAGAAACGAATATTGACGGAAAGCGGCGCGGTGAATCCCTGTCCATAGAAGAATTCGCGCTCCTGTCCAACGGATTGCATAAAGCCCTTTTCTAAGAGGGCTTTTTGTTTTGCGTCACCACTTGGACTGCCGCTACATAGGCTAGAGGAGAACCTTATTCATTCAACTGCAAGAAAAGCTTGAAACATCAAGCGCCGCAGCGGAAAGAGGTGTATTTGCCAAGACTTCTTTCATGATGAGGCTTAGTCTATTTGTGGAGTGGGTAACGTGCAATTTCAAATAGGAGATATGGTAGCCAGGAAATCCTATCAAATGGATGTTTTATTTCGCATTATCGGTATAGAGCAAACAAGCAACGGAAATTCAATTGCCATCCTGCATGGTGACGAAGTCAGATTGATTGCGGATGCTGATTTTTCTGATTTGGAGCCTGTCAGAAAAGACGAACAGGCCATGAGAAAGAAAAGAGATGAAAGCAGGATGAATGAATCTCTCGAGCTGCTCCGCCAGGATTATAAGCTGCTTCGGGAAAAACAGGAATATTATGCGACAAATCAATATCAGCATCAGGAGCACTACTTTCATATGCCCGGAAAGGTATTGCATCTGGACGGCGATGAGGCCTATTTGAAAAAGTGCCTGAACTTTTATGAAAAAATCGGTGTGCCGGTATACGGAATTCATTGCCATGAGAAAAAAATGCCGGCATCAATTGACGAGCTGCTTGATAAATACAGGCCGGATATTTTAGTCATCACCGGCCATGATGCATATTCCAAGCATAAGGGAGGCGTGAACGATTTAAGCGCCTACAGGCATTCCAAACACTTTGTCGAAACCGTTCAAAGAGCGAGGCGTAAAGTACCTCATTTGGATCAGCTGGTCATATTCGCGGGGGCGTGCCAATCTCATTTCGAGTCTTTAATCAGGGCAGGCGCGAATTTTGCAAGTTCGCCGTCACGCGTCAATATCCATGCGCTTGACCCGGTATATATTGTCGCGAAAATCAGCTTCACCCCGTTTATGGAGCGGATCAATGTATGGGATGTCCTGAGAAATACGCTGACGAGAGAGAAAGGGCTGGGAGGAATTGAAACGAAGGGTGTGCTGCGTGTCGGTATGCCGTATAAATCAAATGGATGAGTGATAAAACCCGCATATATTTCGCTATGCGGGTTAATTATTTTACATATTGATACATAAATTTCCGGAACTTGTGAAAAATAACGCAGAAATCAATAGAATTTTGTCAAAATAATTTTGTTGACAATGACTTATTAACGTTGATATAATTTAAATTTTATTTGACAAAATTGGGCTCTTGTTGTACAATAAATGTAGTGAGGTGGATGCAATGGCGAAGACGTTGTCCGATATAAAAAGATCGCTTGATGGGAATTTAGGTAAACGGCTTACGTTAAAAGCAAACGGCGGCCGCCGAAAAACGATTGAGCGTTCGGGCATTTTAGCTGAGACGTACCCTTCTGTTTTTGTGATACAACTAGATCAAGACGAGAATTCGTTTGAAAGAGTTTCATACAGTTATGCTGATATTCTGACTGAGACTGTTGAATTGACATTCAATGACGATGCGGCAAGCTCAGTAGCATTTTAATGGGCAGTGAACCTTTTGTTTACTGCTTTTTGTTTTGCCTTCTAAAGCTCTTCTAATTATTCCCTCGAAAGTTTCAGCCGATTAAACGGAAGCTATAAGTGTCACATGTTTTATCGTGGCGTGCACGAATGGTGATCAATTCTATAAAAGGGGTTGTTTCGTTTGGGCAGACGTCGTGGAGTTATGTCAGATGAGTTCAAATATGAGCTGGCGAAGGACCTTGGTTTTTACGATACGGTGAAAAACGAGGGCTGGGGAGGCATTCGGGCGCGTGACGCCGGGAATATGGTAAAGCGCGCGATTGAGATTGCCGAACAGCAGATGGCGGCTCAGAACCAAAATAACCGATAATGCAGTGGCCCGGGGGACAATCCGTTCCCCGGTTTTTTCTATCGGCTGTCAAAACCGGCGTCAATTTCGGATAAGTACCTCCGGGTCTCCAAATGTGATACAATGTTCATACTTATGTTTAGATGGAGAAGTAGGTGAAAGCTATGCGTATTTTAGAAAAAGCGCCGGCCAAAATCAATCTGTCCCTCGATGTGACGAGTAAACGCCCGGATGGTTATCACGAAGTGGAGATGATCATGACGACAATTGATTTGGCAGATCGGATTGAACTGACAGAACTGCCCGAAAACGTTATCAGAGTGGCGTCGCATAATCGCTTTGTTCCGGATGATCAAAGGAATCTGGCTTATCAGGCAGCCAAACTGCTTAAAGAACGGTTTCAAGTCAAAAAAGGCGTTTCCATTATGATTACAAAAGTGATCCCTGTTGCGGCAGGCCTTGCCGGCGGAAGCAGCGATGCGGCAGCCACGCTCAGAGGGCTGAACAGGCTTTGGGATTTAAAGCTTTCTGTCGAAGAGCTCGCGGAGCTTGGAGCTGAAATCGGTTCAGACGTGTCCTTCTGTGTATACGGAGGCACTGCCTTGGCAACCGGACGCGGTGAGAAGATCAGGCACATTAGTGCTCCGCCTCATTGCTGGGTCGTGCTCGCCAAACCGACGATCGGGGTATCGACTGCCGAAGTGTACCGCCGGCTGAACTTACAGCAGGTTCGGCATCCTGATGTGCAGGCGATGATTGACGCGATTGAAGAAAAAAGCTTCCAAAAGGTATGCGGACAATTAGGAAACGTATTGGAGTCGGTTACGCTCAGCCTCCATCCCGAGGTGGCGATGATTAAAAATCAAATGAAACGCTTCGGCGCTGATGCGGTGTTAATGAGCGGAAGCGGACCGACTGTATTCGGTTTGGTTCAATACGAATCGAAGGTGCAGCGGATTTATAACGGGTTAAGAGGTTTCTGTGATCAAGTGTACGCGGTGCGGATGATCGGCGAACAGAATGCTCTTGATTAAATCCGTATATTAAGTTATATTATTTTTAAATTATTCGGATTTTGGGGGTAAGTTCATGAAGTTTCGTCGCAGCGGCAGATTGGTGGACTTAACAAATTATTTGTTAACCCATCCGCATGAATTAATACCGTTAACATTTTTCTCAGAACGGTATCAATCAGCAAAGTCATCAATCAGTGAAGATTTAACGATTATTAAACAGACCTTTGAACAGCAAGGCATTGGGACGCTGCTTACAGTGCCGGGAGCTGCCGGAGGCGTCAAATACATTCCGAAAGTGAAACAGGCTGAAGCAGAAGCGTTTATACAGGAGCTGGGACAGTCTTTAGTAAATCCTGAGCGTATCCTTCCGGGCGGTTATGTATATTTAACGGATATCTTAGGAAAACCATCTGTCCTCTCTCATGTAGGCAGGCTTTTTGCTTCCGTTTTTGCGGAGCGGGAGATTGATGTGGTGATGACCGTTGCGACAAAAGGAATCCCTCTTGCTTACGCAGCGGCCAGTTATCTGAACGTTCCGGTTGTCATCGTGCGAAAGGACAACAAAGTGACGGAAGGCTCCACGGTGAGCATCAATTATGTATCAGGGTCATCTAACCGCATTCAAACGATGTCGCTTGCGAAAAGAAGTTTGGCTACGGGTTCGAACGTTTTGATTATTGACGACTTTATGAAAGCCGGCGGCACCATTAACGGCATGATCAGCCTACTTGATGAGTTTAATGCAAACGTCGCGGGAATAGGCGTCTTGGTTGAAGCCGAGGGAGTGAATGAACGGCTTGTCGATGAATACATGTCACTGCTCACGCTTTCAACCATCAATATGAAAGACAAAACGATTGAGATTCAAAACGGCAATTTTCTGCGATTTTTTAAAGAACAGCATTTAAAGAATGGGGAGACAGAAAAATGACAAAAGCAATCCATACAAAACACGCGCCGGCAGCGATCGGGCCATATTCACAGGGAATCATCGTAAACAACATGTTTTACAGCTCAGGCCAGATTCCTCTTACTGCTGAAGGAGAAATGGTAAACGGTGATATCACAGAACAAACGCATCAGGTGTTCAGCAATTTAAAAGCTGTGCTGAAAGAAGCGGGCGCTTCGCTCGAGACGGTTGTAAAAGCAACGGTGTTTATTGCTGATATGGAGCAGTTTGCGGAAGTGAATGAAGTGTACGGACAATACTTTGATGTACATAAGCCGGCAAGGTCTTGTGTGGAAGTGGCGAGACTGCCGAAAGACGCTCTCGTGGAAATTGAAGTCATTGCGCTGGTGAAATCTTAAATCTCAGAAAAGTGGTTCCGGTCTCCGGGATCACTTTTTTTATGCAGTATATGATCCCCAAATATGGTTTATCACCTAATTGTGTATGTATATCCTATATTTTCAAAAAAACTTTTTGAAACGTGCAGGAATTTAAAAAGAATCGTGGAATTGTTAGACTAATGCTTTTATATAGGGAAAAGGTGGTGAACTACTGTGGAAGTTACTGACGTAAGATTACGCCGCGTGAATACCGATGGTCGCATGAGAGCGATTGCATCCATCACGCTGGATCACGAATTTGTCGTACATGATATTCGTGTGATTGATGGAAACAATGGTCTTTTCGTTGCGATGCCGAGTAAACGCACCCCTGATGGAGAATTCCGCGATATTGCTCATCCTATTAATTCCAGCACGCGGGGCAAGATCCAGGATGCTGTTTTAAATGAGTATCATCGTTTGGGTGACTCTGAAGCATTAGAATATGAAGAAGCCGGGGCTTCTTAAACATAACAAAATGTAAGGACTGCTGATAAAGGCTGACACAAGGCCTTTTCCGGCAGTCCTTTTTTAAATCTGATTTTTCAGTAATAAAGCGATTACATAGAAAATTCTTGCACTTTTTGATGTCTTCTTGAAATCAACAGCTATTTAGGATATATTTTTCTATGGATAAAAGGGATATTGGAGGCCATTAAATGGATAAGCGGTTTGCAGTGATTTTAGCTGCCGGAAAAGGAACGAGAATGAAATCGAAGCTTTACAAGGTCCTTCATCCGGTATGCGGAAAGCCTATGGTAGAGCACGTCGCAGACGAAGCTCTGAAATTATCTTTAGCGAAGCTTGTCACCATCGTAGGACACGGCGCCGAAGATGTGAAGAAGCAGCTCGGACAGAAAAGCGATTACGCTCTCCAAGCAGAACAGCTCGGTACGGCTCATGCGGTCAAACAGGCGAAACCATTTCTTCACGGAGAAAAGGGTGTCACGATCGTTATTTGCGGCGATACACCGCTTCTGACGGCGGAGACGATGGAAGCCATGCTGAATGAACATACAGACAAAGGTGCAAAAGCCACGGTGTTAACGGCCGTTGCCGACGATCCCGCCGGATACGGAAGAATCATCCGCAGTGAAGACGGCGCCGTTCAAAAAATCGTGGAGCACAAGGATGCTTCGGAGCAAGAACGTCTTGTGAAAGAAATTAACACGGGAACGTACTGTTTTGATAACGAGGCTCTTTTTCGTGTCATCGAACAGGTTTCGAATGAAAATGCCCAAGGCGAGTATTATCTGCCGGATGTGATCGAAATCCTCAAAGACGAAGGCGAAACTGTTGCCGCTTACCAGACTGGTAACTTCCAAGAGACGCTCGGAGTGAATGATAGAGTCGCTCTTTCTCAGGCTGAAATGTATATGAAAGAGCGTATTAACAAACGGCATATGCAGAACGGAGTCACTTTAATCGATCCGATGAATACGTACATCTCACCTGACGCACGTATCGGACAAGATACAGTTATTTATCCCGGAACTGTGTTAAAGGGACAAGCTGAAATCGGCGATGAATGTGTCATCGGCCCTCACACTGAGATAGAGGACAGCTCAATCGGCAGCCGCACTGTGATTAAACAATCCGTTGTCAATCGCAGCAAAGTTGGGAATGATGTAAATATCGGTCCTTTTGCTCACATCAGACCCGATTCCGCAATCGGCAATGAAGTGAAGATCGGAAACTTTGTTGAAATCAAGAAAACACAATTCGGCGACCGAAGCAAAGCATCTCATTTAAGCTATATCGGTGATGCCGAAGTGGGCACGGATGTGAATCTGGGCTGCGGCTCCATCACGGTCAATTATGATGGGAAGAAAAAGTATTTAACCAAAATTGAAGACGGCGCCTTTATAGGCTGCAACTCCAATCTGGTCGCTCCTGTTACAGTGGGAGAAGGCGCGTACGTCGCTGCGGGTTCAACCGTAACTGAAGATGTGCCGGGCGAAGCGCTTGCCATTGCCAGAGCAAGACAAGTAAATAAAGAAGATTATGTGAAAAACATTCATAAAAAATAATCCTAAAATCGGAGGTTTACCATGTCTAACGAATACGGAGATAAGAATTTAAAGATTTTTTCTTTGAATTCAAATCCAGAACTTGCAAAAGAAATCGCGGATAATGTAGGGGTTCAATTAGGAAAGTGCTCTGTTACAAGATTCAGTGACGGAGAGGTCCAGATCAACATAGAAGAAAGTATTCGCGGCTGTGATTGCTATATCATTCAGTCTACAAGTGCGCCGGTTAATGAGCACATTATGGAATTGCTGATTATGGTTGACGCTTTAAAGCGCGCTTCCGCGAAAACAATCAACATTGTGATTCCGTACTACGGTTATGCGCGCCAGGACAGAAAAGCAAGATCACGTGAACCGATTACGGCAAAACTTTTTGCAAACCTGCTTGAAACAGCGGGTGCGACACGCGTGATCGCGCTTGATTTACACGCGCCGCAAATTCAAGGTTTCTTTGATATTCCGATTGACCACTTAATGGGTGTTCCGATTTTAGGCCATTACTTTGAAGGTAAAGACTTGAAAGATATCGTCATTGTTTCTCCTGACCACGGCGGTGTGACGCGCGCCCGCAAACTTGCGGACCGTCTGAAAGCGCCGATCGCGATTATCGACAAACGCCGTCCTAGACCGAATGAGGTAGAAGTGATGAACATCGTCGGTAACGTGGAAGGTAAAACAGCGATTCTGATCGATGATATTATTGATACGGCCGGCACAATCACACTTGCCGCTAACGCGCTGGTTGAAAACGGAGCTGCAGAAGTGTATGCATGCTGTACGCACCCTGTACTGTCAGGCCCTGCCGTTGAGCGGATCAATAACTCTAAAATCAAGGAGCTTGTCGTAACGAACAGCATTAAGCTTCCTGATGAGAAAAAAATCGACCGCTTTAAGCAGCTTTCTGTCGGACCGCTTCTGGCTGAAGCGATTATCCGCGTTCACGAGAAACAATCTGTCAGCTATTTATTCAGCTAAACCGAAACTTTAAGGTTTAAATCCCAGTTATTGTGGGTATTGTTCTAATAGGACGATAAAACGATAATTAGGATGGTGCTGAATATGGCAACTTTAAAAGCAAATGAAAGAACAGATTTTAAACGTTCGACGCTTCGGAAAATCCGTCATTCAGGACATGTTCCAGGGATTATATACGGTAAAGAAACAACGAATACGCCTGTCTCTTTAGACAGTGTCGAATTGCTTAAAACATTGCGGGACGAAGGAAAAAACACGATTATCACAATTGATGTCAACGGAAATCAGCAATCGGTTATGGTGACTGATCTTCAGACAGACCCGCTCAAAAACGAATTGACGCACGCCGATTTTCAAGTCGTGAATATGAGTGAGGAGCTGGAGGCCGAGGTGCCGATTCAGCTGACGGGAGAGGCGAAGGGAGTCAAAGACGGAGGCGTCATCCAGCAGCCGCTGCATGAGCTTTCGATTAAGGCCAGACCGAAGGACATCCCTCAGACAATCAATGTTGATATTTCAGGACTTGAGATGAATGATGTGCTGACCATCGCAGATCTGACTGCTGACGGCAATTATACATTTACAAACGACCCGGAAGAAGTCGTGGCTTCCATCCTTCCTCCTAAGCAGGAAGCATTCGAAGAAGATGCAGAACCGTCTCCTGGGGAAGAGCCCGAAGGAGAAAATCAATAAGCGCTTTAAGACGTAACCCGCCCGAGGTTACGTCTTTTGTGCTAGAATGAGAAGAATTACAGCGATGTTGAGGGAGGATTTACGATGCTTGTGATTGCCGGTCTCGGTAACCCCGGGAAAACCTACGAGAACACGAGACATAATGTCGGCTTTATGGCCATTGACGAGCTTTCTAAAGAATGGAATATTGAACTGAATAAAACGAAATTCAACGGACTTTACGGAATGGGGTTTGTTTCCGGAAAAAAAGTTCTACTTGTTAAACCGCTTACATATATGAATTTATCAGGGGAATGTTTGCGGCCGCTACTGGATTATTATGATGCCGATCATGAAGATCTGAAAGTCATATACGATGACCTTGATCTTCCGACGGGAAAAATCAGGCTCCGGACGAAGGGGAGCGCAGGCGGACATAACGGAATTAAATCGCTTATACAGCACCTCGGAACCCCCGAATTTGACCGGGTCAGAATCGGAATCGGCCGCCCCGCTGGCGGAATGAAAGTCGTTGACTATGTACTGGGAGCTTTTACGAAGGAAGAATTGCCGAATATCAATGATGCCGTCTCAAAAACCGTAAAAGCCTGCGAAGCTTCCTTAACGAAACCATTTTTAGAAGTCATGAACGAATTTAATGCAAATGTATAAGATAAATAATGGGAGACCATACTAGGGAAAAATGATTTTTTCACATCAGGAGGTCCAACGTATGGCTTTGCATTATTTCTGCCGCCACTGCGGCTTTAAGGTAGGGAGCCTGGAATATTCGACGGTGCCGACACAGTCACTTGGATTTCAGCACTTAACAAATGAGGAAAGAAACGATATGATTTCATATAAAGACAATGGAGATGTCCATGTTCTTACAATTTGTGAAGACTGCCAAGAGGCGCTGGAACGCAATCCGCACTACCATGAACACAACACATTTATTCAATAAGAAGCTTTGGTGTAGATTCTAGACCAAAGCGTTTTTCTGTTCTTGCAGAAAATAGAGAGGAGGGCCCATATGGACAACATTCAAACCTTTATTAAAGAAAGCGATGATTTTAAATCCATTGTCAACGGTTTACATGAGGGGCTGAAGGAACAGCTGCTTGCGGGTCTGTCAGGTTCCGCGCGTTCTGTTTTTACCTCTGCCCTTGCACAGGAAACGAAAAGGCCGATTTTCTTTATCACCCATAATTTATATCAGGCCCAAAAAGTGACGGAAGATCTGACGGCGCTTCTCGGGGATCAATCTGTTTTTTTATACCCCGTGAATGAATTGATTTCTTCAGAAATTGCGGTAGCGAGCCCTGAACTGCGCGCTCAGCGGCTTGATGTCATTAATAGATTAACAAACGGAGAAGCGCCGGTCGTTGTGGCGCCCGTTGCGGCAGTGAGAAGAATGCTTCCGCCGAAGGAGCTGTGGAAAAGCAGCCAGCTCGTCATTTCACTCGGAGACGAAATAGAACCGGATCAGCTGTCCGCGCGCCTTGTAGAGGTGGGGTATGAGCGTTCCGATATGGTTTCTGCACCCGGTGAATTCAGTATTCGCGGCGGAATTATCGACATTTATCCGCTGACGTCGGAGCATCCGGTGCGAATTGAACTGTTTGATACGGAGGTCGATTCCATCAGAAGCTTCAATTCTGATGACCAGAGATCAATTGAGACGCTCAAACATGTGGCGATCGGACCGGCGAAGGAATTGATCATCAGGGCGGAAGAAAAAGCCCGTGCGATGGAAAGGCTCGATAAAGGGCTTGCCGACAGTCTGAAAAAGCTGAAGCAGGACAAACAAAAGGAAATGCTTCATATCAATATCTCACATGATAAAGAACGGTTATCAACGGGACAGACTGATCAGGAACTTGTGAAGTATCTCTCGTACTTTTACGAAAAGCCTGCTAGTTTGCTAGATTATACACCGGCAGACACGTTGTTACTGTTAGACGAGGTCAGCCGCATTCATGAAATGGAGGATCAGCTGCAAAAAGAAGAGGCCGAATTTACGACAAGTCTGCTCGAGGAAGGGAAAATTCTGCACGACATTCATTTATCCTTCAGCTTTCAGGAGCTTATGAGCGAAAAGCGGCGCCCGGCTATTTATTATTCATTATTTTTGCGTCATGTCCAGCATACAAGCCCTCAGAATATCGTGAATGTGACAAGCAGGCAGATGCAGAGTTTTCACGGGCAGATGAATGTGCTCGCAGGTGAAATGGAGCGCTTTAAGAAATCAAACTTCACCGTCGTCTTTTTAGGCGCAAATAAGGACAGAACCGACAGATTGGCATCCGTGCTGGCTGATTACGAAATTGAAGCCGCAAAAACGGAAAGCTCCAAAGCGCTTGTGCAAGGACAGGTCTATGTCATGGAAGGCGAGCTGCAATCCGGTTTTGAACTGCCGCTGATGAAGCTGGCCGTCATTACGGAGGAAGAGCTGTTCAAAAACCGAATTAAGAAAAAGTCGAGAAAGCAGAAGCTGACAAATGCCGAACGGATCAAAAGCTATTCCGAGCTTCAGGTCGGTGACTATGTCGTCCACGTCAACCACGGGATCGGTAAGTATTTGGGGATCGAAACACTAGAAATCAAAGGCATTCATAAAGATTACCTCAACATTCATTATCAGGGCAGCGATAAGCTGTACGTCCCTGTAGAACAAATCGACCAGGTGCAGAAGTACGTCGGCTCTGAAGGTAAAGAACCGAAGCTTTATAAACTGGGCGGCAGTGAATGGAAACGGGTGAAGAAAAAAGTTGAAAACTCCGTTCAGGATATTGCCGATGATCTGATTAAGCTTTATGCGGAACGGGAAGCAAGCAAAGGCTATGCGTTCTCGCCGGATCATGAAATGCAGCGGCAGTTCGAATCTGCTTTCCCTTATCAGGAAACAGAGGACCAGCTCCGTTCCATTCAGGAGATTAAAAAGGACATGGAAAGAGAGCGTCCGATGGACCGTTTGCTTTGCGGTGATGTCGGTTACGGGAAGACGGAGGTAGCCATCCGAGCGGCCTTTAAAGCGATCGCCGACGGAAAGCAGGTCGCGCTTCTTGTGCCGACGACAATACTCGCGCAGCAGCATTATGAAACCATTATGGAGCGTTTTCAGGACTATCCGATTAACATCGGTCTTCTCAGCCGATTCAGAACGAGAAAAGAATCCAATGAAACGATTAAAGGCCTGAAAAACGGAACGGTAGACATCGTAATCGGAACCCACAGGCTCTTATCTAAAGACGTCGTCTATAAAGATCTCGGCTTGCTCATCATTGATGAAGAGCAGCGCTTTGGCGTAACGCATAAGGAAAAAATCAAACAGATCAAAGCCAATGTCGATGTGCTGACTCTTACAGCGACGCCGATACCGCGTACGCTTCATATGTCCATGCTCGGTGTGCGGGACTTATCTGTTATTGAAACGCCGCCGGAAAACCGTTTCCCTGTTCAGACATATGTCGTGGAATACAACGGCGCGCTTGTGCGGGAAGCCATCGAAAGAGAACTGGCGCGCGGAGGACAGGTATATTTCTTGTACAACCGCGTGGATGACATCGAGCGGAAGGCTGATGAAATTTCCATGCTTGTTCCCGATGCGAAAGTGGCATATGCCCACGGAAAAATGACTGAAAATGAATTGGAAAGCGTCATGCTTAATTTTCTGGAAGGGGAATCAGACGTCCTTGTCAGCACGACCATTATTGAGACAGGCGTAGATATACCAAATGTGAATACCTTGATTGTGTTCGACGGAGACAAAATGGGGCTGTCTCAGCTGTATCAGCTGAGAGGACGGGTCGGCCGTTCCAACCGCGTCGCTTACGCGTATTTTACGTACCGCAGAGACAAAGTGCTCACTGAGGTGGCGGAAAAACGGCTTCAGGCGATTAAAGAATTTACCGAGCTGGGGTCAGGCTTTAAAATCGCCATGCGTGACTTGACGATCAGGGGAGCGGGGAACCTTCTCGGCGCCCAGCAGCACGGCTTTATCGACTCAGTCGGTTTTGACCTGTACTCGCAAATGCTCAAGGAAGCGATTGAAGAGCGGAAAGGCGATATTCCGAAAAGCGAACAGTTTGAGACAGAAATCGATATCGAGCTTGACGCGTATATTCCTGAAAACTATATACAAGACGGTAAGCAAAAAATCGACATGTACAAACGGTTCAGGTCGATCGCCACAATTGAGGAGAAAAATGAGCTTCAAGATGAAATCATTGACAGGTTCGGCAGCTACCCTAAAGAGGTTGAATGGCTGTTTACGGTTACTGAGATGAAGGTATACGGAAAATATGAACGCGTCGAACTCATCAAGCAGGATAAAGACGCGATCAGATTTACCATTTCTGAAGAGGCCAGCGCACAGATTGACGGCCAGAAATTGTTCGAACTCGGCAATAAATACGGCCGGCAGATCGGACTGGGAATGGAAGGGAAAAAGCTGAAAATCTCAGTACAGACGAAAGGCCGCAAAACGGAAGAGTGGCTGGAGACCGTGCTCGGCATGCTGAAAGGCCTTCAGGATGTGAAGAAAGAAACAATCGCGTCCTCATAAAAATTGTTACTCTCTGGTGTATATTACATTTGATGTGACGGATACTAATTTCAAGCGAGTGGCGGAAGCTACATAAAGTAAAGAGCTTTAGTACTTTCCCTTAAATATCATCACATGAAAGAGAGGCACCAGAGAGATGAAAGCTACAGGTATCGTACGTCGTATTGATGATCTAGGACGGGTCGTCATTCCTAAAGAAATTCGGAGAACACTGCGAATCAGGGAAGGAGACCCGCTTGAAATATTCGTTGACCGCGACGGAGAAGTTATATTGAAAAAATATTCTCCTATCAGTGAGCTTGGCGATTTTGCGAAGGAATATGCAGATGCTTTGTATGACAGTCTCGGCCATTCCGTTTTGATTTGCGACCGTGACGCGTATATTGCCGTTTCAGGCAGTTCGAAAAAAGAATTTCTGAACAAAGCCATCAGCGATTTGCTCGAAAAAACGATGGATCAGCGCAGCTCAGTGGTAGAAAACGACGTGAAGTCCGCGCAGCTTGTTAATGACATTGATGAAGATATGAGCTCCTATACCATAGCTCCGATCGTGGCAAATGGCGATCCTATCGGCGCCGTGGTCATCTTTTCCAAGGAACAGGCGCTTGGTGAAGTAGAACATAAAGCGGTAGAAACGGCAGCCAGTTTTTTGGCGAGACAAATGGAGCAGTAGGTCTTATTACCATTATTGAAATAAGAAAACGGAGAAAGAGCAGCTCTTATACAAGTGCTGTTCTTTTTCATATTCATATGTGCTCTCTATCGGTTCGGCCGTTAGGATTGTGATATAATAAGCTCGTTTTATAGACGTAATTTTCTAGCGGCTGGAAGGAGCTTTTGGATGAACGATTCAGTTGGCGCTAAGCGGCAATCGGCATGGAAAGGTGCTTTTGTGCTCGTCGTTGCGGGCATCGTGACGAAGATATTAAGCGCCGTGTACAGGGTTCCTTTTCAGAATATTGTCGGTGACGTCGGATTTTACATTTATCAGCAGGTGTATCCGTTTTTAGGGATCGCGGTCATGCTGTCAACATCCGGTTTTCCGGTAATCATCTCAAAATTAATGAACGATTATAGCGATCATAAACAAAAAATAATGAAAATTTCCGCCCTTTATGTCACGGCGGCCGGACTTGTTCTGTTTGCGCTCATGTATGCCGGCGCGGCGCCGTTGGCCGGTTTTATGGGTGACGCCCGCCTTGTGATGCTGATAAGGGTCGCGGCGTTCGCTTTCATACTGTTTCCGTTTACGGCGGTTTTCAGGGGGTATTTCCAAGGCGTGCATGATATGATGCCGTCAGCCTTATCCCAGATTACGGAACAGCTTCTTCGCGTGGGGGTGCTTCTCGGTTTATCCTTCTGGCTTTTGAAAAGCGGCCGCTCATTATACGCGGCAGGTGCGGGGGCGGCCTCGGGATCAATTGCCGGAAGCTTGGCGGCCCTTTGTGTATTGGCTGTTTTCTGGTATAAGCGGGAAGAAACAAAGAAGGACGGCGGACATATCGAAACGGCCGTCATTATAAAAAAGCTGCTGCTTTATTCAGTCACCATCTGTATCAGCAGTGTACTCATGCTTTTGATTCAGCTTGTAGACGCCTTAAACTTATATTCACTGCTTTCAGACGGGACGGAGAGCCATGCCGCGAAACAGCTGAAAGGCATATATGACCGCGGACAGCCGCTCCTTCAGCTGGGAACCGTGTTTGCCGTCAGTATCGCCGCGTCATTGGTTCCTTCAATTTCAAAAGCGGTGCATGAGAATAAGCCGTTTATCATAAAAGAGAAAGCGACATCAGCCGTCAAGCTCTGCCTTGCGGTAGGGATCGGTGCATCAGCCGGGCTTTTTTGCATTTTAGAGCCGGTGAATATCATGCTTTTCCAAAACAGTGAGGGGACGCAGACCTTACAAATATTCAGCTTATCTATCTTTTTTGCCTCGATTGCGCTTACGGCAGCCGCGATTTTGCAAGGAGCGGGACATACCGTTTTCCCCGCCGTATCCGTTTTGGCGGGAGGGGCGCTGAAATGGGTGCTGAATGTTTGGCTGGTCCCCGGCTGGGGTATTACAGGAGCGGCACTGGCGACCGTCTTGGCATTTGCCGCAGTTGCGTGCCTGAATCTCCGGAGAATTTGGTCGAAGGGCTGGCTGACGAATATCGGCGGCGTGATTGCCCGTCTATGCTGGTGCAGCCTGCTGATGGTCTTCTTTCTGCTCGTATATATGAAGCTTTGGCAGTTATTTGTTCCTGTCAGCAGGGCCGGAGCTGTATGTGAGAGTCTGTCTGCGTCAGTCATCGGAGGACTATTGTTTATTTATTGTATGATAAGAATGAAGATTTTCACGGACGAAGAGCTGAGCGGCCTTCCTTTCGGCAGTGCTTTAAGCAAATTGAAAAAGAGGAGAGAAAAACATGGCAGGTAACATTACGGTCGTCGGCCTCGGCGCCGGAGACATGGATCAATTGACAGTGGGCGTACATAAGCTGCTGACTCAGGCGAAGCATTTATATATAAGAACGAAAGACCACCCTTTGATTTCGGAATTAGAGCAAGAGACGGAAGCGGACATCCGGTATTTTGATGATATTTATGAAAAACATGATCAGTTTGAAGCGGTCTATGAAGAGATCGCGGACATTCTGTTTGAAAAAGCGAAGCAAGAGGATGTCGTCTACGCTGTGCCCGGGCATCCGTTTGTCGCTGAGAAAACCGTTCAGCTGTTATTTGAACGCTGGGAAGAACAACAGATAGCTGTTCATACTGCCGGAGGGCAAAGCTTTCTGGATGCCACTTTTAATGCTTTGCGAATTGATCCGATTGAAGGGTTTCAATTTACGGATGCGCAAACAATGACGCCGGATGAGCTCGAACTCCGCCATCACCTGATCATTTGCCAGGTTTATGACCAGATGACGGCCTCTGAGGTAAAGCTGACGCTTATGGAGAAATTGCCTGACGACTATGAAGTGGTCATCGTCACGGCAGCCGGAAGCAAGGGAGAAAAGATGACCAAGGTGCCTTTGTTTGAACTTGACCGCAATGTAGAAATAAATAACTTAACAAGCGTGTATGTTCCGCCGATTAAAAAAGAAGAACTCCTTTACCAGGAATTTTCTGCATTCCGAAGTATTATTCGCGAGCTTCGCGGGCCGAACGGCTGTCCGTGGGATCAAAAGCAGACACACCAGTCATTAAAGAAATATATGATTGAGGAATGCTACGAACTGCTTGAGGCCATTGACGAAGAGGACACGGATCACATGATAGAAGAACTCGGGGACGTCATGCTTCAGGTTATGCTGCACGCCCAGATCGGAGAAGACGAGGGGTATTTCTCAATTGATGATGTCATCAGAGACATCAGTGCGAAGATGGTCAGACGGCACCCGCACGTGTTTAAGGATGTTAAGGTTCAGGATGAACATGATGTCGTCGCCAACTGGGAAGAAATCAAAAAGGCGGAAAAGCAAACAACATCCTCTTCATTGCTGGATGCCGTGCCGAAAACACTGCCTTCTCTTGCAAAAGCGGCCAAGCTTCAGAAAAAAGCCGCAAAAACCGGCTTTGACTGGGATGACGTTCAGGATATATGGGATAAAGTAAATGAAGAGCTAAAGGAATTTTCTGCAGAGGCTTCCGCCGAATCAGCAGATGAAATCAGCTTAAAAGCTGAATTCGGCGATGTTTTATTTGCATTGGTCAATATCGGCCGATACTATAAAATTGAGCCTGAGGAAGCGCTCGCCATGACAAATGACAAATTCCGCAGACGCTTTGCTTATATTGAGAAAGAAGCGGCAGCAAAGGGACTTGAATTGACCGCAATGTCACTTGAAGAAATGGACAAATTGTGGGATGAAGCAAAAGAAATGGAGAGGAGATTCTGATATGAGACTTGATAAGTTTTTAAAAGTATCCAGATTAATTAAACGCCGCACATTGGCGAAAGAGGTCGCCGATCAAGGGAGAATCACCGTTAACGGGAATCAGGCGAAAGCCAGCTCAGACGTAAAAGCCGGTGATGAACTGACGGTCCGCTTCGGCCAGAAGCTTGTCACCGTGAAGGTAAACGAATTGAAAGAAACAACGAAAAAAGAAGAAGCCGCGGGCATGTATACAATCGTCAAAGAAGAAAAACTCGGCGAATAGGCTTGTTCTAAACAAGGCTCCCGCCTCATACAATGCAGTAATAATGCTAAAAGTATCGAGGATATGGGGGCTGAATAGATGAATTCATATTATGAGCAAAAAGGTTCTTCTTCTGTTCCGGAACAGCATGATGTAACGATGAAAGGGAGAAAGCATTTAGACATTTCGGGCGTCAAGCATGTGGAAAGTTTTGACAACGAAGAGTTTTTGCTGGAAACAGTTATGGGAATGCTTTCCGTCAGAGGCGAGAACCTGCAGATGAAAAACCTTGATGTGGAAAAAGGGATTGTATCTATAAAAGGCAGGGTGTTTGACCTTGTATATTTAGACGAGCAGCAAGGGGATAAAGCTAAAGGGTTTTTTAGCAAGTTGTTTAAATGACACTGACGACCCAATTTTATACGATGCTGGCAATGACCGGTATGGGCGCCTGGCTCGGAGCGTCGCTTGATACATACAGGCTGTTTGTCAGCCGCGCCAAAACGGCCAGATGGCTGTTATTCATTCATGACATTCTCTTTTGGATTGTACAAGGTCTGATGTTTTTCTATGTGCTGCTCAACGTGAATGAAGGAGAACTCAGGGTATACATTTTCTTGGCTGTCTTACTGGGTATTGCGACGTACCAAAGCCTGTTTAAACGAATGTATATAAAAATACTGAAATTTGCCATTCATCTTGCGGTGTCTCTTTACCAATTCGCAAAAAAGCTCATTCAGCACGTGCTGTTCCGTCCGGTGCTTCTGCTCTTTAAGCTGCTCATCGGGCTGATCACGGTTATTTCTTTATACTCCTATCGGGTGAGTGTCTTTTTTGCGAAGTGTCTTTTTAAGATCGTAGCGTTTTTGCTGTATCCGCTGTTCTTCCTGTTGAAACAATTATTGAAACTTCTTCCTGAAAAATGGCGTCTTACTTTCAAACGATATTTTCAAAAAAGTGCAGGATTTTCACAAAAGAGCAAGAAACTAATCATAACAATCAGATCGACCATGATACGTATTTTGAAAAGGTGAAAGGAGGACCGTCTGGTTTGAATCTATCTAGAGAACGTACAATAACTGAAATTCAAAACGACTATAAAGAGCAGGTTGAACGGCAATCCCAGCTTATGAAAAGAAGGCGGAAAGGGCTTTTCAGACGGTTGATCGTATTCGGCGCCCTTGTGTTGTTGACGGCTATTGTCTTAGCGGGTTCTCTGTGGTCACAGACCTCTTCCCTTAGCGCAAACGAAGAAAAGAAAGCTCAGCTGGAAAAACAAGTGAAAAAATTGAACGCGAAACAGGCTGATTTAAAAGATGAAATTTCCAAATTAAAGGATGAGGATTACGTCACAGAGCTTGCCAGAAGAGACTTGTTTATGTCAGGAAATGGTGAGATTCTCTTTAATGTAGAGAAGAAGAGCAAGTAGCCTTGTTGACACTTAAATTTTTATTTAGGTATAATTAAACAAACGATCTTTTTATAAGCCTAAGGAGGAGCACTTTTTTTATGTCGATTGAAGTTGGCAGCAAGTTGCAAGGGAAAATAACAGGTATTACAAATTTCGGAGCATTTGTTGAATTGCCTGGAGGCTCAACCGGTCTCGTTCATATCAGTGAGGTAGCCGATAATTATGTAAAAGACATTAACGAGCATTTAAAAGTCGGCGATCAAGTTGAAGTGAAAGTCATCAACGTTGAAAAAGACGGGAAAATTGGTTTATCAATTAAAAAAGCTAAAGACCGTCCGCAAGCCAGACCTAGAAATGATTTCCGTCCGAAAGAATCTTTTGAACAGAAAATGAACAAGTTTCTTAAAGATAGCGAAGACCGCTTATCATCTTTAAAACGAAACACGGAATCAAAACGTGGAGGGCGCGGAGCAAGAAGAGGATAACTTGCTGCTTTCTATAAATACATGGAGCATCCGTCTATCCCAGCGGGTGCTTTTTTTGTATGTGTCCGTATAGTCAGAAAATTAAAACTTTAAAGTTTCTGTTGACGAGATGAAGAAACCTTTGTATTATATAACTTGTGCTTATAAGCACCTATATGGCGGTGTAGCTCAGCTGGCTAGAGCGTACGGTTCATACCCGTGAGGTCGGGGGTTCGATCCCCTCCGCCGCTACCATATATATCCGGCCCGTTGGTCAAGCGGTTAAGACACCGCCCTTTCACGGCGGTAACACGGGTTCGAATCCCGTACGGGTCATCAAGCGAATCGGCTTCTGTTGCAGAAGCCGATTTTTTCATATTTAGACAACTTTTTGAGAAATGTCGGAGGAAATACGAAAGGAAAGGGGAACAAGGGAGAAAGCGTCGAAGAGTTCTTTGGAATTGTTACCTTCTTTTGACAAAATCCTATCTGGGCTTTCATTTATAATGACAAGCAACGAATAAAACAGGTGGGGGATGAGAGCAATGGAAAAAGCGGAAAGAAGAGTGAACGGGCCGATGGCGGGACAAGCTCTGGAAAAACTGCAATCGTTTTTTGAAAAGGCGGCAAAGCTTACAGTCCATCAAGCGCATTCACTTTTTTTCTATAAGGGGTTCATTTATGTCGTGATCGGTTTTTTACTTGGACGGGCTTTCATATTATCAGAGGTTCTTCCGTTTGCGCTGCCGTTTTTCGGAGCGATGCTGTTGATCAGAAGAGATAAAGCCTTCTATGCTTGTCTGTCTTTACTTGCGGGCGCTTTAACCATTTCGCCGAAACACTCTTTATTGATTCTCACAGCTTTGGCCGTCTTCACTCTATTTTCAAAAATCGGTACATATATCGTGCAGGACCGGGTGAAGATGCTGCCGATCGTGGTGTTTTTCTCTATGGCTGCCGCGAGAATCGGATTTGTTTATTTTGAAAGCGGCGCTTTTACCACCTATGATTATGTGATGGCTGTTGTCGAGGCGGGCCTGGCCTTTATTTTGACGCTGATCTTTTTACAAAGCCTGCCGATCTTCACGATCAAAAAAGTGAAGCAATCGTTAAAAATAGAAGAAATCATCTGTTTTATGATCTTGATCGCATCCGTTTTAACCGGGCTTGCCGGTGTTTCATTTCAGGGAATGCAGGCTGAACATATCCTGGCCCGCTATGTCGTGCTGAGTTTTTCCTTTGTCGGCGGGGCAAGCATCGGCTGTACGGTCGGTGTTGTGACCGGACTGATCCTCGGGCTTGCGAATATCGGGAATCTCTATCAAATGAGTCTGCTTGCGTTTTCCGGGCTTCTTGGCGGGCTGCTGAAAGAAGGAAAGAAAGCCGGCGCCGCAGTCGGATTAGTGATCGGCTCACTGCTGATTTCATTATATGGAGAAGGATCTGCCGGATTAATGACCACTCTTTATGAATCTTTGATTGCCGTTGTTTTGTTTTTGATTACGCCCCAATCGATTACGAAAAAGGTGGCGAGATACATACCGGGCACTGCTGAGCACAGTCAGGAACAGCAGCAGTACGCAAGGAAAATCAGAGATGTCACCGCCCAGAAAGTAGACCAGTTCTCCAATGTGTTTCATGCCTTGTCGGAGAGCTTCGCCACCTTTCATCAGACATCTTCTGATGAGCAGGCGGAAGAAGGGGAAGTGGATCTCTTTTTAAGCAAAATCACCGAGCATTCCTGCCAATCCTGCTATAAGAAAAGCAAATGCTGGGTTCAAAACTTTGATAAAACATATGACTTAATGAAACAAGTTATGCATGAAACAGAAGAAAAACAGTATGCCTCAAACCGCAGATTAAAAAAGGAGTTTCAACAGCACTGTTCCAAATCCAGACAGGTGGAAGAGCTGATTGAGGACGAACTTGCCCACCATCACGCCCATCTGACACTGAAGAGAAAAGTTCAGGACAGCAGAAGGCTTGTTGCCGAGCAGCTGTTGGGGGTTTCTGAGGTCATGGCGGACTTTTCTCGGGAAATAAAACGGGAGAGGGAGCAGCATTTTATTCAGGAAGAACAAATGATAGAGGCGCTTCAGCATTTCGGAATCGAGATTCAGCATGTCGAGATATACAGCTTGGAGCAGGGCAATATTGATATCGAAATGACAATCCCGTTCAGCGGAGGACACGGCGAGAGTGAGAAAATTATCGCCCCGATGCTGTCTGACATTCTTGAGGAGCAGATACTTGTCAAAAGCGAACAGCACTCGACTCATCCGAATGGCTACAGCCATGTCGCGTTCGGTTCGACCAAGTCGTACCGGGTATCGACAGGCGCGGCTCATGCGGCAAAAGGCGGCGGCCTTGTCTCCGGCGACAGCTACAGCATGATGGAACTGGGGGCGAGAAAGTATGCGGCCGCGATCAGTGACGGCATGGGCAATGGGGCGAGGGCCCATTATGAGAGCAATGAAACGATTAAGCTGCTCGAAAAAATTCTCGAATCAGGTATTGATGAAAAAATAGCGATCAAAACGATCAACAGTATTCTGTCTTTACGGACGACAGACGAAATCTACTCAACTCTCGATCTTTCTATCATTGATCTTCAGGATGCAAGCTGCAAATTCTTGAAGGTCGGTTCAACGCCAAGTTTTATCAAGCGGGGAGATCAAGTTATGAAAGTACAGGCCAGCAATCTGCCGATCGGCATCATCAATGAATTTGATGTAGAGGTTGTAAGTGAACAGTTAAAAGCGGGAGATCTGCTCGTCATGATGAGTGACGGTATTTTTGAAGGGCCGAAGCACGTTGAAAACCACGACCTGTGGATGAAACGGAAAATGAAAGGGCTGAAAACCGAAGATCCGCAGGAAATCGCTGATATATTAATGGAAGAGGTCATCAGAACGCGTTCCGGCCAAATCGAAGACGATATGACGGTGGTTGTTGTCCGGATTGATCACAACACGCCGAAATGGGCTTCCATCCCGGTGCCGGCGGTTTTCCAAAATAAAAAGGAGATTTCTTAATCCTTTCGTATAAATCACTTTCCTTCTGGCGAAGATGGGACTAATCGTATCACCGGGAGGAATGTATGTGAATAAGGGACATTTAAATCAAGTTCTGCTGATTACAGATGGCTGCTCCAATCATGGTGAAGACCCGATCGCAATGGCGGCTTTCGCCAAGGAGCAGGGGATTACGGTGAATGTTATAGGAATTATGGAAGAAAACGCGATTGACCAAGAGGCAATGAAGGAAGTTGAAGGCATCGCCATGGCCGGAGGCGGCGTCCATCAAGTTGTGTACGCGTCACAATTGTCTCAGACGGTTCAAATGGTGACGAAAAAAGCAATGACCCAGACGCTGCAAGGCGTCGTCAATCAAGAGCTTAAACAAATTTTAGGAAAAAACGTTGAAATGGAAGAGCTTTCTCCTGAAAAACGCGGCGAAGTGATGGAAGTGGTTGATGAACTCGGCGAAACGGTTCATCTGCAAGTGCTTGTGCTGGTTGATACGAGTGCGAGTATGGCGCCGAAACTGCCGACGGTGAAAGAAGCGCTGATCGATCTTTCCATCAGTTTAAATTCCCGGGCCGGACAAAATGAATTTGCAATGTGTATATTTCCCGGGAAAAGCCAGGAAGTTGAGCTTGTACTGAATTGGACGCCGAAGCTTGAATCCCTTTCTGCACTCTTTGCGAAGCTGTCGACCGGCGGTATCACCCCTACGGGCCCCGCTATCCGGGAAGCGACGCAGCAGTTTGAGAGAATCCGCTCAAGAAGGAGCATGTTGGCAGATGATGAACGACGCTTTAACGAGTTTGGCATGTAGTCTGGCACCGGGGACGGCAATTCAGGGCAAATGGAACGGCAAATCCTACAGATTGCTCAAACAGCTTGGAAAAGGGGCTAACGGTATTGTATATTTGGCAGAAGCATCAGGCGGACAGGTCGCTTTGAAAATAAGCAGCGACAGCATGTCTGTTACCTCTGAAGTGAATGTCTTAAAATCCTTTTCAAAGGCCCGGTCGCAAACGATGGGGCCTTCTTTTTTTGATGCGGACGACGCGTTTATACCGCAGCTGAATAAAAATGTCTCTTTTTACGTGATGGAGTACATAGAAGGGCCGCTTCTTCCGCAATATATCAGCAGTAAGGGAGCGGAGTGGATTCCGGTGCTGATGGTGCAGCTTCTTTCCAGCCTGTCAGTCCTTCATCAGCAAGGGTGGGTTTTTGGCGACCTCAAACCGGACAATCTCATTGTAACCGGGCCACCGGCTGCCATTCGCTGCATTGATGTAGGGGGAACGACAAAACAGGGCCGCGCGATTAAAGAGTATACGGAGTTTTACGACAGGGGCTATTGGGGGTATGGAACAAGAAAAGCAGAACCATCCTATGACCTGTTTGCTGTCGCAATGATCATGATCCACTGTGTCCAGAAGAAAGAGTGCAAAAAGTCAGGACAGCCGAAAGAACAGCTTCGTTCTATCATTGAAGGCCACCCGTTTCTGAATAAGTATAAGAAGGTTCTGTTTTCTGCTTTAAACGGTCAATATCCGTCTGCGGAAGCCATGAAGCATGACATCCTGACGGCGGGCCAGAGCGCCGGGAGCAAAAGGAAAGCCGCCGCCAAGCCTAAGCCGCCGCATTCAAAACCGCGGCAGGGCACTGTATCTCAGACGCGGTATAAACCTAAACAAAAACCCGCAAAGCACAATGGTTTGTTTGAAACAACACTTATTTTAATCAGCGTTCTCGCCCTTTATTTCGCTTACATCGTCTTTTTTCTCATCTAGTGCCGGCCGGACGCCTGCGCTCATGCTTCTTCTTTGCTTGGAGGGAATGAAAGTGATAGGATATGTATATCTTTAAAAAACCTGCTCATTGTGAGGGGGACATTGTGAAAAGCGTGGAAGATTTTTTCAAAACATATCATCTTCAGGCGGAGGGAGAAACGATTATTGCCGGGGTCTCCGGAGGCCCTGATTCAATGGCGCTTCTCAGTATGCTGAATAAGCACTTCGGGCATTCCTCCGTTATCATAGCGGCGCATGTCGACCATCAGTTCAGGGGTCCTGAATCTGAAGAAGATATGAAGTTTGTGCAGTCATATTGCGAGGCTGAACACATCCTCTGTGAAACGGTACAGATTGATGTTTCTGCATACGCAAAGAAGAATAAGCTGAACAAGCAGGCTGCCGCGCGTGATTGCAGATATCAGTTTTTCGAAGATCTGATGACAAAACACCAAGCGAAGTTTTTGGCGCTGGCTCATCACGGCGATGACCAGGTTGAGACAATGCTCATGAGGCTTGCGAAAGGTACGCTCGGGGCAGGGCTTGCGGGAATGCAGCCCGTTCGCGAATTTGCATCCGGCTGGCTGATCAGGCCTTTCCTCTATACGGCAAAGGATGAAATCCTTGAATACTGCCGTCAAGAAGGGCTCAGCTACAGAACGGATGAGAGCAATGCAAAAGACGATTATACAAGAAACAGATTCAGAAAGACCGTGCTTCCTTTTTTAAAACAAGAATCACCTGACGTTCATAAAATGTTTCAAAAGGTGAGTGAAGCACTGACAGAAGACGAACAATACCTGCAGTCATTAACGAAAGAACGAATGAATAAGGTTATTACAAGCAAGTCTGACACATCGGTTGAAGTCAATTCCTCTCAATTGCTTGCCCTTCCGATACCTTTACAAAGAAGAGGAGTTCAACTAATATTAAACTATCTTTATGAAAACGTTCCATCGTCGTTTTCCGCCCGCCACATACAGCAGTTTCTCGAATGGGCGGAAAATGGAAGCGCCTCGGGAGTGCTTGATTTTCCGAAAGGGCTGAAGGTGGTCAAATCATATCAGACATGTTTGTTTACATTTGAACAATGGCAATGTGAAAAGGTTCCCTTTGAGCTGCAGCTGCAAGGAGCGGAAGGCGAGACTGCTGTTCTCCCCAACGGCTTTATGATAGAGGTGGCCGATCAGGCTGACCCTCATATCAAAAATGGGAATGCTGTTTTTATGACAAGCAGAAATAAGGTGCAATTTCCTTTAACAATCCGGACGAGAAAAATCGGCGATCGGATCAAACTTAAAGGGATGAATGGCTCGAAAAAGGTGAAAGATATATTTATTGATCATAAACTGCCTCTGCGGGATCGGGACGAATGGCCGATTGTAACGGATGCGAGCGGTGAAATTATCTGGCTGCCTGGCTTGAAAAAATCCATCTTTGACGATCTTGTGATTTCAAACAGTGACCGCATTGTATTACAATATAGACAGCATGAAAAGTGTAGGGGGCAAGCATTAACATGAAACAGGATATCGAAAAAGTGCTGATCTCAGAAGATGAGATCCAGCAGAAAGTAAAACAGCTTGGAGAACAATTAACAAGCGAGTACAGCGACACGTTTCCGTTGGCAATCGGTGTGTTAAAGGGAGCGCTTCCTTTTATGGCTGATCTTATAAAGCATATTGATACATATTTGGAAATGGACTTCATGGATGTATCAAGCTACGGAAATTCCACGGTTTCTTCCGGAGAAGTCAAAATCATCAAAGATTTGGATACATCTGTAGAAGGCCGGGACATCTTAATCATTGAAGATATTATCGACAGTGGGTTAACCTTGAGCTATCTCGTAGAACTCTTCCGATATCGTAAAGCGAAATCAATTAAGATTGTTACCCTGTTGGATAAACCAAGCGGAAGAAAAGCGGACATTAAAGCAGACTTCGTAGGCTTTGAAGTTCCTGACGCGTTTGTTGTGGGTTACGGACTTGATTATGCCGAACGCTATCGCAATCTGCCTTACATCGGAGTATTAAAACCGGCGATTTATGAAAGCTGATCGGCTGCCTGCTTCCGAGATGGTTATCGGTTGTATTGGAATGATTTTCTATGGTACTATTGAACATAGTTGTGCTTACTGTGGGAGGAGGTAAGGAATGAATCGGGTCTTCCGTAATACCATTTTTTATTTACTTATTTTATTAGTAGTAATCGGGGTTGTGAGTTACTTCCAGACTTCAAACCCGAAAACAGAAAATATGTCGTACAGTACGTTTATCAAGAACCTCGATGAGGGGAAAGTTGATAGCGTATCGGTTCAGCCTGTCAGAGGTGTTTATGAGGTAAAAGGACAGCTGAAAAAATACGACAAAGACCAGTACTTTTTAACACATGTTCCTGAAGGAAAAGGAGCAGACCAGATATTTGATGCAATTAAAAAGACGGACGTAAAAGTTGATCCCGCACAGGAAACAAGCGGGTGGGTGACGTTCTTAACGACGATCATTCCGTTTGTCATCATCTTTATTCTGTTTTTCTTCCTGCTCAATCAGGCTCAGGGCGGCGGCAGCCGTGTCATGAACTTCGGAAAGAGCAAAGCGAAGCTGTATACGGAAGAAAAGAAACGCGTGAAGTTTAAAGATGTAGCCGGCGCGGATGAGGAGAAGCAGGAGCTTGTTGAGGTTGTTGAGTTTCTGAAAGATCCTCGCAAATTCGCCGAGCTTGGCGCCAGAATCCCTAAAGGCGTGCTGTTGGTCGGACCTCCGGGAACCGGTAAGACGCTGCTTGCGAGAGCCTCAGCCGGTGAAGCGGGCGTTCCTTTCTTCAGCATCAGCGGATCTGACTTCGTTGAAATGTTTGTCGGTGTCGGTGCTTCCCGTGTGCGTGATTTATTCGAAAATGCGAAAAAGAATGCGCCTTGTCTGATCTTCATTGATGAGATCGACGCGGTGGGACGTCAGCGCGGCGCAGGTCTTGGCGGCGGGCATGATGAACGCGAACAGACGCTGAACCAGCTGCTTGTAGAGATGGACGGTTTCAGTGCGAATGAAGGAATCATTATTATCGCTGCGACAAACCGTGCGGACATTCTCGACCCTGCATTGCTTCGTCCGGGACGTTTTGACCGTCAGATTACGGTAGACCGTCCGGATGTCATCGGCCGTGAAGCCGTATTACAGGTCCATGCGAGAAACAAACCGCTTGATGAAACGGTGAACTTAAAAGCGATCGCTTCAAGAACACCCGGTTTCTCAGGCGCCGATTTAGAAAACCTTCTTAACGAAGCGGCACTCGTTGCTGCCCGTCAAAACAAGAAGAAAATTGATATGCGCGACATTGATGAAGCGACGGACCGTGTGATTGCGGGCCCTGCGAAGAAGAGCCGCGTCATATCGAAAAAAGAACGCAATATCGTGGCGTACCACGAGGGCGGTCACACCGTTATCGGACTTGTGCTGGATGAAGCCGATATGGTTCATAAAGTAACGATCGTTCCGAGGGGGCAGGCGGGCGGATACGCGGTCATGCTTCCGAGAGAAGACCGTTACTTCCAGACAAAACCTGAACTTCTCGATAAAATTGTCGGTCTTCTGGGCGGACGCGTTGCCGAGGAAATTATCTTCGGCGAAGTCAGCACGGGCGCTCACAATGACTTCCAGCGGGCAACGAACATTGCCAGAAGAATGGTGACAGAGTTCGGTATGTCAGAAAAACTCGGACCGCTTCAGTTCGGTCAATCTCAAGGCGGTCAAGTATTCCTGGGCCGGGATTTCAACAACGAGCAAAACTACAGTGATCAGATCGCTTACGAAATCGATCAGGAAATTCAGCGCATCATTAAAGAATGTTATGAGCGTGCGAAAACCATTCTGACTGAAAATCGCGATAAGCTTGAATTGATTGCTCAGACATTGCTTGATGTGGAAACATTAGATGCGGAACAAATCAAGCATCTCGTGGATCACGGAAAACTCCCTGAGCGCAATTTCTCAGATGACCATCTTCAAAAAGACGATGTGAAAGTAAACATCCTTTCTAAAACAGAAGACGAAAAGAAAGACGAGCCGAAAGAATAGTTCGCTTTCTGATATGAAAACCGCCGGCGTATACCGGCGGTTTTTTTACTGGTTCCGTTTTGTTTACAAAAGAGCCGCAGATCGTGTATGGTATTGTAGAATGTTGAAAATGTTATGATTAGAAACTATTCAAAAGTGGTGATAGAGGTTGTTACTGGTTATAGATGTGGGGAACACCAACACCGTGATTGGTGTATATCATGATGGGGAATTAGAATATCATTGGCGCATAGAAACGAGCAGGCACAAAACAGAAGACGAATTCGGCATGCTGCTCCGTTCCTTATTTGAACATTCCGGACTCATGTTTGAACAGATTGAAGGGATTATCATCTCATCCGTGGTGCCGCCGATTATGTTCTCTTTAGAAAGAATGTGCACAAAATACTTTCACATCGAGCCGCAAGTTGTCGGCCCGGGAATGAAAACAGGTTTAAATATAAAGTATGACAATCCGAAAGAAGTGGGAGCTGACAGGATCGTCAATGCCGTTGCGGCGATCCAGCAGTATGGCGGCCCCTTAATTGTTGTTGATTTCGGAACGGCGACGACGTATTGCTACATTGATGAAAACAAACAATACATGGGCGGCGCGATTGCTCCCGGCATTACGATTTCGACGGAAGCGCTGTACTCACGTGCGGCGAAGCTTCCGAGAATTGAAATTGCCCGTCCGGACAATATCATCGGCAAAAACACGGTAAGCGCCATGCAGTCCGGCATCCTTTTCGGCTATGTCGGACAAGTTGAAGGTATAGTGAAGCGGATGAAATGGCAGGCAACACAGGAACCGAAAGTCATTGCGACAGGCGGGCTTGCGTCATTAATCGCAAACGAATCAGACTGTATTGATATTGTTGACCCGTTTCTCACTCTGAAAGGGCTGGAAATCATTTATGAGCGAAATCGTGTGGGTCACGTATAGGAGGTAAACGATGGATTATTTAATTAAAGCAATTGCATATGACGGTAAAGTGCGGGCTTATGCAGCCAGAACGACAGATATGGTTAATGAAGCGCAAAGAAGGCATGACACGTGGCCGACGGCATCAGCCGCAATCGGCCGGACGATGACAGCTTCTCTGATGCTCGGAGCGATGCTTAAGGGTGAAGATAAGCTGACAGTCAAAATAGAAGGCGGCGGCCCGATCGGAGCCATTGTCGCAGATGCGAACGCAAAGGGTGAGGTAAGAGCATACGTATCAAACCCGCACGTTCATTTTGACCTCAATGAACAAGGGAAACTGGATGTCAGACGGGCGGTCGGAACTGACGGAACACTCAGTGTCGTAAAAGATTTGGGCTTGCGTGATTATTTTACGGGACAAGTAGAGATTGTCTCGGGTGAACTCGGTGACGACTTCACGTATTACCTTGTTTCTTCTGAACAAGTCCCTTCATCTGTCGGCGTAGGTGTTCTAGTAAATCCTGATAACACGATTCTCGCTGCGGGCGGGTTCATCATTCAGCTTCTTCCGGGGACTGATGAAGAAACCATTTCAACAATTGAAAAGCAATTATCTCAAATCGAACCGATTTCAAAATTGATTCAAAAAGGCCTGACACCGGAAGAAATCTTAGAAGAAGTTCTGGGTCAAAAACCGGACGTTCTCGAAACAATGCCGGTCAAATTTCACTGTTCTTGTTCAAAAGATCGATTCGAAACGGCCATTTTAGGACTAGGCAAAAAAGAAATACAAGATATGATAGAAGAAGACGGAAAAGCCGAAGCGGTTTGCCATTTTTGTAATGAGAAATATTTATTTACAAAAGAAGAACTGGAAGAGCTTCGTGACGAAACAACCCGCTAGCTCTTTAGCGGGTTGTTCTATTTTATAAAAGGGATGGGGTAGATTTTGAAATCGAGAACACTTTTGACGGTTATTGTAGCGGCGCTGTTAGTATGCAGTGTGACAGTGGCGTATAAGTTAACAAAATCCCAAGCCGCGGGGTCATCTGAAGAATCCATCGCGACAATCGGTGATAAACATATCACACGGCAAGACTGGATGAAAAAGATGGAAGACCAGTACGGAAAATCAACTCTGGAAGACATGATTAATGCACAAGTAGTGGAAGAGCTTGCGAAAAAGAATAAACTCACAGTTTCAAACAGCGAATTGGAGCGGGAGTTTCTTTTAATCAAAGCGGTGAATAATTCATTTTATGAAGACAGCCATATTACCGAAAAAGAATGGAGAGACCAGATCCGCTACAACATTCTTCTTGAAGAACTGCTGACGAAGGACATCGATATATCGGATAAGGAAATGCAATCATTTTATAATAAAAATAAAGAATTGTACCATTTCGATGATTCCTACAGAATCCGGCACATCGTCGTCAAAAACAAAGAAGAGGCGGACAGGGTGCTTGCTGATTTGAAAGGCGGTTCCAGCTTTGAAGCCGTCGCCGCTGAGCGTTCCACGGACAGATACACGTCACAGTATGGCGGAGACCTCGGCTTTGTGACAGAAAACCAGGAAAATATCCCGCAGGCATATATCACAGAAGCTAAAAATCTTAAAGAAGATGAATGGTCCGCTGAACCGATTAAAGTTTCCTCAGGATACGCCGTCATTCAGCTGAAAGAAAAGCTTAAAGCGAGAACTTTCTCATACAATGAAGTGAAGAGCCAAATCAGACGCCAGATCGCGATGGATCAATTAGGTGACAAGGCGACAGTCAAAACGCTGTGGAAAGAGGCGGGGGTCTCTTGGTTCTACGGGGAAAAAAGAACTAAATGATTGACAAAAAATTTTGAAATTGATAACTTATATTTATAATACCAATAAATTTAGTCGGAAATTGAGGTGTCCAACATGGTGCGTATTGCAAATTCTATTACTGAACTAATCGGAAATACTCCTATTGTGAAATTGAATCGCCTGACGGATGAAAACAGTGCAGATGTATATCTGAAGCTTGAATACATGAATCCGGGCAGCAGCGTAAAAGACCGGATCGGAGTGGCGATGATTGAAGCGGCTGAAAAAGAAGGAAAATTAAAAGCCGGCGACACAATCATTGAACCGACAAGCGGAAATACAGGGATCGGTCTTGCGATGGTGGCAGCTGCTAAAGGTCTCAGAGCCATTCTCGTTATGCCTGATACAATGAGTATGGAACGACGCAATCTGCTGCGCGCATACGGAGCGGAGCTTGTGCTGACTCCCGGTGCAGAAGGAATGAAGGGCGCCATTAAAAAGGCGGAGGAACTTGCCGAGGAACACGGATACTTTGTGCCTCAGCAATTCAACAATGCGGCAAACCCGGAAATTCACCGCCAAACGACGGGGAAAGAAATCGTAGAACAGTTTGGTGACGACCAGCTTGATGCGTTCGTGGCCGGAATCGGTACCGGCGGAACCATCACGGGAGCGGGCGAAGTGCTGAAAGAAGCATATCCATCCATCAAAATCTATGCGGTAGAGCCGGCGGATTCTCCAGTTCTTTCCGGCGGAAAACCGGGCCCGCATAAAATTCAGGGTATCGGAGCGGGATTTGTCCCTGAAACATTGAATACGGACATCTATGATCAGATCATTCCCGTCAAAAACGAGGATGCATTTGAATATGCCCGTAAAACGGCAAAAGAAGAAGGGATTCTCGGCGGCATTTCTTCCGGAGCGGCCATTTACGCGGCACTGGAAATCGCGAAAAAACTGGGGAAAGGCAAGAAAGTGCTTGCGATCATCCCTAGTAACGGAGAACGTTACTTAAGCACACCGCTTTATCAGTTTGAATAGAGACATATACACGGCTCCCGGCTGTATCCGGGAGTTTTTTTGTGCTGAAGCATCGAAAATCCAAAAAACGTTTCGAATTTTATGGTTGGAAGTGAAATTCACTTTTTTCACCAGTGTGATTGCTTTAAAATAAAACTACAGTAAAACGAAGCAGAGGATTGATATGATGGCACAACGCAGACCGGCAGGAAGAAAAATACCTTTTACGAAACAAGCATTTTTACAGCGATATGAAAACCTTTCGAAATCGAGAAAACGGCATGTTCTGCTCGAAAGCGCGAGAGGGGGAAGATTCAGTATAGCCGGTCTAGATCCGATTGCGTCCGTCAGAGGGAAAGACGGAATTACAACGATCAAGCATGAGGGGGAAACACTGTTTAAAGAAGGTGACCCACTGCGGGCCTTTCATGAATGGTTTGGAACGCTCGGAACGGAAACAAACGTTGAGTTTCCGGACTTTCAGGGCGGTGCGATTGGTTTTATCAGTTACGACTACGCCCGATATATTGAGAATTTTAAGATGCTGTCGTTAGATGATCTGGAAACACCTGATATTTACTTTCTTGTTTTTGATGATGTGGCCGTTTATGACCATGAGGAAGAGGCGTTATGGCTCATTACCCATACTGAAGCGGAAGAAGCGGATCTTGCGGAAGAAAAGCTGTCCGGCTTAGAGGACATGTGGTGTTCCCTCCAAACGGCGGACGAGCCTTTTTCACCGCTGGATCGGAATGGGGACGGATCGTACGCCGCTCCGTTCACTGAAGAAGGATTTTCGCAGGCTGTAGAACAAATTAAACAATATATCGCGAGCGGCGATGTGTTCCAGGTTAATTTGTCCATCAGGCAGTCTCAGTCCTTATCCGTTCATCCGTATGAGGTGTATAAACACTTGAGAAACGTCAATCCGTCTCCTTACATGGCCTATCTCGAGACACCGGGGTTTCAAGTGATATGCGGGTCGCCGGAGCTATTGGTGACAAAGAAGGGGAAGAAGCTTGAAACGAGACCGATCGCGGGTACGCGTTCAAGAGGAAAAGACGATGCTGAAGACAAGGCTTTGGCTGACGAATTAATTCACAATGAAAAAGAACGTGCGGAACACGTCATGCTTGTTGATCTTGAGCGCAATGACCTCGGGCGCGTATCGCGCTACGGCTCCGTGCGCGTTAACGAATTTATGGCGATCGAAAAGTATTCCCACGTCATGCATATCGTGTCAAACGTACAGGGAGAGCTGCAGGACGGATATGACGCGACAGACATTATTCATGCGGTGTTCCCGGGGGGCACCATCACGGGAGCGCCCAAAGTGAGAACGATGGAAATTATAGAAGAGCTTGAGCCGACAAGACGGGGGCTTTATACTGGATCTATAGGCTGGTTCGGATTCAACGGAGATTTGCAGTTTAACATTGTGATCCGGACGATCTATGCAGCCGGCGGACATGCTTTTATGCAGTCCGGAGCAGGAGTGGTCATTGATTCGGTTCCGAAGCATGAATACAAGGAATCGTTCAAAAAAGCTTTTGCGATGAAAAAGGCGTTAGAGCTGAGCGAAGAAGAGACAAAAAATCAGACGAGGTGAGCAGAGATGATTTTAATGATTGACAATTATGATTCATTTACGTACAACTTGGTTCAATATTTGGGTGAGCTCGGGGAGGAACTGATCGTCAGACGGAATGACGAGATTACGATTGAGCAGATTGAAGAGCTGGGTCCGGACTTCTTAATGATTTCACCCGGGCCGTGCAGTCCTGATGAAGCGGGGATCAGCCTCGAAGCCATCAAACATTTTGCCGGCAGTATTCCTATTTTCGGCGTATGTCTCGGGCATCAGTCGATTGCGCAAGTATTCGGCGGCGATGTCGTCAGAGCAGAGCGGCTCATGCACGGCAAAACGTCAGAAGTTATGCATGACGGACAGACGATTTTTAAAGGCCTGCAAAATCCGCTGCTCGCCACCCGGTACCATTCACTTATTGTCAAAGCGGACACGCTGCCGGATTGTTTTACGGTATCCGCTCAAACCAAAGAAGGAGAAATTATGGCAATCCGCCATAATGAGCTGCCTGTTGAAGGTGTTCAGTTCCATCCGGAATCCATCATGACCTCCTTCGGCAAAGAGATGCTCAGAAACTTTATAGAGACACACCGCAAAAAGGAAGTGACGGTGTGATTATATATTTGAATGGTCAATATATAGAGGAGAAAGAAGCGGCGCTTTCTCCTTTTGACCATGGTTATCTGTACGGGATCGGCGCGTTCGAGACGTTCAGGCTTTACAGCGGCCGGCCGTTTCTGCCGGATGCGCATGTCGCCAGGCTCAACAGGGCGCTTCGGGATCTGCAGATTGCATATGAGGTGAACAAACAGGAGCTGCTTGATATGCTTCGGAGACTGTTGCTCCTCAATGAGATCAAGGACGGCAGCGCGCGTGTCCGGCTTAACATCTCGGCAGGCGTCAGCGATAAAGGGTTTGCCGCGCAGACTTATGAAAAGCCGACCGTCCTTTGTTTCGTCAACCGGCTCAATCCGGAAACTCTGCCTGTTCAAAAAGAAGGCAGGCTTCTCTCTATCAGGAGAAATACGCCTGAAGGATATTTCCGGTTAAAATCCCATCACTATTTAAACAACATGTATGCTAAACGGGAGATCGGGAATGATCCCAATCTTGAAGGCATTTTCCTGACCGGAGAAGAAGATGTCGCGGAAGGCATCGTCTCCAACGTGTTTTGGAAAAAAGGAGACAAGGTCTTTACACCATCCTTGGATACGGGAATTCTCGACGGCGTAACGAGACAGTTTGTTATTGATGAATTGAAACGGCAGGGGACAGAAGTCACCGAAGGCCGATTCCGTTTTCAATCAATGCTTGAAGCGGATGAAGCATGGTTGACAAACTCCGTGCTTGAAATCATCCCGTTTTCTAAAATAGAGGAAGTGCCGCTGCCCGGAGTGAGCGGAAAAACGGTGCAATTGCTCCGTAAGCAGTATCAGCAGGAAATAAACAAAATGAATGTACAGGAGGAGGAACAAAATGGCGCAGCAAACAATTGAACAGCCTAAACTGATTCATACAAAAAAAGGCGCTCTGTCCTATAAAGAGAAGACGCTCGTTATGGGGATATTAAATGTAACGCCAGACTCCTTCTCTGACGGCGGTAAATACGACAGTACGGAAAGGGCGCTTCTGCATGCGGCGAAGATGGCTGAAGAAGGGGCGCATATCATAGATATCGGCGGCGAATCGACAAGACCCGGCGCATCACTCGTGTCGGCTGATGAGGAAATGTCACGAGTCATCCCCGTCATAGAGCGGATCACAAGCGAGCTGGACATTCCGCTTTCAATCGATACGTACAAAGCGTCCGTGGCAGACGAAGCGGTCAAAGCGGGAGCCTCTATCCTTAATGACATCTGGGGGGCGAAAGGTGATCCTGACATGGCGTCAGTAGCCGCCGCACACGGGGTTCCGATTATCTTAATGCATAATCGCATGGAAAGAAACTACAACGATCTTATTCCTGATATGCTTGCAGACTTGATGGAAAGCGTAAAAATTGCCGCAGAAGCCGGCGTCACAGATGAAAACATGATTCTGGATCCGGGGATCGGCTTTGCGAAAAACTATGAGGACAATCTGGCTGTCATGAACAAGCTGGAGGTGTTCAGCGGGTTAGGTTATCCGCTGCTCCTGGCGACATCGAGAAAAAGGTTCATCGGCCGTGTGCTTGACCTTCCCCCTGAAGAACGTGCCGAGGGAACGGGAGCGACAGTATGCCTTGGCGTCCAAAAAGGCTGCGACATTGTGAGGGTGCACGATGTCAAAGAGATCGCAAGAATGACGAAGATGATGGATGCTATGTTGAACAAAGGAGGCGTACATTATGGATAAAGTATATGTGGAAGGTATGGAGTTTTACGGATATCACGGCGTGTTCGAAGAAGAAAACAAACTCGGCCAGCGCTTCAAAGTAGACCTGACTGCCGAACTGGATTTGAGCAAAGCGGGAAAAACGGATGACCTCTCTTATACCATTAACTATGCGGAATTGTACAGTGTCTGCCGCGGCATCGTTGAGGGCGAGCCCGTTAATTTGGTCGAGACCCTTGCGGAACGGATCGCAGACACCGTCCTTGAGAAATTTGAACCGGTGCAGCAATGTACGGTAAAGGTTGTTAAGCCTGACCCGCCGATTCCCGGCCATTATAAATCAGTGGCCATAGAAATGACGAGAAAGAAATCATGAACAATACGGCATATATCGGCCTCGGCTCCAATATGGGCGACCGTGAACATTATTTGCGTCAGGCAGTGGCCATGCTCAGCCGGCATCATGGCGTGACGGTGTCAAAGGTGTCCTCCATATATGAAACAGATCCCGTCGGCTATGAGGATCAAGATCAGTTTCTCAATATGGCGGTTGAAGTGAAAACGTCGTTATCTCCTTTTGAACTTCTTGATGTAACGCAGAGCATTGAAGCTGAATTAGGCAGAACGAGAGAGATTCGCTGGGGACCGCGGACGGCAGACCTTGACATTTTGCTGTATAATCGTGAAAATATTGAAACAGAGCGGCTGATTGTTCCGCATCCGAGAATGTATGAGCGCTTATTTGTCCTTGCGCCGTTAAAAGAAATATGTTCGCAGGCGGATCATATCACGATAAGCGCTGAAACAAACCAAGAAGGTGTAAGAGTATGGAAGCAGAAATCTGGGGTAGGCGAATTCGTGCATTCAGAAAGCTGAAAGGTTATACTCAAGAAGGATTTGCAAAAGCATTAGGTATATCAGTTTCTATTGTCGGTGAAATTGAACGCGGAAACCGATTGCCGTCAGATGCCATCATTCAAGATGCGGCAGATGTTTTAAATATAAGTGCGGACGAATTGGCCCCGCCTGAAAAATAGACAAATGAAAGGAGGGGAAAAATGTTTAAAATCGGTGATATTCAATTGAAAAACCGGGTTGTGCTTGCCCCTATGGCCGGTGTCTGCAACTCAGCGTTCAGATTGACTGTAAAGGAATTCGGAGCCGGGTTGGTATGCGCTGAAATGGTCAGTGACAAAGCGATTCTTTACAACAACGCCAGAACAATGGGGATGCTTTACATTGATGAACGTGAAAAACCGCTCAGCCTTCAGATTTTTGGAGGGAAAAAGGAAACCCTTGTGGAAGCGGCGAAGTTTGTAGATCAAAACACGACTGCTGATATTATTGATATTAACATGGGATGTCCCGTACCCAAGATTACAAAATGTGATGCGGGCGCCAAATGGCTTCTCGATCCTGATAAGATTTATGAAATGGTATCCGCAGTAGTAGATGCTGTTGATAAGCCGGTTACAGTGAAGATGAGAATGGGTTGGGATGAAGAGCACATCTATGCGGTGAAAAATGCCCAAGCCGTTGAACGTGCCGGCGGAAAAGCCGTTGCCCTGCACGGCCGCACAAGAGTGCAAATGTATGAAGGCACTGCGAACTGGGATATCATTAAAGAAGTGAAGCAATCCGTCTCCATTCCCGTCATCGGAAACGGTGATGTCAAAACGCCTCAGGACGCGAAACGTATGCTTGAGGAAACAGGAGTTGACGGCGTCATGATCGGCCGGGCCGCACTCGGCAACCCGTGGATGATTTACCGTACGGTGCACTACCTTGAAACCGGTGAGTTAAAAGACGAACCGAAAGTCCGTGAAAAAATGTCGGTATGCAAACTGCACTTAGACCGCCTGATTAAGTTAAAAGGCGAAAATGTGGCAGTCAGAGAAATGAGAAAACACGCTGCCTGGTACCTGAAAGGTGTCAGAGGCAATGCGAATGTACGCAACGAAATCAACCAATGTGAGACGCGTGAAGAAGTTGTGCAGCTTTTAGATGCATTTACCGCCGAAGCAGAGGCAAAAGAGCTTCAAGATGCAAAAGTAGGTTAATATACACCCTCTATTGCTGCTCACTGCCAGCTTACCGCTGGCAGTTTTTCTGCTTTTTCGTGAAATCAAAATGTAACGGAGTGATACCAATGAGTCAAGAAGAGCAAAATCATGAGGAATTGAACGACCAGCTGCAAGTCAGACGAGATAAAATGAACCAGCTGAGAGAAAACGGCATTGACCCTTTCGGCGAACGTTTCGAGAGAACGCATCAATCTCAACAGATCATTGACGCCTACCAGGAGCTTTCTAAAGAAGAATTGGAAGAAAAAGCGATCGAAGTGACCATTGCAGGCCGTATGATGACAAAGCGCGGAAAAGGGAAAGCCGGCTTTGCGCATCTGCAGGACTTAGAAGGTCAAATTCAAATTTACGTAAGAAAAGACAGTGTCGGCGAAGAACAATATGAAATCTTTAAATCTTCAGACCTCGGAGACGTTATCGGCATCACGGGGAAAGTTTTCAAAACAAACGTAGGCGAGCTTTCTGTCAAAGCGACATCTTTTGAACTGCTGACAAAAGCACTGCGTCCTCTTCCTGATAAATATCATGGGTTAAAAGATGTTGAACAGCGTTACCGCCAGCGCTATCTCGATCTCATCGTAAACCCTGACAGCAAACAAACGTTTATCACACGCAGCAAAATCATCCAAGCGATGAGAAGATACTTAGATGACCATGGATACTTAGAAGTTGAAACACCTACGATGCACAGCATACCGGGAGGAGCGTCTGCACGCCCGTTCATCACGCACCATAACGCGCTCGATATGCCTCTTTATATGCGTATTGCGATTGAACTGCACCTGAAACGCCTGATTGTCGGCGGATTGGAAAAAGTCTACGAAATCGGCCGTGTGTTCCGTAATGAAGGTGTTTCTACACGCCATAACCCTGAATTCACGATGATCGAGCTGTATGAAGCGTACGCCGATTATAAAGATATTATGAGTCTTACGGAAAACCTCGTAGCACATATTGCGCAGGAAGTGCTTGGAAGCACCACAATCCAGTACGGAGAAGAGCAGATTGATCTGAAACCTGAATGGAAACGACTCCACATGGTAGATGCGGTCAAAGAAGCGACAGGCGTAGATTTCTGGAATGAGATGACTGTTGAAGAAGCGCGCGGTCATGCAAAAGAGCATGGTATCGAGATCACAAACTCAATGACGGTGGGTCATATCATCAATGAATTCTTCGAACAAAAAATTGAAGAAACACTCATTCAGCCTACATTTATTTACGGCCACCCTGTAGAGATTTCTCCTCTTGCTAAGAAAAATCCTGAGGACCCTCGCTTTACAGACCGTTTTGAGCTGTTTATCGTCGGCCGTGAGCACGCTAATGCGTTTACGGAGCTGAATGACCCTATTGACCAGAGGGAACGCTTTAAAGCGCAATTAAAAGAAAGAGAAGAAGGTAACGATGAAGCGCATATGATGGATGAAGACTTCGTTGAAGCTCTTGAATACGGCATGCCGCCGACCGGGGGATTGGGTATCGGTATCGACCGCCTTGTCATGCTGTTAACAAATGCTCCGTCTATCAGAGACGTTTTATTATTCCCTCAAATGAGACAACGCTAATAAAAGGGCAGGCGCCGTTTCTGCTTATCGCAGTACGGCGCTTTTTTAGAAACAAGCCGCTCGTAAAACTTTTTGATTTTCTTTTAAAAAACTATTGCACTATTATTTGTGAGGTGGTATATTATTATTCGTTGCCGCTAAACAAGGCGCTGACGAAAAAAAGAAATTTAAAAAGTTGTTGACTTCAAGAGATTGATAAGATATAATAATAAAGTCGCTTGAACGAAAG
>NZ_JBLTJB010000016.1:0-54068 GCF_053470005.1 Bacillus sp. N1(2025)
TCTAAGCGGGGCTGTTTTTATTGAGCAGTCTGCCGGTGAATATCGCCGGCAGGCTTTTTTGATCTTGCGGGAATAATCGGTTCGATTCCAGACAAAATAACAGCAAATACGATTGAAAGAAGGTCGCCATCATGGATATATTACTGGCTCTTCTCCCGGCTTTATTTTGGGGGAGCATCGTGTTATTTAACGTCAAATTAGGCGGCGGGCCTTACAGCCAGACGCTGGGAACGACAATCGGGGCGCTCATCGTTTCGTTTGTGCTGTATCTGTTTGTCCACCCGGTGCTGTCTGGGCGCATTTTTATTGTCGGCATCATCTCGGGACTGTTTTGGTCGCTCGGCCAAAGCAATCAGCTTAAAAGCATACAGCTGATGGGCGTTTCAAAAACGATGCCGATATCAACGGGAATGCAGCTCGTCTCGACTTCTTTGTTCGGTGTGATCGTATTCAAAGAATGGTCAACCCCGATCGCGATTACGCTGGGTATTCTCGCCCTTATTTTTATCATCATCGGGATTGTGCTCACATCTTTAGAAGATAAAAAGGGGCGGGCGGACGGAGAACCGGGAAACTTTAAAAAAGGCATTGTCATCCTGCTGATCTCCACGCTCGGTTATTTGGTCTATGTCGTTGTGGCCCGGCTGTTCGGCGTATCCGGATGGTCAGCGCTTCTGCCGCAGGCGATCGGGATGGTCATCGGGGGACTGCTCCTGACGTACAAGCATAAACCGTTTAATAAGTACGCCCTCAAGAACATTCTGCCGGGAATCATCTGGGCGCTCGGGAATATGTTTCTGTTCATCTCACAGCCGCGCGTCGGAGTTGCGACAAGTTTTTCCCTCTCTCAAATGGGGATCGTCATCAGCACGCTCGGCGGAATCTTCATTCTCCGTGAGAGCAAAACGAAGCGTCAGCTCGTCGCCATTGCCATCGGGATTATCCTGATCATTGTGGCCGCGGTATTCTTAGGCGTTGCGAAATCAAATTCATAACATATGCAGGAGGTTTGAACATGTACACGGATTTAAAAGGAAAAGTCGTTGCCATTACGGGAGCTTCATCAGGATTAGGAAAAGCGATGGCGATCCGCTTCGGACAGGAGCAGGCGAAAGTCGTGGTTAACTACTATAGTAATGAAAAAGACGCCCAAACCGTTAAAGAAGAGATTCAAAAAGCGGGAGGCGAAGCGGTCATCATTCAAGGAGACGTCACAAAAGAAGAAGATGTCAAAAACATCGTGCAGACCGCAGTGAAGGAATTTGGCACATTGGATGTCATGATCAATAACGCCGGCATGGAAAATCCGGTTCAGTCGCATGAAATGCCGCTCAAAGACTGGAACAAAGTCATCAATACCAATCTGACCGGCGCTTTCTTAGGAAGCCGCGAAGCCATTAAATATTACGTAGAGAATGATATTCAAGGAAACGTCATTAACATGTCAAGCGTACATGAAATGATTCCATGGCCGCTGTTTGTTCACTACGCGGCAAGTAAAGGCGGCATCAAATTGATGACGGAAACGCTGGCGCTTGAGTACGCGCCGAAGCGCATCCGTGTCAACAACATCGGGCCGGGCGCCATTAATACGCCGATCAACGCGGAAAAATTTGCAGATCCCGTTCAGAGAAAAGATGTGGAAAGCATGATTCCGATGGGATATATCGGTGAGCCGGAAGAAATCGCGGCTGTCGCCGTCTGGCTTGCTTCAAAGGAATCAAGCTATGTGACCGGCATTACGCTGTTTGCTGACGGCGGAATGACAAAATATCCGTCATTCCAGGCAGGACGCGGATAAGAAAAAAAGCGATCGCAGGCTCTTTAGAGCCGGATCGCTTTTTGCTTACGCGCGTTTTTTCTTTACAAGCGCCGCGATGGAAAGGATAATCGCCGCAGCTGACAGAACGATGGCCGCAATATCAAGCGCTGATACGCCGGATTTGCTTTCTTCGTTTGACTGTTCAGCTCCGTGCGCATCCGTCACGCTGGCCGATTTCGTGATTTTCGTAATTGAGTGAGGCGTGTCGGCTTTCTCATCACCCGTCCATTCTACAATGCTGCCGTCTTTGTAATATTGGTAAGCGTCCCAAGCGGCATCTCCGCTCTTTTCAGGATTTTTCGCAACGAACGTGAACTGCTGGAATTGGCCGGGCTGAATGCCGCCGTCCTTTGCTTCCCAAGTGACGGAGACCGCTTTGTCATCATGTTTGGATACGGATGTTTTCCAGCCCGGAATCGGCTGATACTGCTGAAATTCAACGCCGGCGGGCATTTTCAGTACGACTTTCGTTGTCGGCTCATTCTTTTCCACAGGCACTTTCATCGTGTACGTTTCCCAAGAACCGGCCGCGGATTCCGCGGGTTTGACTGAGACGTGGGCGCTTGCTGTCGCCGTAAAACCGACGAGTGACAGGGTCACGGCGGATATGAATAATAAAGCCTTTTTTTTCAACATGAGATACACTCCTTAGTTTGTCGTTGAGAATATTTGGTTGATTTCATTAAAATCGTTTGTCAGCCCGTGGACTTTGATCTTCCAGTTTCCCTTTTCGGTGATGGACAGGTTGGCGGCTTCGAATGTGCCTTCCTTCGTCTTCTTCAAATCAAAGGTGCTTTCATGCTGTTTGCCGCTGAAGCCCGTCTGGTAAACAGTGACCGTAAATTGCTGAATGTCTTTTACCAAGCTGCCGTTGTGATCGGTGACAATGACTTGAAATTCATTTTTACCCGGCTGGTTCGGCGTAATGTGCAAGGACAGGGTTTCCCCGTTTCCGATCGTTTCTGAGCCGTTAAAAGGCAATGGCGCAGGCGGCGGCGGGCTGGGCAGGCTTGTGAAGACGGCGGTTGTAAATAACACCGCAATGCCTAGTGCCCATTCGGCCTTTATCGTTGCGCTGATGCTCCTTTTTCTGCTGAACTTCGTCATCCATACGTGAACGGCGCCGAGCGCAAGCATGATGACAAACAGTCCGATTTTCAAAAGGAGCGTCTTACCGTAAGCGGTGTGAAAGAGTGAATCAAACGTGCGGATAATGAAAAATCCGTTCAGCACACCTGAAAATAACAGCACGCCGACAGAGGCGAACGCCCAAGGAGAAAACCGTCTGACCGTTTCCCAAGCGATGGTTTTATCGGGTTTTCTCCACTCTGATGAAAGAAGCAGCACAAGCGCGGCGATACCGCCCATCCATACAGACGCGGCCGATAAATGGAGAAAGTCCATTGCGATGCCGACCGCTTTTTCGTCGATAACCGCCGCGTGCCCGGCGAATGCTTTTGCCAAAAGCGAAGCGAAGAAGAACAACAGCGGCGCCGTCCAGTACGCAAATGACCGGAATGCTTTCTTCTTCAACAGCGGGATCATGGACAGGGCGAGCAGGATAAATAAGCTGATCTGGATCATCCAGACGTACCCGCCTGCCGTTTTCAGAAGCGTTTCTTTTACATAGTCCGGCTGAAACGCGGCGCTCCAAGCGCCGCCCGCGTTTTCTTTCGTCTGGATCGGGAGCTGGCAGATAAGCGCGAGCCCCGTTAAACACAAAGAAATCACGAGCAGCTTTACAGTTCGTTTTGCTTTTGATGAATCTTTATTATTTCTGTACCAAAACAGATGGAAAAAAGCCGTGCCGATAAACAGGGAGAGAGCGGTGTACAAAATACCGCGGTCGATGGCCGCTTCGGGATGAAGCGCCGCTTGCGATGATGTCTGCTCCTGAAGTTCTCCGCCGGCTTTTCCGATACTGAAAGGGATGACGCCGGATACCGGATGTCCGTCGGCCGATACCGCGTTCCATTCCGCTCTGTAAATATCATGCGGCAGGTTTTTTTTCAATGCCGCGGTCATGATGCGGGCATCATTTTTTTGAATCACCGTTTTGCCCGCGTCAACCCGTTCGCCGGATGAATTATAGACCTTAATGGAGTGGAAGCCTTCTTCAATCTGTTCATTAAACTCAATTTCAATCTGCTTCGGCGCTTGTTTTAATTCGCTGTTCTCACCCGGATTTGAGTTTGTGATGTAGGCGTGGGCGAAGCTTGTTTTCGGAATCAAAACAAGGAACAGCAAAAAGATGAGCCAGCGTTTGTTCTGTCTCATGGATGATGACACCGCCTTCCGGTTGGTTGTTGTTATGTCTTGCTGCAGGTGCATCCCTTCTGCCTGTCGTGTAAGATGATGTCCGCCGCCTCGTCAAAGGTGCAAATGACCCCGCCGAATCCTTTTTGAAACCGTTCTGCGTAATCAAGCGTTGAGAAGGGAATCGCCTGAGGCCGGCAGCAGTGAAGGTCAATATCGGCATGGACTAAAAAGTATGCGGAAGCTGCCGTCAGTGTCGTCTGAAGAAGAAAATCTTTACAAATGACGTGGGACACTTCTTCCTTTTTATCCTCATACCGCAAAATCGCGCAATGAATGCAGCACATCTGCTCAACGGCTTGTGAAACGGTAATAAGCTGAACAGAATACGAATGCTGAATCGGCCGCAGGCAATAGCCGCATTGATTGGCGCTTCGTTCTGAAGCGGGCGGGAGCGTAATGCCGCCGGGTGTCCTGATAATCCGGTTTGCATCCGCCAGCTGATTGACATCTCTGTACACGGTCATCTCGGAGACGCCGAATCTCTCGCTTATGTCAGAGATTTTCAGCGCGCCCTCTTCTTTCAGCCATTCAAGCAAGGTTTGCTGTCTGTGAATCGGAAGCAATTCTGCATCCTCCTTTTTATGCGAATGAGTGATGAACCTCCCTCTAAGAGTAGATGTTTTCACAAATGCACACAAGAGCCTGATGATAAAATATGTGAAAAAATGTTGAACAATCACAAATGTAAAAGACGTAGTCAGACTCTGTTATAATAGAAGAGTTGAATGGAGGAATAAACATGAAAGAAACGACCTGCCCGAACTGCGGCAAGCCGATTACAGGCGACATGGTCAGATCATCCATGATCCCGTGCCAGTTTCAGTGCGGGCATTGCCATGTGAAATTGCGTGAATATAAAGTATCAGCTCCGATTATGGCTGCGGCCATTGCGATCACGGTGCTTTTGATTTATCTTGTGCAGATGGCCAGAACCGCCGTCATGCCGATGTTTCCGGCAGCGCGGTATGTGCCGGCCGCCATTTTCGCGCTCGTATGTGCGTATCCGGTGTTTATTGTCAGTGAGCGGCTCATTGCCAAACTCGTTGTCACAAAAGGACACATTATATACAGAAAGCGGTAAGACACCTTTGATGAGGTGTCTTTTTTTTGTTAAGGATTTGTCACAGTCTCTGTGCCAAACTCCTCTTTACTTTTCATTGAATGGGGATTGTAAGCGTTTTATGATGAAGACACAGGGGAGAGAGAAACCCCGTGTCTTATTTATTTTCATCTGAAGGCAAGCAAACAGGGAGGGAATGAACATGCAGCAAGAACAGCAAGCTGGCATGAAAGTGAAGATACAGCGGTTCGGCAGTTATTTAAGCGGTATGATCATGCCGAATATCGGCGCATTTATCGCATGGGGAATTATCACCGCGCTGTTTATTCCAGCGGGATGGTTTCCGAATCCGCAGCTGAATACATTGGTAAGCCCGATGATTACGTATCTACTGCCGCTTTTAATCGCATATACGGGCGGAAAAATGATTTACGATCACCGCGGGGGAGTCGTCGGAGCGACGGCGGCCATCGGAGTCATTGTCGGAGCGGACATTCCGATGTTCTTAGGGGCAATGATTATGGGGCCTTTGGGCGGTTATCTCATTAAACAATTAGACCGTGTGTTTAAAGATAAAGTCAGACAGGGTTTTGAAATGCTGATCAACAACTTCACGGCGGGAATTATCGGCGCGGTGCTGACGATTATCGCGTTTTATGCGATCGGCCCGGTCGTCCTGTCTCTTAACAAATTGCTGGCGGCGGGTGTGGAAGTCATTGTCCACGCGAATTTGCTGCCGATTGCAAGCGTTTTCGTAGAACCGGCGAAAGTCCTGTTCCTGAATAACGCGATCAACCACGGCATTTTAAGTCCGATCGGAATCGAGCAGGCCGCCAAAGCGGGTAAATCCATTCTGTTCTTAGTGGAAGCGAACCCCGGGCCGGGACTCGGTATTTTACTGGCATATATGTTCTTTGGGAAAGGCTCTTCAAGATCGACGGCTCCGGGAGCGGCGATCATTCATTTCTTCGGGGGGATTCATGAAATCTATTTCCCTTACATTTTAATGAAACCGATGCTGATCCTCGCGGCGATCGCCGGGGGAGCGAGCGGGCTGCTTACATTTTCGATCTTTAACGCGGGTCTTGTTGCCGCATCATCTCCGGGAAGCATCATCGCCATTTTGGCGCTGACGCCGAAAGGAAGCTATCTCGGCGTGCTGGCGGGCGTCATCGTTGCCGCGGCCGTATCGTTTATCGTTTCGGCGCTTATTCTGAAATCGTCTAAAGCGGGTGAAGAAGATTTGACAGCCGCGGCGGAAAAAATGCAGGAAATGAAAGGCAGGAAAAGCGAAGCGGCGGCCGCATTGGCGGACAAAGAGGAAGAGCCGGAAAACAGCGCCGCTGATATTTCCGCCGACCAAGTCAGCCGCATTATCTTCGCGTGCGACGCAGGTATGGGATCGAGCGCAATGGGCGCCTCCATTTTAAGAAACAAAGTGAAAAAAGCAGACCTGGATATTGATGTGACAAATACGTCGATCAATAATCTGCCGAATGACGCGGATATCGTCATTACGCATAAGGACCTGACTGACCGCGCGAAAGCGAAGCTGCCGCAGGCGGTGCACATTTCGGTTGATAATTTCTTGAACAGCCCGAAATACGATGAACTGATTGAAAAGCTTAAAAACTAATCAAACAGAAAGAGGGATCTTCATCATGGAAGTATTGGCTAAAGCGAACATCAAACTGAACCAGACGGTGAACTCAAAAGAGGATGCCATCCGTCTCGCGGGACAGACATTGATTGATAACGGCTACGTGAAGAACGGCTATGTGGAAAAAATGTTCGAACGTGAAGAAACATCATCCACGTTTATGGGGAATTTCATCGCGATCCCGCACGGCACGGAAGATGCAAAGGATGAGGTGCTTCATTCAGGCATTTCCGTCATCCAGATTCCGGACGGTGTTGAATACGGTGAAGGCAATACGGCAAAGGTCGTTTTCGGTATCGCCGGAAAAAACAATGAACACTTAGACATCCTGTCAAACATCGCCATCATCTGCTCAGAGGAAGAAAACATCGAACGGCTGATCAGTGCAAAGACGGAAGAAGAACTGGCCGCTATTTTCAGCGAGGTGAACTGACATGATTGCCCTTCATTTCGGAGCGGGAAACATCGGGCGGGGCTTTATCGGCGCCCTGCTCCATCATTCCGGCTATGACGTAGTTTTCGCTGATGTGAATGAAACGATGGTCAGCCTTCTCAATGAAAAGAAGGAATATACCGTGGAGCTTGCCGACGGCGGCCGGCAGACCGAAATCATCGGCCCCGTTTCAGCCATCAATAGCGCGGTGCAAGAACAAGAGCTGTACAGGCTGATCAATGAAGCAGCGATCATTACGACGGCGGTGGGCCCGAACGTCCTCAGACTCATCGCCCCGTCCATCGCGGAAGGGCTGAAGCGCAGAACGTCCTCTGAGCCTCTCAATATCATTGCCTGTGAAAATATGATCGGCGGCAGCAGTTTTCTGAAAAAAGAAGTTTTCGGACATTTGACGGAAGCGGAGCGGGAACTCGTGAACCGGATGGTCGGCTTCCCGGATTCTGCGGTGGATCGGATTGTGCCGATTCAGCACCATGAAGATCCGCTGAAAGTATCCGTAGAACCGTTTTTTGAATGGGTCATAGACAGAACCGGCTTTGCCGGCGGCCAGCCGGTACTGGAAGGTGCGTTGTTTACGGATGATCTTACGCCTTTCATCGAGAGAAAGCTGTTTACCGTCAATACCGGCCATGCCGTTACGGCGTACGTCGGCTATCAGCGCGGATTAAAAACCGTCAAAGAGGCCATCGGCCATCCGGAAATCCGGCGTGTCGTGTACGATGCACTTTCAGAAACGGGCGAGTACTTGGTGAAAGCGTACGGCTTTAAGCAAGCCGAACACGAGCAGTACATGAAGAAAATCATCGGCCGCTTTGAAAATGAATACATCACGGATGATGTGACAAGAGTCGCCAGATCACCGCTCAGAAAACTCGGAGCGAATGACAGATTAGTAGGGCCGGCCAAAAAAATAAAAGAACCGAACGCGCTGGCAGAAGGCATCGCCGCCGCCCTGCGCTTTGACTATCAGGATGATCCGGAAGCGGTTGAGCTGCAAAAGCTTATCGCGGAAAAAGGCACGAGCGGCGTTCTTCAAGACATTTGCGGTATTCAGCCGCATGAACCGCTGCACGGCATCGTGCTCAAAAAGCTCAATCAATAAAAATGAACCCGCGTCGGGGGACGCGGGTTTTTTCTTGCGTTATAATGAGAGAGAAGGGAGGCTGCGTGATGAATCAGAAGCTATTGCCCCATCGTTTTCCGTTTCTTTTGATTGACGGCACGACGAACAGTGAAGCCGGAAAATGGGCGGTTGCTTACAAAAACATCAGTGAAAATGACTGGTTTATAACTGAATCCCAAAGAGAGATGCCATTTTCGTTCGTCGTTGAAGCAATGGCCCAAACGGCGGCTTGCGCGGGAATTACCGGCGGTGACGGCCTCGGTCTCTTATCCGCGGTGAAGAAAGCGGAAAGGTTAGGTGCCGCTTTGCCGGGAGACCGTCTGGATCTTTTTTTTGAGGTCACGCGAATCAGACGCGGTTTTGTGTTCGGCCGGGCGAAAGCTTCCGTTGCCGGGAAGCCTGTGGCGGAAGCTGAGCTCAGCATATTTATCCAGCCATCGTAAAAAAAGCCGCCTCCAGCGGCGGCTTTCGGACAAGTCTGTTATTTTGTATCATAATCTCTTTCACTTTGTGAATTGTCCCTTTGGTCATGTTTGTGTTTTTCGTCATTGGCGTTTTCTTTCAGCTCTTCCAGCGGAATCGGATCGGTTAAATCATGATGTTCAGGATTTTCATTCGGTTTGTTCTTTTGTTTTCTTTCTTTCATCCTCCATCACCTCAATATTTCTTTTCCTCAACGTTCTCCCCGCCAAACGCAGGAAGCGGTTTTTTGTTCCTGCGGGTCATATGTATTAAAATAGAGACGACTACATTATAAAAAGTGAGGTACATATATGCCGATACAAAGAGAAGACGCAGATATTAAACTGATCGCGATTGATATGGACGGAACCCTGCTCAATGACGAGCAGCTCATCCCGGAGGAAAACCGGCGGGCGATCAAGGAAGCGGAGGCGAAAGGAATTCACGTCGTCATCAGCACAGGACGCACGCTGATGACCTGCCGCGAACTGGCTGAGTCTCTCGAGCTGTCATCCTTTTTAATCACGGCAAACGGCAGCGAAATCTGGGATTCCAACTTTGAGCTGGTTGAGCGCAAGCTTCTTCATACCGATCATATTCAAAAATTATGGGATCTGAGGAATAAGCACAACACGAATTTCTGGGCCTCTACCGTCGATAGAGTGTGGAGAGGGGAATTCCCGGAAACGATTACGGATCATCAGTGGCTCAAGTTCGGATTCGAAATCGAGGATGACGAAGTGCGAAATGAGGTGCTGAAAGAGCTCAAGGAATACAAGGAGCTCGAGATCACAAACTCAAGTCCGATCAACATCGAAGTCAATGCCCTCGGTATCAACAAAGCGGCTGCGCTTGCGAAGGTATCGGAAAAACTCGGCTTCACGATGGAAAATGTGATGGCCATGGGTGACAGTCTGAATGACATTGCCATGATTGAAAAAGCGGGTGTCGGCGTCGCCATGGGGAATGCGCAGGACATTGTGAAAGAAACAGCTGACTGGGTGACTGATCTCAACACGGAAAACGGGGTCGCCAAAGCGATCCGCCACTGGGTATTATAATAGAAAAAAGAGAGAGTCTCAGTATGAGACTCTCTCTTTTTTGTTTTGTCAGATTTGTGACTAGGTCCATGGTAGGTTTTCTGACAAAAGGATGTTCAAACCTGTCAGAATTAAATATAATGAAGAGAAATCCAACAATTCGGAATAGTCATTCCGAATAGCGGAATGATAATAATATAAAACGTTTACAATACAGGAGGGATCTTATGTTTCAGATTGACATCAATTGTGATTTAGGAGAGAGTTTCGGTGCTTATAAAATCGGGCTGGATGAAGAGATTTTGGACTATGTGACATCTGCAAACATCGCCTGCGGCTTTCATGCGGGTGATCCCAGCGTGATGCGCAAAACGGTTGCGCTTGCGGCGGAAAAAGGCGTGAAAATCGGCGCTCATCCCGGGCTGTTCGATCTTCAGGGATTCGGGCGGCGGCAGATCGCGATTACACCCGAGGAAGCTTATGATCTGACGCTGTACCAAATCGGCGCGCTGTCAGGGTTTTTAAAAGCAGAAGGTGTCGAAATGCAGCATGTGAAGCCGCACGGCGCTTTATATAATATGGCCGCCGTCAATCCCGGCCTGTCAGAAGCCATCGCTCAGGCGGTCTGTCATTTTGATCCCGCGCTTATTCTTTTCGGGCTTTCCGGAAGCGAGCTGATTAAAGCGGGAGATCGAATCGGACTGAGGACGGCAAGCGAAGTGTTTGCGGACCGCACCTATCAGGAAGACGGCACGCTGACGCCGCGTTCAGAGCCGGATGCGCTGATTCAGGATGACAAAAAAGCGGTCGGTCAAGTGATTCAAATGGTGAAAGACAGCACGGTGACATCACGTAAGGGACAAGCTGTAAGCCTGAAAGCGGACACGGTCTGCATTCACGGAGACGGAGCCCACGCCCTCACATTCGCAAAAACAATCAAAAAAGAATTAAAAGCGGCAGACATTCAAATCAGCGCGCTTGCAAAAGACTGAGCAGCAGAGGGAGGAAGACAGCATGGAGCAAAAGAAAAAAACAGCCGGAAAGGCTTCCGGCAGATGGTCGCTTCTTTTAGGCGCGACATTTTTGATGGCGACATCATCAATCGGGCCAGGCTTTCTGACGCAAACGGCCACGTTTACCAATACATTGGCGGCAAGCTTCGGCTTTATCATTTTAATTTCTATTATTTTGGACATTTTCGCGCAAACCAATGTATGGCGGATTATCGCGGTTTCCGGAAAGCGCGGCCAAGAGATTGCCAATATGGTGCTTCCGGGCGCCGGTTATGCCATTGCTTTTCTGGTCGTGCTCGGCGGACTTGCGTTTAATATCGGAAACATCGGCGGCGCGGGTCTCGGTCTTCAAGTATTATTCGGGATCAAACCGGAGATCGGCGCTTTAATCAGCGCAGCGGTCGCGGTGCTGATTTTTGTCATAAAGGAAGCCGGAAAAGTCATGGACCGTTTTATGCAGATCGCCGGAATCGTCATGATCGTATTGACGGTGTATGTTGCCGTAACGACGGCTCCGCCGGTCGGACACGCCGTTGTGAAAACTTTTATGCCTGATCATATCAGTGTGCTGGCGATCGTGACGCTTGTCGGCGGCACGGTCGGCGGATACATTACATTTGCCGGCGGCCACCGTTTGCTTGATTCAGGCATCCAAGGGAAAGAAGTCATCCCCCAGGTTACGAAAAGCTCCATCACAGGCGTTCTGATTACATCGATTATGCGGATTGCCCTGTTTCTCGCCGTGCTCGGCGTCGTCTCAAAGGGCCTGAGCATTGATCCTGATAATCCCGCGGCTTCTGTATTCCGGCTTGCGGCGGGAAATGTAGGCTATAAAATTTTCGGCGTCATCATGTGGTCTGCCGCTATCACGTCTGTCATCGGCGCCGCCTATACATCGGTGTCATTCTTCAAATCGTTTTCAACAAAAATCGAAAAGCACTCACATGGCGTAATTATCGGTTTTATCATCGTATCCACTCTTATTTTTGTCACGATCGGCCAGCCTGCCAAAATTCTGGTCGCGGTCGGTTCGCTTAACGGCTTAATTCTGCCTCTTGCATTAGCGATGATTCTGTTGGGCGCTTATAAGAAAAAAATCGTCGGCGATTACAAGCATCCGATCTGGCTCACGATTGCAGGGGCGATCGTAGTGGTTGTCATGGCGGTTATGGGCATCTATACATTATTCACGCAGATGCCGCAGCTATGGAGCTGATGATATGAAAAAACATATGAGAGACATGAGCCCCGAAGAAATCAGACAGCTGATCAGGAAGGGGCAGATGACCGGGCCGACGGCGGGGGTGGCCGCTTCTTACGCACAAGCCAATCTCGTCGTTTTGCAAAAGGATCTTGCCTTTGATTTTCTCTTATTCTGCCAGCGCAATCAAAAGCCTTGTCCGGTGCTTGACGTGACGGATGCGGGTTCACCCGTTCCGGCAATAGCGGCGCCGGGAGCTGATATCCGGACGGACTTGCCGAAATACAGGATTTATCGGCATGGCGTGCTTACTGAAGAGGTAACGGATATTACGCCGTATTGGAAGGATGATGATGTCGGGTTTTTGATCGGCTGCAGTTTTTCATTCGAGCAAGCCCTTATCAATCAGCAAATTTCAATCAGGCACATCGATGAGGGTGTGAATGTCCCCATGTATAAAACAGACATTGACTGTGTTCCCGCCGGCCCGTTTTCGGGAAAGATGGTCGTCAGCATGAGACCGATTCCGGAAAGACTGGCAGTCCGCGCGGCGCAGGTCACGTCACGTTTTCCCGCCGTGCACGGCGCCCCCGTCCGCATCGGAAATCCGCAAAGCATCGGCATCAGCGATTTGCATCAGCCGGATTTCGGAGATGCCGTAACGGTGCGGGAAGGTGAAGTTCCCGTATTCTGGGCTTGCGGCGTTACACCCCAGGCGGTGATCATGGAAGCAAAGCCTGACATCGTAATAACACATTCACCGGGGCACATGCTGATCACCGATATACGAAATGAATCGCTTGCTGTCCTGTAAGTGAGAAAGAATACAACGAGGTGATGACAATGATGCAGTATAGCGGAAATACAGCGCTTGATATACAGCCGTACGGTGATTCCGCCGTTATCATCCGCTTTGGCGGGCACATCAGCGAAGAGGTCAACAGCCGGGTGCATGCGGCGGCAGCCTGTATGGAAGAACGGCCGTTTCCGGGCTTCGTTGAATGTATTCCGGCATTTACAAGCTTAACGATCTTTTATGATGTGTATGCCGTCTCAAACATAAAAAAAGGCGTCTCTCCTTTTGCCCTGGTCAAGAAAGAAGTGACGGAACGTCTCAGCCATATAATGACCGACCGCAAAGAAGAGCGCCGGGTGATGGAAATCCCCGTTTGCTACGGCGGTGATTTCGGTCCCGATTTAGAAGAGGTCGCTGAGATGAACGATCTGACCCCGGAAGACGTCATCCGCATTCATACTGAAGGCGAATATCTCGTTTATATGCTCGGATTTGCGCCGGGATTTCCGTTTTTAGGAGGAATGTCTGAGCGGATCAGAGCGCCGAGAAAGGCGTCGCCAAGGCCGTCCATCCCGGCCGGTTCAGTAGGAATCGCGGGAATGCAGACCGGTGTGTATCCGATATCCACTCCCGGCGGCTGGCAGCTGATCGGCAGCACCCCGCTCCGGCTTTTCAGGCCGGAAGAACATCCGCCGAGTCTTTTGAGAGCGGGCGATACGGTGAAATTCGTCCGGATCACGGCAGAGGAGTACAGCCGCATCAAGGAGGGAGCCGAATGAGTATGAAAGTGGTAAAGCCCGGTCTCTTGACGACGGTTCAGGACACGGGGCGGACGGGGTATCAGAAATACGGTGTACTGGGAAGCGGCGCAATGGATACGATCTCTCTGCGCATCGCCAATCTTCTTGCCGGAAATCAAGAAAAAGAGGCGGGGCTGGAAATTACGCTTATGGGGCCCGGGCCTTCCTTTGAATTTTCAGAACCTGCGGTTATTGCCGTCACGGGAGCTGATTTCGCCCTTCATATTAATGGGGAGCCCGCCCCTCTGTGGAAACCGGTTTTGATAAAGGAAAACAGCGTCGTCTCATTCGGGCCGTGCAAGATGGGGAGCCGCGCTTATCTCGCCGTCGCGGGGGGATTTGACGTGCCCGCCGTCATGGAAAGCAAAAGCACGTATGTCAGAGCGGGGATCGGCGGCTTTTGCGGAAGAGCGCTGCAAAAAGATGATGAGCTGCCGCTCGGCCGTATGACGCCATGTTCGGAATCAATCGCGTACCGTCTGAGCGATTCTTTCGGACAGCATGGTTTCTCAGCGCCTGATTGGTCTGTCAGCAGCAGAGGATTTCTGCCGCTGAAAAAAAATCCGGTCATACGAGTGCTTGAAGGCGCTCAATTTCATGCTTTTACAGAAGAAGCAAAATTGCGTTTTTACCAAGAGTCATATACGGTCACGCCTCAATCCGACCGAATGGGCTACCGGCTGAAGGGCGCTCCGCTTGAATTGCGGGAGCCGCTGGAGATGGTATCAGAGGCCGTGACGTTCGGAACGGTGCAGGTGCCGCCGGACGGCAATCCGATTATTCTGCTGGCTGACAGACAGACGACGGGGGGCTATCCGCGGATGGCGCATATCATATCCGCCGATCTTCCTCTCGTCGCCCAAACGATGCCGGGGGAACATATCACGTTCCGGGCCGTTTCGCTGGAGGAAGCGGAAATGCTGCTTTTAGAGAAGGAACAGCAGCTGAAGGAGCTGAAAGCAAGGCTCAAAATGGAATGGCTGATCTGACAAAGGGGCTAAAGATCATGGAAAACAAAAACAAAACCGTCATCAAATCAATGGAACTGCTTCATTTGTTTCTGACTGAACCGAGCCTGAGCTTAAATGAGCTGGTTTCTCTATCGGAAATGCCGAAGACCTCGGTTCACCGGATGGCAAGCTCGCTGGAGGAAACGGGATTTCTCACCCGGGCAGCGGACGGCCGTTATCAGCTTGGTCTGATCTTTTTACAATTCGGCCAGCTCGTCTCTGAACGTCTGGACATCAGGAAAATAGCTAAACCGATTATGGAAGAGCTGTGCGGCGAAGTGGATGAGGCCGTTCAGCTGATCATGAGGGACGGAGATGAAGCCATTTACGTCGAAAAAATTGAAGGCACTCAAACCGTCCGCCTGTATACGGCAATCGGCCGCCGGTCGCCGCTGTACGCGGGAGCGTGCGCCAGAAGCATTCTATCGTTTCTGCCAAAAGAGGAGATTGACACATACATTCAGAAGACAAAGCTTGCCGCAATCGCCTCAGGCACGATGACGGATCGGGCTGAACTGCTTCAATCCATTGAAAGATCCTTACAATCAGGTTATACGATCAGCTATTCGGAATTAGAAGATTACACGGCGGCGATCGGGGCGCCGATTTTCAATCACGAAGGTAAGGTGGCTGCCGGAATCAGCATCGCCGGCTTCGAAGCCCGGTTTTCAGAGGACAGGCTGCCGTATTTAACCGAAAAGGTCAAAACCGCCGCACAGCATATTTCTGAGAAATTGGGTTATTGACCGAGCCAATTTTTCTTCACTCGCGTACATTACAATATCGATAGTAACGAGTGGAGGAAAGTAAATGGGACTTGTTTATACGGCGCTGGGGGATTCTTTGACGACGGGGAGGGGATCCGGGCCGTTTTCCGCCGGTTTTGTCCAGCGGTTCGGGCGTATGATGGCAGAAGATTTACAGACAAGAACCGACGTATCCATCTTTGCCAAATCAGGCCTTGAGACGGGAGAAATTCTCGGGCTTATGTCCTTGCCGTACATTCAGAGGCGGATTCAGGCTGCTGATATGATTACGATTACAGGCTGCGGCAACGATTTGATCGATTCGGTTCAGGCATATCAGCAAACATCGGACGCTTCGGTGTTCACCAGCGTGTCCAGTCACTGCCATGAGAACTTTGAAAAGATGATTGCCAAGATCGCTGCCTTAAAAGGGCCGCACCCGTCTCCTTATGAGATCCGCGTCTTCAATTTATACAATCCTTTCCCGGGCATCTCCATTGCAGAAAAATGGATATCCTCTTATAATGCGCACCTCAGCACACTCGCATCGGCGCCGCACGTCAAAATTGCCGACGTCCACAGCGCTTTCAAAGGAAAAATGAATGAATATCTCTCTCATGACCGCGTACACCCCAACAGCAAGGGGTATGAAGTCATGGCATGCGTCCTGCGGGGGCTCGGATACGGAAGCCTCGCCCGCTCATAACCGCGCGCTCCTTTTCATCGGGAGCGCGCTTTTCGTGCTCCTTAAAACAAACTTAAAATTGTCCGACTTTCGTTCTATCCGCGCAAAAAATACGCTAGAATAATGGGGGATAAAGACAGAAATAGAATTGTGTTCAAAAAATGATAACAGAAAGGATGGATTGCTTTGCTGCGCGCCTTAAAACTGTCACTCGCGATGCTGATTATTATACTTGCGGCCGCCGCATTTACGTATGCGGAACATACCTCTGTCATACAGCCGGTTATGCTCGTGTTTCTCGGTGCGGTCATGTTCATTCAGGGGCTGGAGGAAAAACGGAAAGAAAACGACGGCTCCGGGAAATTCAATATCTATACCGCCGTTTTTGTATGGTCGATCTCCTTAATCGGTTTTACGCTTCACGCGATCTGAGGCTGATAGATCCTGAAAATGCTCCACAACGGGAAATGGTGAATAAAAACGGTGCAGTAAGGCTTTCCATTCCTGATATTCCGGCGATCCGCGAAAGCCTTTTGTATGATCTTCCAATGTCTCCCATTCCACAAGCAGCAAATATTTATGCGTCTTTTCCATACATTTGGACAAGGAATGGGACAGATAACCTTTCATGCCCGCGATAATCGGCTCCGCCCGGCGGAATGCCTCTTCGAATTCCCCCTCAAGACCTTCTTTTACATACAGCATGGCTGCTTCTCTGATCATCTGAAATTCCCCCTTTTTTTAATAGATACATTGTATAAGAATATGGCCCGTGACGGCAGGAAAAACAAAAAAATTTTAAACAATATGAGAAAAAAATCCTTGCCAGCCTGATTTGGTTTAGGAGAAAATAACAGTTGGAAGGCAGGGGAATAGACAGTGAAAAAAGGGTTATACCTATTACTTTTACTCGCAGGAATCATAGGTTTGATCGGCTGCTCGAAAACGGAATCGGCCGAAGACAGAATGAAAGATTTCGTAAAAGACTGGAACGGCGGTCATTACGATAAGATGTACCAAAGCCTCACCCAGGATGAAAAGAAAAAACGATCCAAAAAGGATTTTGTAAAGCGATATGAAACCGTTTATGAACAAGCAGGGGTCAAAAATCTGAAAGTCACTGCCGAAAAACAGGACGAAGACGACAAGAAAAAAGATGACCTCCAGCACATCGATTATAAAGTCAGCATGGATACAAAAGCAGGGAAGGTCGCTTTTGAAAACACGGCCGTCCTGAAAAAAGAAAAAACAGACGATGGAGAATCATGGAACATCGACTGGAATCCTTCTTTTATTTTCAAACAGCTTTCCGATGACAAAACCGTGCAGATCGCAAATGAAGAACCGAAGCGCGGACAAATTTACGACAAAGACGGAAAAGGTCTCGCCGTGAATACCGAGGTGCCGGAAATCGGCATTATCCCTGGAAAACTCGGCAAGGATAAAGACAGCGTGATCAAAAAACTGTCTGAAAAACTGGACCTTTCTGAAGACGATATCAAAAGCAAACTGAACCAGGGCTGGGTAAAAGACGACTCCTATGTCCCGCTTCAAAAAATCAGACCGGATGATGAAAGCAAGGTCAAAAGCCTGCTCGCATTAGACGGCGTGACGAAAACGAAAGTCAGCTCCCGCTACTATCCGTACGGCGAAAAAGCGGCCCATCTGACCGGTTATATTAAAACCATCACAGCGGAGCAGCTGAAAAAAGCGAAAGACGGCCAATACAGCGATACTTCCAAAATCGGCATCGCCGGCCTTGAGAATGTATATGAAGACAAGCTGCGCGGCACGACCGGCTGGAAAATTTACGTCCCGCAAACAGGTGAGGTCATTGCTGAAAAGAAAGCCGAAAGCGGGCAGGATATTCATGTAACGATTGACATGAAAACGCAGACGAAGCTGTATGATTCTATGAAAGATGACAGCGGAGCGGCAGTCGCCCTCGAACCGCAAACGGGAGAGACACTCGCGCTCGTCAGCGCACCGTCTTATGACCCGAATGGCTTTCTTTTCGGCTGGAGCGGAAAAGAGTGGAAAAAGCTGAATGAAGATAAAAACAATCCGTTTTCAGCGAAATTCAACAAACTTTATGCGCCGGGATCAACGATTAAACCGATTGCCGCGGCAGTCGGCCTGACAAACGGCACATTGAAAGCGTCAGAAAAGAAAAAAATCACCGGAAAAGAGTGGCAGAAAAATTCGAGCTGGGGCGGTTACCATGTCACACGCGTATCAGAGCGCCTGAATGAAGTGGATCTCGAAAACGCGCTGATCACATCAGACAACATCTACTTTGCGCAAAATGCCATAGATGCCGGAGCGGACGCGTTTACAAAAGGATTAAAAACATTTGGCTTTGATGAAGAGATTCCGTACCAATTTCCGATTGAAAAGTCTTCAATCGCTAACGGCAAGCTTGATTCCGAGATCCTTCTCGGAGATACGGGCTACGGCCAGGGGCAGATGCTGATGTCTCCGCTGCACTTAGCGGCTGACTATACCGCATTTGTAACAGACGGAAATCTCGTCAAACCGACATTGATCAAAGACGGAGAAAAAACACCGCAAATCTGGCATAAGCAAGTGGTATCGAAAGCCAATGCCGAAGAAATCACAAAAGGGCTGAGAGGCGTCGTTGAAGATCCGCGCGGCTCTGCATATCAGCCGGCCGTAAGCGGCATTACCGTAGCCGGGAAAACCGGTACAGCCGAGCTGAAAACGTCTAAAGAAGATAAAGACGGCAAAGAAAACGGCTGGTTTGTCGGTTACGATTATAAAAAGAAAGACCTCTTGATCGCGATGATGATTCAAGACGTCAAAAAACGCGGCGGAAGCCATTACGTCGTTGAAAAAGCGAAAAAGCAGTTTCAGAATCATTAAATGACGATTTTTTGCGGGCTGAAAGGAAAATCGGCCGCCGAAGCAGAATGAAACAGCATGGGCAATTCCTGAAAACAGAGATACAAGAGGCTCTAAGAAAAAGGGGGATTTCACATGCAGCGCATTCAATTGGCTGAAGACCTGGAATTTTCAAGAGTGATACACGGGCTTTGGCGTCTGAACGAATGGAATGTTTCAGACGGAGAGCTGCTGAATCTGATTGAATGGTGTATCAGCCAAGGCATCACCACCTTCGACCATGCCGATATATACGGCGGTTATACGTGCGAAAAGCTGTTCGGCGGCGCTTTGTCCCTTTCGCCTTCAATAAGGGAGCGAATCGAAATCGTCACAAAATGCGGGATTGTCATTGAATCACCGGAACGGCCCGGAAACAAGTCGCATCATTATAATACGTCGAAGTCTCACATCTTAGCGTCGGCGGAGCAGTCGCTTTTGAATCTGAATACGGATTATCTGGATGTGCTGCTCATTCACAGACCGGACCCGCTTATGGACCCGGAGGCTGTGGCTGAAGCGTTTCACGCGCTGAAAAGCTCGGGAAAGGTCAGATATTTCGGGGTGTCGAATTTTAAAGCGCACCAGTACAGAATGCTCGAATCCTATTTGGATGATCCGCTCATCACAAACCAAATTGAAATCTCGGCGTACGAGCTGGAAAATATTCATGACGGCACGCTGGATTTCTGTCAGGAAAAACGCATTCCGCCGATGGCGTGGTCACCGCTTGCGGGCGGGAGCGTCTTTACCGGACAATCAGATAAGGACGTCCGTATCCGTGCCGCGCTTCGTTCCGTACAGGAAGAAATCGGCGCCGCTTCCATTGACGAAGTCATGTACGCATGGCTGTTCACCCACCCGGCGGACATCATGCCGATTGTCGGCAGCGGAAAAAAGAACCGCATTTCCGCCGCGGTGCGTGCCTCCGCGTACAAACTCAGCCATGATCAGTGGTTCCGGATTTATACCGGTGTCCAAGGCTGCGATATTCCATAAACAGAACAAACGCCCGGAAGCTATCTTCCGGGCGTTTGTTTATGTGGTGTGCAATGTCTAAAAACAAGTAAGGTCACTTTGAAGTATAGCCGTGCGGATCAAGAGTAACAAGCGTCATGGCATATTATCTGACACATTTTTCTTTTTCAATACTGTCACACGGCCCAGTGCCAAATTGCCATTTGAAAATGGTTGAATAATCATTGAAAGCGTTTTATATTATAACTTACACCACTTTCCCCGGCAGCACTCCCCATATGCCATACTTCTCACAACTAGAAAATCTGGAGGCGCGTTTCATGTATATGACAGCGAGAGAACAAAAATTAATGAAACATCTATTACTGCAGAACCGGTACGAGACAGTGCATGAACTGGCGGAAGCTTTACAAGTCAGCACAAGAACCGTTCACCGCGAGTTGAAAACAATCAAACCGATGATGGAATCATTCGGTCTGGCACTTGATAAACAGCCCGGCAAAGGACTGAAAGCGGTAGGAAACCCGGAGGACAAACAAAAACTCCTGTCAGACCTGTCCTATGAACAGCATGAATACAGCGCTGAGGAGCGGAAACTTTTAATTCTATGTTCACTATTAGAGTCTCAAGAGCCGATCAAGCTCTACAGTCTGGCGAACGAACTGCAAGTGACAAACGCGACGATCAGCTATGACCTGGATGAGCTGGAGACTTGGATTGCGCCCTTCGGCTTGACGCTGATCCGAAAAAGGGGCTTCGGCATTCAGCTGACGGGGCCGGAAAATGCGAAACGGAAAATCGTCGGCAATCTCATCGTCAACCGCCTTGATATTCAAAGCTTTTTGGAAGCGGTTGAATTGAATATTAAAGGAAAACCGGACGATGCTGAAAAAATGTTCGGCGTCGTAAATAAAGCGGAACTTTTGAAAATGGACCGGCTCTTAATTCAGCTCAAGGAAAAAATCGCGATCGCCTTATCTGACAGCTCATACATGGCGCTTGCGGTTCATTTAACCTTTGCGATGGACCGGATCAGGCTCGGAGAAACCATCACAATGGAGGCTTCGGAACTAAAAGCGCTGCAGCAGACGAGGGAGTACGGCTCTGCGCTGGAAATGGCAAAAGAGCTTGAAAAAGCGTTCGGCGTTTCAATTCCGGAAGCTGAGATCGGTTATATCACCATTCATTTGCGGAGCGCCAACCGCAAATACAAAACGGAATTCAAACCGGAAGACATAGAGGTTGAAACGGCCTTGCAAACGAAGCAGCTGATCGGCTTCATTTCTGAAAAAATTAAAATTGATCTGACGGAAAACGGTTCTTTATACGACGGTTTAATCGCCCATCTGGAGCCTGCGATCAACCGGGTAAAAGAAAATATCGACATGTACAACCCGATGACCGAGCAAATTAAACGCGACTACTTTCTGCTGTACATGGCCGTAGAAGAAGGAATGGAAAAATTCTTTCCGGGGCTTCTTTTCTCTGATGATGAGATCGCTTTCATCGTTCTTCACTTCGGCTCCGCTCTGGAAATCAAACGGGAAGAAGCGAAGATCAAAGCGCTGATCGTCTGTTCTAGCGGCATCGGGTCGTCCAAAATGCTCGCATCCAGGCTGAAAAAAGAGCTTCCGGAAATCCGTTCCTTTGATATGTCTTCCCTCATCGAACTGAAGGACCGAGACACCGCTGCGTATGACATGATCGTATCCACTGTTCCGATCCCGTATGAAAACATTGATTACGTCATGGTCAGTCCGCTTTTAAACGAAGAAGACGCTGATCAGGTCAAGCAGTACATCAAAAGAAAAATTCCGCTGATTCTTGACAAAAAAAGAAACGGTAAAAGAGAAGAGAAGCAGCCGGAGACGCCTGATATGCTGGAAGCGGCCGGCCGTATGGCGCATTACGCGGCGGTTATCCAAAGCGTGCTGCGGAACTTTTCGATCAAATCCATTGATTCAAACACGGCGTATGAGCTGTTTTTGAACCGTATGTTTGACATGCTGGAGCAAGAAGGATTGGTTCATAATGCCCAAAAAACCGCACAGCGCCTTGCTGAGCGTGAACGACAGGGCGGACTCGGCATTCCGGGAACGGCGATGGCCCTGTACCATCTCAAAAATGAAGAAATTGTCACGCCTTTTTTCAAAATTTATGATTTGACAGCTCCATGCAGTGTCAAAGGCATGGACGGAAATTCCCTGACCGCCGACCGCGCTTTGGTGATGATGGCGCCGGCTGATATGCCCGCTGAAGGGTCGGAAATACTAAGTGCGGTCAGCTCGGCCATTATCGAGTCTGAAGACAGTATAAAAGCCTTCCAGACGGAGGATGAGGCCGATTTATACAAACGTTTAAACAAGCTGTTTTATCATTTCATTCAGGAGAAAGGACAGCGGTAAACAGGAAGCGCACACCTCATGTGGGGTGTGTTTTTTTGTGCATGTATGAGGGTAAGGGGAAGGGAAGAAACTAAAAACACGGGACTATTGTATCATTCACTGATGGAATAGTTCTAAAACAAAATAGTTTTACAAGTTATATTTTTTGGTTTAAAATGGGTTGCGTGAGAAAGAAAATCTGACAGAGTTTTTTTGTGATTTATCATTATGGGAGATGAAAATATGGAGACATTACAGCATCTGATTCTGCATGACATTTCAAATAGCGAAGAGATCGAAGCTGTAAAAAGCGGTGCGTATACCCTGACCTACGCGGAATATCGAAAACGAATCAACCAGCTTGCACAAGCGCTTCTTGATAAAGGAATAAAAAAAGGCGACAGAGTGGCGATGCTTTGCAAAAACGGCCACGCGGCATCCATTGTCATGTTTGCGGCACTCGAAATCGGCGCGGTGGTTGTGCCGGTCAGCTGGCAATTAACACCTTACGAAATGAAAGGCATTTTAGCAGCCTGTGAACCGAAAGCTGTTTTTTACAGCACTGAATTTAAAGAGATCATGGAAGAAGTGCTTCCTGCGCTTGCATCTTCTCTTAAACTGAAGGTCGTAACAGGAACAGCTGCGGAGACAACGCCTGAGTTTGACGCTTTATTGACAGGCTCCGGTGATACACCGGATGTCGAAACGGTGTCTGAAAACGATACGGCATTGCTGATGTTTACCTCAGGTACAACCGGCAATCCGAAACGCTGCATGATCACTCACGGCGGCATATACAACTACGTAAACGCGACATTGGCATACACGGGGAGAATGCAGCATGTCCGCTTCTTAGCATGCCATCCGAATTACCATACGAGCGCGATTATCTGCCAGATGGTCGGCACGATGAGCGGAACGACATTCATTATGACAGACAATCAGGACCCTGTGGAAAACCTGAAGCTCATCGAAAAAGAGAAAATTCAAACCGTGATGGCGCTTCCGGTCTATTACACATACCTGCTGAAAGCATGGGAAACGCATCAGACTGACATGTCTTCTATCGTTTATATGATGACGGGAGGCACAAAGGTGCCAAGCAGTCTGATCCAGCAGTATCTCGACATCGGCATCCCGCTCATGCACGGATACGGAAGCACGGAAGCGTGGGGCATCAGCTCTTGGAATCCGCAAATGGGAATGGATAAAGCCGCTTCCGCGGGTAAACCGATGGAAGAAGTGGACGTCCGCGTTGTAGATCCGGAAACAGGTGAAGTCCTTCCGCAAGGCTCAATCGGAGAAGTCGTTGTGACAAGTCCGTTTTTATTCAAAGGCTACGAAGGTAACGAAGAAGCGACACGAAAAGTGCTGAAAGACGGCTGGTTCCATACCGGCGATTCCGGTTATGTGGATGAAGACGGATTTATCTTTATCACCGGACGTTATAAAGATGTCATCATCTACGGCGGGGACAATATTTATCCCGACCAGATTGAAGAGGTCATTCAGCAAGTGCCGGGAATTCTCGAAACGGCGGTTGTCGGTATCCCTGATCCGCTCTACGGCGAAAAGCCGAAAGCGTTCATCGTGACAAACGGCAGAGAAGGCCTGACAGAAGAAGAAGTGACCCGATTCCTTCAAGAACGTCTTGCCGCCTTTAAAATTCCGGAAATTGAGTTCGTCAGCGAACTTCCGAAAAACAACCTTGGAAAAGTGAGAAAAGACGTGCTCCGCAAACAAGCGGTACGTTCATAATAGAAAATAAAAACCCGGCTGCCAGCCGGGTTTTTTTCTTGCGTTCCATGTGAAACATTTTTCTCCGAAAACGTTTTGAACTGTCTCATTCATGTTTATCCAAAAGACAGCCGAGGTAGACAAGAAATATGAGATCGAACAAGAAGGAGGAACTTGACATGGAAAACTATCCGAAGGAATTCCCGGCGGAATCACAAAACCGCCAGCCGGGCATTGAAAGCGAAATGAATCCGGCGCCTGTTTACGAATACAAAGAATATAAAGGCGCTGATAAATTAAAAGGGAAAACCGCACTTATCACAGGGGGCGACAGCGGTATCGGACGCGCCGTAGCGGTTGCTTACGCGAAGGAAGGCGCAAATGTCGCGATCGTCTATTTTGATGAACATGGTGATGCGGAAGATACAAAAAAACGAGTGGAAGAAGAAGGCGTAAAATGTCTGTTAATCCCTGGCGATGTCGGTGAGGAAGACTTTTGTAATGAAGCCGTTGAAAAAACGGTTGAAGAATTCGGGCGTCTTGATATTCTCGTGAATAACGCCGCGGAACAGCATCCGAAAGAAAGCATTAAAGACATCACAAGCGAGCAGCTTCACAGAACCTTTAAGACAAACTTTTACTCACAATTTTATTTGACTAAAAAAGCGATTGATTACATGAAGCCGGGCAGCGCGATCATCAATACGACATCCATTAATCCTTACACAGGCAATCCGCAGCTGATTGACTACACGGCTACGAAAGGCGCGATTAACGGTTTTACGAGATCCATGGCGCAAGCACTCGTCAACGACGGTATCCGTGTCAACGCCGTGGCGCCGGGGCCGATCTGGACACCGCTTATTCCGGCGACATTCTCAGAAGAAACAGTCGCTTCCTTCGGTCAGACTACGCCGATGGGCCGGGCAGGCCAGCCTGTTGAACATGTCGGCTGCTATGTGCTCTTGGCCTCAGATGAATCATCTTATATGACCGGGCAGACGCTGCATGTCAACGGCGGCAAATTTGTGACCACATAAGGGGGCTGAAGCATGACGATATCGAAACATGACGTGAATGCATACTATCAAAAAGCGGGAATCGTTCTGACTGATGATGAAGTCGAAGACATTCAAATCATGGATTACGGCTTAGACAAGCTTGAGGAAACCGGGCTTCAGCTGTTTATTTACGTGAATACCGACCGCTACTGTTCGAAAGAATTGGTGCTCTTCCCGCGCCAGACGTGTCCGGAACACCGCCATCCGCCGGTCGGCGGCGAGAAGGGAAAACAAGAGACTTTCCGCTGCCGCTGGGGGAAGGTGTATCTCTACGTGGAAGGTGAAAAGACAGAGAACCCAAGCGTCCTCCCGCCGGAAGAAGACAAGGAATACTACACCGTCTGGCATGAGATTGTGCTTGAGCCGGGCGGACAATACACCATTCCGCCGGATACGAAGCATTGGTTTCAAGCGGGAGAAGAAGGGGCGGTCATTACGGAAATGTCATCGACAAGCACGGATGATCACGATGTTTTCACCGACCCGCGCATTTAAGGATGAGGCTGCACGCCTCATCTTTTTTTGTATGGAAAAAAATGAATTTACCTGTATAATGGCTAATAAAGGAAAGAAGGTGTGGTCGTGTTTTCCTGTCAAATCCGGGAACATCTGACGATCAGATTGCTTGCCAAAGAAGATACGGACGAATTGTATTCTGTTATGAAGCGAAATCAAAACCATCTCAGCGAATGGCTCAGCTGGGCGGAAGAACTGGCTGATATCGATACGTACCGCGATGTGATCATCCCCGAATGGCGCTATAAATACGCGGAAGAGAATGGGTTTGACGCCGGAATTTTTGTGAAGGGCCGGTTTTGCGGCATGATCAGCATCCATAATGCCGATACAGTCAATCAAAAAGCAGAGATCGGCTACTGGCTGGATCGAGAGCATGAAGGATTCGGCATTATCACCGCAAGCTGCCGGGCGGTCATCACCCATGCATTTCAGGATCTCGGCCTGAACCGCATCATGATCAGCGCGGCTGAAAAAAACACGAAAAGCAGGGCGGTGGCGGAGCGGCTCGGATTTCAGAAAGAAGGACTGACGAGAGAAGGCATTTTCGTACAGGGCGCCTATCATGACACGGTGACCTACAGCATGCTGAAGCGGGAATGGAGCGAAGATCGGCAGAAGAGCACATTTCTTGGTTTAAATGTCTCCCCAATGTGGAAAAGTAACAGCGGAGACGTTAAAAAGGAGTGATTCTTCATGAATCAAAATGAAATCAAAGAAAAAGTGCTTGAAGTACTGGATCATCATAAAGTCGGTTCGCTTGCGACGGTAGAGCAAGGCAAACCGCATTCACGCTACATGACATTTTTCCATGACGGCTTAACGATTTACACGCCGACGAGCAAAGACACTCATAAAGCGGAAGAAATTGAAAACAATCCGAATGTTCATATTCTGTTAGGGTATGACTGTGAAGGATTCGGAGACGCTTATGTGGAAGTGGCCGGAACCGCCAAACTGAACAACTCAGCCGATTTAAAAGAAAAGCTGTGGGATCCGAAACTGGAACGCTGGTTTGACGGAAAAGACGATCCGAACCTGGTGATTCTTGAAATTGAACCGAAGCAGATCAAGCTCATGAACGCGGGTGAAAAAACGCCGGCCGAGCTGGAACTTTAAAAATCATTTGATCATTCAGGGGCAATCTGTTATACTTAATTGCTAAGTGACAACATGCAAATAAAAAAGAAAGTAAACTTCTTTTTTCTGTTTTGATATAGAAGCTTCAGGCTTCAACGGACAGCTTGAAAAAAGCTGAGCTTATTCTTTTCCTTCTGACATTCGCCCCTAACGAAGAGATGGAAAAAAGACTTTTTGTTTTACAATTCACACCGGCGCGGCTTCGGAGCCGCAGTGACGATTGAGAGGTAGGGCTTTCGTTGTCTTGTGTTCAAGAACTTCCATGGTGTTTACTTTCGAAGAATGATTCTATCGGAACTGTTAATACGAATCACCCGCGGGCTAAGGCGGGCAACCATATATTATTTATTTGCGTAAGAAAAGAATAAGACAAAACCGCGCCGGGCATCCGGGCGGTTTTTTTATGCAACCGGCCGAAACCTCGCCGCAGTCTGCAGAGTCTAATCAGTAGAAAAGATTTGGAGGAATCATACATTGCACGTTATTACTTCACAAGTACTGTTTATCTTCTGTTTTCTGCTGCTGATACATTCGATTGAAACGCTTGCCTATGCAACACGGCTTTCCGGCGCGAGAGTCGGATTTATCGCGTCCGCGCTGTCATTATTTAATGTCATGGTCATCGTGTCGCGCATGTCAAACATGGTTCAGCAGCCGTTTACCGGACATTTGATTGATGCCGCCGGATCAAACGCCCTGTCTCTTGTGGGCGCCCAGTTTCGATTTTTAATATTCGGCTCCACGGTCGGAACGATACTCGGCATCTGTCTTTTGCCGACATTCGTCGCGTTATTCACCAGGGCGATTATACACTTGGCGGACGGAGGAGGCTCCGTCATGCAGGTATTTAAAAAAGGATTTTCACTGAACGGGCTGAAGCATGCGCGTTCTTATATCAGACTGCCGTCAGTCTCCTATTTAAAAGGGCTTCAATTCCGAATGATCCCGAAACGCTTGTTTGTCATTAATATGGTCATTACGTCTATTTACACGATCGGTGTTCTGTCCGCTCTGTACGCCGGCCTTCTGGCGCCTGAGCACAGCACGACGGCCGTGATGGCATCAGGCTTAATCAACGGAGTTGCGACTATGCTGTTGGCTGTGTTTGTTGACCCGAAAGTCTCCGTACTGGCAGACGATGTGGCGAAGGGCAAGCGCAGCTACGTCTCCTTAAAATGGACATCATTGACGATGGTGACATCAAGGGTCGCGGGCACGCTTCTCGCTCAGCTCGTATTCATCCCCGGCGCTTATTATATCGCCTGGGTGACGAAATGGATGTAACGCATGAAAAAAGCTCCTCTGCAGAAGAGGAGCTTTTTTATTGATAATGTCTCAGGCCGCGATCATAAATAAAATTACCGAACGGAATAAAGGCCGCGATAAAACCGGCGGCTGACCATTTCACATGCCATTTGACAGTAAACGCCGCATACGCCAGCACCGCCAGATAAATGATAAACAAACCGCCGTGAATGGAACCGGCAATGGTGACGGCGAGCGGATGATGAGCCCAATATTTCAGCGGCATCGCGATAAACAGCAGCACCAAAAGCGACATTCCTTCAATAAACCCCATCGTGCGAAGTCTGCCGATCGGCGTGTGTAACATACAGCTCCCTCCTGTCGGACATCTTTTTTCCTCTATACTATAAGCAAAGGGCAGTCCTAATATGACCATTTCGCGTCTGTTCCTAAAAAACCTGCATGATTTCAGCCTGTTGTTCTTGTCATTTTTCGGATTTCTCTTGATAATATAGCCAAAAGGGTAAGGAAGGACTACAGTCATGAAACTAGATAATGTTGATCTGAGCATCATTAAAGAGCTGCAGCGGGACAGCCGCCTGTCCATGCGGGAGCTTGGCAGAAAAATCAAATTGTCAGCCCCGTCCGTCACAGAGCGTGTCAGACAGCTTGAATCCTTCGGTGTTATTAAGCGCTATACATTGGACATTGATCAAAAAAAGATCGGACTTCCCGTTTCCTGCATTGTCGAAGCGACGGTGAAAAACGGAAAATACGATCAATTCAAAACCTACATTCAATCCATTCCCAACATTGAATTTTGTTTTCGGGTCGCCGGCGCGGCGTGTTATATGCTGAAGATGAACGCGGACAGCCTGGAAACGATCGAACACTTCATTAACCGCACCTCTCCGTATGCCCAAACCGTGACCCACGTCATTTTCTCAGAAATTGACACAAAAAACGTCCTCGATTAGAGAGAGCGTGAGGAAGTCTGTTATAATAACAGGATGATTGTGAAAGAAAGAGAAGTGAAAAGCATGTCAAAAACAGTTGTATTAGCTGAAAAACCTTCAGTCGGCCGGGACTTGGCCCGCGTGCTGAAGTGTCATAAAAAAGGAAACGGATATCTTGAAGGCGACCGCTACATCGTCACATGGGCGCTCGGGCATCTGGTAACGCTCGCTGACCCTGAAGGATACGGCAAAGAATTTCAATCATGGCGGCTTGAGGATCTGCCGATTATTCCGGAGCCTTTAAAGCTCGTCGTCATTAAAAAAACAGGAAAACAGTTCAATGCGGTCAAAGCTCAGCTTGTCCGGAAAGACGTCAGCCAGATCGTAATCGCTACAGACGCAGGACGGGAAGGGGAGCTTGTGGCCCGCTGGATTATCGAAAAGGCAAACGTCCGCAAACCGATTAAGCGGCTGTGGATTTCCTCTGTGACAGATAAGGCGATTAAAGAAGGATTCCAGAAGCTCCGCAGCGGCAAAGAGTACGAAAACCTGTATCATTCCGCGGTTGCCAGAGCGGAAGCGGATTGGATCGTCGGCATCAACGCGACCCGCGCCCTGACCACGAAATTTAACGCGCAGCTGTCATGCGGACGCGTCCAGACTCCGACACTGGCGATGATCGCCAAGCGTGAAGCGGACATTCAGGCGTTCAAACCCGTTCCTTATTACGGTCTCCGCGCGGCGGCTGATCAGATGACGCTGACATGGCAGGATAAAAAAACAAAGCAGACAAGAACATTCGATCAGACGGTGACCGGCCGTTTGGCAAAAGATCTGCAAGGAAAGCCGGCAGTCATCTCAGAATTGAAAAAAATGGCGAAGAAAAGCTTCGCACCCGGTCTTTACGACTTGACGGAATTGCAGCGGGACGCTCATAAGCGCTTCGGTTTTTCCGCAAAAGAGACGCTGTCCGTGCTTCAAAAGCTGTATGAACAGCATAAGCTTGTCACTTACCCGCGGACGGATTCCAGATTCCTTTCCGCAGACATCGTACCGACTTTAAAAGACCGTTTAAACGGCATGGAAGTTAGGCCGTACGCACAGTACGTCAATCAAATACTGAAGCGGGGCGTCAAAGCGCATAAAGGATTCGTCAATGATGCGAAAGTATCGGATCACCATGCCATCATTCCGACAGAGGAGCCGCTGATCCTTTCAAGCCTCAGCGACAAAGAACGAAAGCTTTACGATCTGATTGCCAAACGTTTTCTCGCCGTGTTAATGCCGGCGTTCGAATACGAAGAAACAAAGGTTACAGCCGATATCGGCGGCGAAACATTTACCGCAAAAGGGAAAACGGTTCAATCGCCTGGCTGGAAAGCCGTGTATGATATGTACGAGGATGACGACGATCACGAGGAAGACAAAGACCAGACGCTCCCGGATCTTCAGCAGGGTCAGCGCCTCACTGTCTCATCATTGAAAGAAACGAGCGGACAGACGAAACCGCCGGCGCGCTTTAATGAAGGCACGCTGTTATCCGCAATGGAGAACCCAAGCGCCTTTATGCAGGGAGAAGAGAAGAACCTTGTGAAAACATTGGGTGAAACCGGCGGACTCGGAACAGTCGCCACCCGCGCTGATATCATTGAAAAACTGTTCAACAGTTTCTTAATCGAGAAAAAAGAAAAAGATATTTTCATCACGTCAAAAGGGAAGCAGCTCTTACAGCTCGTCCCGGAAGATTTAAAATCGCCGGCCTTAACCGCTGAGTGGGAGCAAAAGCTCTCCGCCATCGCAGCGGGCAAACTGAAATCCGCCGTGTTCATTAAAGACATGAAAACATATGCGGGCAAAACGGTGAAGGAAATCAAAAACAGCAGCCAAACTTTCAGACATGACAACATTTCAGGCACCGCCTGCCCTGATTGCGGCAAAATGATGCTTAAAGTCAACGGCAAACGCGGCACGATGCTCGTATGTCAGGATCGTGAGTGCGGCAGCCGGAAAACGCTGGCAAGAAAAACAAACGCCCGCTGTCCGAACTGTCATAAGAAAATGGAGCTTCGCGGCCAGGGCGAAGGCCAAACCTTCGCATGTGTATGCGGCCACCGGGAGAAACTGTCCGTCTTTGAAAAGCGCAAGGCGAAAGATAAATCCGGACGCGCATCCAAGCGGGACATCAACTCTTATATGAAAAGCCAAAACAAAGAGGAGCCGATGAACAACGCGCTGGCAGAACAGCTGAAAAAACTCGGCCTGGATAAATAGATCAGAGAAAGGCAGCATTTGTAACGAAATGCTGCCTTTTTTTGTGTTTTTTACTGTAATGGGAATACGATCCATGTGAAGAGGGAAAAGGTGAGCAGGCGGTGCTCCCATTTAAAATTTCCCAATGTGAAAAAATGCTAGTATTCTTTTATCGTTTCCTATATAGTAAAAATACTTTGTGAAAAAATAAGATATGGGTCTAAAAAAGGATTTGTAAAATAGGAGGATAGACTGTGAAGCAATTCGTTTTTCGTCTGATGATCCTTTTGATTTCGATCGTTCTGACGGCGGGGTGCGCGGAGGCCGGCACTGAAAAACAGGCGGCGGCCGAACCGCTTCAGCCCGCAGAGCATTTTATTTATCATAAATTGATGAACGGGCGGGGGATGATCCGGACGAACATATCCGGTGAGCCGGAATATTTATCTGAGTCTCTCGGACTATGGATGGCATTTTTGCTGAACAGGAAAGATGAACGGCAGTTTCAAGCGCAATATCAGCTTCTCACCGATTCGTTTCTGACGAAAAACGGGCTCGTGTCGTGGAAGATTGACGGGAATAAAGCGAGCGGCATCAATGCCTTAATTGATGATTTCAGAATCATGAACTGTCTGAATGAGGCCGGAACCCTGTGGGGTAACAGTGAATACGGGAAAACAGCGGTGCAGATCGGGAAGGCGCTGGAAAAATACAATACGAATGACGGGTATTTTACGGATTATTATGATGCCGCTTCAAATGCCGCATCAAAGACCGTGACGTTGTCCTATGTCGACCCCGGCGCCTTACAGATGCTCAGAGAAAAGGGGATTATCGATGAGAAAACGGAAAACCGGAACCTTGATGTTCTCAATCTTGCGCCCCTGAAAAATGGTTTTCTGCCGAAATCGTTCAATACTGAAACAAAGGAATACAAATATGACAGCGAAGTGAATGTCATCGACCAGCTGTACGCCGCCGTGAATCTGAAGCGGGGCGATGACAAAGCCGCCGTGCTGTCAAAATGGATCATAGAAGAATGGAAGTCGCGCGGACAGCTGTACGGACGGTACATCGCAGACACGAAGAAGCCGGCGGTTCAATACGAATCACCGTCCGTTTACGCCCTGGCCGTTCTTTTTTTAGCAGAACAAAAAGCTGATCCGGCTGTCATCAAGCCGCTTTATAAAAGAATGACTTCATTTGAAACACTGGACACGCTGAAACCTGATTACGGCGGCTATATGAGCGGGGGCGATACACATTCTTTCGATAACCTGCTGCCGCTTCTGGCTGAAAGGAAATTGTTTAATGAAAATATCATTCAATGAATCACAAAAACTGTGCAGCTACACAGCAGTTATGCTGGTGCTGCTGTCTTTTTTTATTTACTATGCGTCTCAGCAATCCGCAGGGCTTCTGATAACCTGCATCACATTGCTTGTCACGGGAGCCGGCATATGGTTCGGGGCAATCTACGCGCTCGTCATCACCTTACTCGTCTTATTTGTTCTCGGCAGCCTGCTCCTGTGGTTTCAGACCGGGGGCTTTATGGCGTCTGCCGGTGCCGAAAGTCTGCAGGTGCTGGTCATTTGGGGGATTGCACTGCTGCTCTTTTCTTACATAGCGGGAAGGATTCACGAGTTGGCGAAGGGGCTTGAGCGCTCAGTGAAACAGCTGCGTGAAGAGATTACGAGCTTTGTCGCCGTCGACAGGGTGACCGGCTTTGACAACCATCTGCGGATGAAGCTGGAGCTTTCTGAGGAAATCAAGCGGGCGGAACGCTACGGCAATTCCTTCGTCTTTTTGCTGCTGCACATGCATTATTTCAAGGAATTCAAATCCCTCTACGGAGAAAAAGAGACCGACCGTCTGCTGGCATTTATCAGCCGCCAAATCCGGTCAAGCGTTCGGGAAACAGACAAAAAATTCAGGCCGTCCGCCGAACGGTTCGGCATCGTGCTGACCCATACGCCTGAAGAAAACATGCCGGCCGTTCTGGCGAAGCTGAAAAAGGAATTGGATACGTACCGGCTGCAAAACGGTAAATACGTCTCCATCACCTTCCGTGTATGTTACTTGGCGTACCGAAAGGATTTACAAACGGCCGAGCAATTTTTAAATGAACTGGAAAACGAGATGATGATGAATGAACTCTAAATGGATACGTCTCTTACTCTCGGCGCTCTTCATGATTTCGGCGGTTTATGTTCCCCTTACGGCGGAAGCAAAAGACAAAAAGGACGGCATTCTCATTATTTATACAAGCACGGACGGCAAAGAAACCGCTGAGGTCAAAATGCTTGATCTGACCGCGGGCCATTTCTCATCAGCCGTCACCGTGAAAAGCGACGGAGACATCACAGCCGCGGACCTCAAAAAGAATCGGCGAGTCATCTATTACGGCGTCACGAAAAAAAAGCTCAGCACATCATTTGTGTCTCTGATCAGCAGCATGCCGCAGCAGCTTATCAGCATCGGCTATAACGCCGGACAGTTCCGCCAATTTGCGGGTTTGTCCCTGACAGAAAAAGAAACGGTATACCGCATTTACAGCAAGAAAGAAAAAACAGACATGCCGCTTGAAAAAGGAATGTCCGTGCTCGGCGTATCGGGAGTAAAAGGAAAGCCCCTTTATACATACCGGTCCGGTGACGGCGGCACCCGCCCTTTTATGTGGAAAACGGCGCGCTCTGACTATTATTTCGGTGTGACGAGCCTGTTAAATGATTCGTTTCTGACGGCGAAAGCGCTGCGCAGCGCTTTCGGAGAATCAGCGGGCGGCACCCTCCTTTATTTGCGGCTTGAAGACATCAGTCCGATGTCAGATGAAACATTGCTTTACGAAGCGGGCGCTTACCTGCATAAAAGACACATTCCGTTTATTCTGGCGGTCATTCCGGTCTATCTCAATCCGGAAAACGGAGAAAAAGTATACCTGGCGGACAAACCGAAAATGGTCAGCGTCCTGAAAAAACTTCAGCAAATGGGCGGCAGCATCATTATTCACGGCTACACGCACGCATACCGATACAGCGAAACGGGAGAAGGCTTTGAATTTTGGGATGCCAAAGCGGATCAGCCGATTACGTCAGAAAATGCGGATGATACTCCGGTCAAGCTTGAAAAGGAACAGGATTTTCCGAATGAAAAAGCGTACCGGGCGTATGTGAAGCCTTTCCGTGAAAAAGAAAACATCTACACGAGAACGAAGCTGGAGCAGGCGATTGACGATCTGACAGAGCTCGGCCTTTACCCGCTGTCATTCGAAGCGCCGCACTATACGATGTCTGAAGAAGGCTACAAAATCGCATCTTCTTATTTCTCCAGCATTTTCGGACAAGTGCAGCTCAGCGGCACGACGTGGAAAACCTCGGGCGCCCCTCCGTTCGTCTCAAAGCCGGCTATGCTGGACGGGATGACGCTGTACCCTGAAACAATCGGTTATGCCGATAACTCAAAGGAAAATCCGCTCGGAGATATGGAGAATCATATTTCGCAGATGATTGATTTCGGCGGCGGAACGGCGGGCGGTTTCTACCATCCGTATCTCGGCATGAAATACCTCCCCGAGCTCGTCAATCAGATGGAGCGGATTCCCGGCGGCGAGTGGCTCGATCTGAAGAAAACGAAGCAAACGGTAACGTCGGACAGCGTCAGGATCAAAACGGACGGAGACGGAACCATTCATGTGGAAAACAAGATTCATCCGATAACGGCCTTTTTCAATCACCATCAGCAGACGCCTCTGGAAAAAGCGCTTTGGATTCTCTCCGGCGTGGTGTTATTGTTTATCATCATGTTCGCCTGCTACGTTCTTTATTTGCGCGCCACATTAAAAAAACGAATCTTTAAGGAGAGAAGGAGCCTTGAGTAACATTCTGTTTTTTATCTCATTAAGTTTAATATGGGTGATGCTTCTCTATCACATGTTTCTGATGCAGGGCGGATTCAGGCATTATATGACCTTCGAACGGAACATTCCGAAATGGCGCGCAAAGATGGGGGAGCTCCCGAAGGTCAGCGTGCTCATTCCCGCGCATAACGAGGAGGTCGTCATCAGGCAGACGCTGAAGGCGATGGTGAACCTGTATTATCCGAAAGACAGGCTTGAGATCATCGTCGTTAACGATAATTCCTCCGACCGGACGGGAGACATCGTCAATGAATTTTCCCGTCAGTATGACTTCATTAAAATGGTCATCACAAAGCCTCCGAACGCCGGAAAAGGAAAATCTTCGGCGCTGAACTCAGGGTTCGCGGAATCGAACGGAGACGTGATCTGCGTGTATGATGCGGACAATACGCCGGAAAAAATGGCGGTGTACTACCTGGTTCTCGGTCTGATGAATGATGAGAAAGCGGGAGCGGTTGTCGGGAAATTCCGTGTCATCAACGCGGCCAAAACGATCCTGACAAAGTTTATCAATATTGAAACCATCTGCTTTCAGTGGATGGCGCAGGGCGGCAGATGGAAATGGTTCAAAATCGCCACCATCCCGGGGACGAACTTCGCGATCAGGCGGAGCATTATCGAACAGCTCGGCGGCTGGGATGATAAGGCGCTGGCGGAGGATACCGAGCTGACCATCCGCGTGTATAATCTCGGCTACCATATCCGCTTTTTCCCGGCGGCCGTGACATGGGAGCAGGAGCCTGAGACATGGAAGGTGTGGTGGCGTCAGCGGACAAGATGGGCGCGCGGCAACCAATACGTCGTTCTCAAGTTTTTATCCCAATTTTTCAAGCTGAAACGCAAGCGGATCATCTTCGATCTGTTTTATTTCTTTTTTACGTATTTTTTGTTTTTCTTCGGTGTGATCATGTCAAACACGATTTTTATCATCAATCTTTTTTACGACCTGCATCTGGCAGTCGGGTTTTTGGCGATGATTTTGTGGATACTGGCCTTTTTCCTGTTTATGACTGAGGTCATGATTACTTTAAGCATTGAAAAAACAGAAATGAACAAACAAAACTTCTTTATCGTATTTCTGATGTACTTTACATACTCTCAGGCTTGGATCGTGCTCGTCATCTGGTCATTATTCACAGAGATCAAGCACCGCTTGTTCAAGCAGGAAGTCAAGTGGTACAAAACGGAGCGATACAATCAAAATAAAAGCGGGTGACCTTTTTGAAAAAAGCGATCATATTGATAACCGGCCTTTTGCTATTGATGTATAACGGGCAGGCGGCCGCGGCCCGGGAACTGAAAACGGACGGTTCCGCCCTCGGAACAAGCGCCGGCGCAAAAGAGCAGCAGGCGCTGACTGGCGATCTGATGACACTGTACGGGGCGAAAGACAGCGCAGAGCTGACCTATCAGATTCCTGCGGGAGCTTCGAATGCCGATCAGTCGCTTCTGATTGATTACGAGGCGTCAAACTTATTAATTGCCCCGTCTTCTTTAACCATCGCCATTGATGATGAACCCGTCAAATCTATAAAGCTTGACGGCAGTTCCAAGCGGAAAACGGTGAAGCTCAATCTCAGCAAAAGCCAATCCGCCCAAGGCTATCACAATGTATCATTACGATTTTACGGCGTATTAAAAGAGGGCGTCTGCGTCAGGCAGGATACGTCAGGCAACTGGATAAAAATTTATCCGGACAGCCGCCTTGTACTTTCAGAAGCAAGCAAGTCAAAGGGAGCGGATCTCGGCCATTTCCCGTATCCGTTTGCCCAATCAGGCAATACGGGTGAAGAAACCGATATTATTCTTCCTGACAAACCGACCTCGGCGGAAGCTGAAGCCGCAGTCAAAACAGAAGCATTTCTGAAAACGGCAGACAGCAGGCTGAAGGTATCCTATGTAAAAGAATCCGACGCCGGCAAAATCAGCAATCCGTCAATTGTCATCGGCGCTGATCAGCATTGGAACGGGAAAATAAAAGAACTTTTCGAACAGGGGAACATCAAAGCGGAAGACAACAAACTTCTTCTCGCTGAACGGGTTCTGACATCAGGGGACAAACGGCAGCCCGTCCTGTTTGTCACGGCGCAATCAGACAAAACGCTGGCGGATAAAATCCGCGTCATCACAGACAGCGCTTATTCAGCTCAGCTGGGCGGAGATACTTTGACAATCGGCCGCCTTCAGCCCGCTGCGGAAAAGACAGGCAATAAACTGACATTAGAGGACTTCGGCGCGGGAAATGTAACGATCGGATCAAACAAAACGGCGTCAGAGCACTTCTTTTACCCTGCGGCGGCCGCTGTTGATAAAGACGGTAAGGTCAAGCTTTCACTTACATTAAAAACGTCGGAATCGATCCGGACGAAGGCGGATTCAGCAAATGACGCCGAGAGAGCGGAGCTGAACGTCATGGTCAACGGACAGCCGAATGCGGTGCGTCTTGATGATCTCGGCAATAAAGATAAAGACGGCTTTTACCACGTCTCAATCCCGATTGATCCGAAGCTTTTGCGAAGCAGCAGGTACATTGATCTGCAATTTGTCACATCAGGCTTGAAACATAACAATCCGTGTATCGACCGTGACGAAAACAAATGGGTCTATATTGATAAAAGCAGCACGCTGACGTATCCGGTAAGCGATGCGGCGCAGAAAGCTGATTTCGGGCAATGGCCGCTCCCGTTTGCGGGCGGCGGGAAAGAGAAAACAGTGATCGTCATCCCGGATGACGTAAACATGCAGACACTGAAAGAGCTTTCTCTGGTGGCGGATTCATTCGGAAACGGCTTTACCGTAAAGACGGCATCAGACATGAAGGAAGCGGATGCCAAAGGCCGGAATGTTGTGTTTATCGGAGGCCTGCCGCAAATTCCGCTTTTGAAATCAAACGCTTCTAAGCTTCTCGTGTCCTCAGACCGCAGCGGCGCGTACGATGTTTCTTCGTTTCAAATGCTGAATGAGACAACGAAACAAGTCGCGTTTACCCAGGAATCACCTTGGGACTCCGGCCGGAGCATCGCTGTTTTTGCTCCGTTATCAGGAAGCGGCGCGTCTGTCACAAAAGAGCTGATCAGCTTTTTAGACAGCACAAGCGATGCCGCAACCGTCATTAACGAAACGGCCGGCCGGCAGCTGTTTTCGAATCATCAGCAAATCAAGTCCGATGACAGCAGTCCATCGGCTGATACGAAAAGCCGTTCCGCACCACTGAACGTTACGTATATTGCTGTTTTCGCGGCGCTTATGATCATTGCGGCCGGTCTGATCTGGCTGACGGCAAGAAGGAAAAAAAGAAAAACGGATCATGAAAAAAGCGAAGAGTAATGAAGGAAAAAGAGGCCGTTAACAGGCCTCTTTTTTTGTATTTTCATTTCCATTTTTGGCGGTGATTTTTTTATTTTTGAAACAGCATAAAAGCCCCTTTACAACTGAACGGGACGGGAGTATGATCTCTTTTATAATCTATATCGCTTAATCTGTAATCAGAGCGGGGGAACCAATTTGCGGCGCGTGATGCCGCTTGGGGTGAATCCTTTTTCAGGTAGGGCCAACTCTCATCAGCCCGAATCCGACAGCTAACCTCGTAAGCGTTCATGAGAGGAGATGAATGAAACCTGTGCACGATTATGGCGCAGGGGCATCCGTTTGCCTCTGTGTCTTTTTGCTGTGCTGAAATATGGCATGCAATCGTTATTCGGAGACATCATAGCAGTAAGGGTTTGTAAATCAAACGGAAAATGAAAAAAAGGGGAAAACAACAAATGTACCATTCAATCAAAAGATTTTTGATTGGGAAACCGCTGAAATCACAGGCGGCCGGAGAGCAGAAACTCACGAAACTCAAGGCGCTCGCCATGCTTTCTTCAGACGCGCTGTCATCAGTTGCTTACGGAACGGAACAGATTCTGATCATTTTGGCTGCGGTAAGCGCGGCCGCGTTTTGGTATTCCATTCCGATCGCAGCCGGTGTTCTCATTTTGCTGCTAGCTTTGATTCTGTCCTACAGACAGATTATTTACGCTTATCCGCAAGGCGGGGGCGCTTATATGGTTTCAAAAGAAAACCTTGGTGAGAAGCCGGGTCTGATTGCGGGCGGCTCATTGCTTGTTGATTATATTCTGACGGTGGCGGTAAGCATTTCTGCCGGAACTGACGCCATTACATCGGCATTTCCGGCCCTGCACCCGTATCATTTGCTCATTGCTGTTTTGCTTGTAATTCTGATTATGATTTTAAATTTGAGAGGACTGTCAGAGTCGGCGTCCATTTTGGCGTATCCCGTCTATCTGTTTGTGGCGGCGCTTGTCCTTTTGATCGTCGTCGGACTGTTTAAGCTCATGACGGGCCAGGTTCATCCGGCCGAACACACGCCGATCGGCACACCCGTGGCGGGCATCACGCTGTTTTTGCTGCTGAAGGCCTTTTCATCCGGCTGTTCGGCACTGACCGGTGTGGAAGCCATTTCAAACGCGATCCCGGCCTTTAAAAATCCTCCGGCAAAAAACGCGGCCCGCACTTTGGCCATGATGGGGATTCTGCTGGCGATCTTATTTACGGGGATTACGGTGCTGGCGTACGGATACGGCACGGGACCGAAGCATGACGAAACCGTTATTTCGCAAATCGCCGCGGAAACTTTCGGACGGCATACGGTGTATTATTTCATTCAAGGCGTTACATCCTTGATTCTCGTGCTTGCGGCGAATACGGGCTTTTCCGCTTTTCCGCAGCTGGCGTTTAATTTAGCGCGCGATCAGTATATGCCGAGAATGTTTACGGTACGAGGCGACCGATTAGGATTTTCAAACGGAATCATCTTTCTCGGTATCGCGTCCATCTTGCTCATTCTTTTATTCGGCGGCCGCACGGAACATTTAATTCCGCTTTATGCCGTCGGCGTGTTCATTCCGTTTACGCTGTCGCAGACGGGAATGTGCATCAAGTGGATCAGGCAGAAGCCGAAGGGCTGGGCGGTAAAAATGCTGATCAACTCATGCGGCGCCGCCATTTCATTTATGGTGCTGTGTATTTTATTCGCGACGAAGTTCAATCTTGTCTGGCCGGTGCTGTTATTCATGCCTGCTGTCGTCATGCTGTTTTTCGTCATTAAAAATCACTACACCGCGGTCGGCGAACAGCTGCGGGTCGTTGATCAGCAGCCTGAGGAAATCAGGGGAACCGTCGTCATCGTGCCTGTCGCTGGTGTCACCACCGTCGTCCAAAAATCGATTCAGTATGCGAAATCATTATCGGATCAGGTCATTGCGGTTCATGTTTCCTTTGACAAAGAAAACGAAAAAAAGGTGGAAAAGCGCTGGGAAGAGCTTCATAACGGCGTCCGCCTCGTCACCCTGCATTCCTCATACCGCAGTTTGGTTCACCCGTTTGATAAGTTTTTAGAAACGGTCGAACAAAAAGCGAAAAAAGAACAGTTCTCCGTGATGGTGCTGTTTCCGCAATTCATTACGAAAAAACGCTGGCAGACCATCCTTCACAACCAATCAGCCTTTTTACTCCGAGTCCGGCTGTTTTGGAAGAAGGACATAATCGTCGCCACCCTGCCGTATCATTTTAAAAAGTAACGGCAAAGACCGCAGGCTTTAATGCCGCGGTCTTTTTTGTAAAGGAGGACGCCATGGCTCAAGGCGCTTTTGTCATCATTCAAAATGACGGGCGGGACATATTGCTCGTAAAACGAAAAGACATTCCCTTATGGGATTTGCCCGGGGGCAGGATCGCAGAAGGTGAAACACCTGAATCCGCAGCCGTAAGAGAGGCCTTCGAAGAAACCGGTTATAACGTGACCATCATAAAAAAAGCCGGTGAGTATGAAAGGCCGGCATTTGAAGATACACAACATGTCTTCATCGGAGCCATTACCGGAGGAACACCGCTGATGAACGGGCCGGAAACCGCCGCATTACGCTGGTTTTCCCCAAACCGGCTGCCGCTGTTCATGGTGCCGAACAGAAAACGGCAAATAAAAGACGGACTCAATGGGGCGGCAAATCGTAAGGCAGTCCTTAAAGACCGAAATCTGTTATCCATCCTTGATCTGCTGAGAAAAAAGCTGGGAGTATAGCCCGTGTTTCAACCCGTATGAAAAAGGGGATGAATACAGGTAAAAGGAGGATGCAGTATGCCAAGTAAAACAGCAGGACACGTAATGACGGAGCTGCTTGAACAATGGGGAGTCGGTCATATATACGGCATTCCCGGAGACAGCATTAATGAATTTATCGAAGAACTGAGACATGAACGAAATAACCTGACATTCATCCAAACCCGGCACGAAGAAGTCGCAGCCCTGGCTGCCGCGGCTGAGGCAAAACTGACCGGGCAGATCGGTGTCTGCCTTTCAATCGCAGGACCGGGGGCCGTTCATCTGCTGAACGGTTTATACGACGCCAAAGCGGACGGTGTTCCGGTGCTGGCGATTGCGGGACAGGTTGCCTCAGATGAAATCGGCCGTGACAGCTTTCAGGAAATCAAATTAGAGCAAATGTTTGAGGACGTGGCGGTGTTCAACCAGCAAGTACATACGGCAGAAGCGCTGCCCGATCTTCTGAATCAGGCGATCCGCACGGCTTACAGCAAAAAAGGCGTTGCCGTTTTAACCGTTTCTGATGATTTATTCGCGCAAAAAATCAAACGGGAGCCGGTTTACACATCGCCGATATACCTCAAAGCTGATATAGAGCCGAAAAAAGAACATCTCGTGACATGCGCGCAATATATTAACAACGCAAAAAAACCGGTCATTCTCGCCGGCCAAGGGTTAAAATCGGCAAAAGAGGAGCTGCTCGCATTCGCTGATAAAGCGGCCGCTCCGATTGTGATTACCCTTCCGGCAAAAGGTGTCGTGCCTGACAGCCATCCCCACTTTCTCGGGAATCTCGGGCAAATCGGCACAAAGCCCGCCTACGAAGCAATGGAGGAATGCGATCTGCTGATCATGCTCGGCACATCGTTCCCATACAGGGATTATCTCCCGGATGATACGCCTGCCATTCAGCTTGATTCGGATCCGGCGAAAATCGGCAAGCGCTATCCCGTCAATGCGGGAATCGTCAGTGATGCGGCTCTGGGGCTGAAAGAGCTGACGGAATACATTGAATATAAAGAAGACAGAAGATTTTTGGACGCCTGCACCGAGCACATGAAGCATTGGTGGAAGGAAATCGAAAAGGATGAAACCGAAGCGACTCATCCGCTCAAGCCGCAGCAGGTCATTGCCCGGCTTCAGGATGCGGCCGCAGAGAACGCCGTCCTGTCAGTGGATGTCGGAACGGTTACGGTGTGGATGGCCCGCCATTTTAAGATGAAGAAGCAGGACTTTATCGTCTCAAGCTGGCTCGCCACGATGGGATGCGGGCTTCCGGGAGCGATTGCCGCAAGCCTTGCTGAACCTGAGCGGCAGTCCATCGCCATTTGCGGAGACGGCGGATTTTCAATGGTGATGCAGGATCTGCCGACGGCTGTTAAATACAAACTGCCGATTACGGTTGTCGTTTTAAACAACGAAAATTTAGGCATGATTGAATATGAACAGCGGGTCAAAGGCAACATTGACTACGTCACCCAGCTGCAAAATATGGATTACGCCGCCTTTGCAGAAAGCTGCGGAGCAAAAGGCATCAAAGTGACGAAACACGAGGAATTGGCTCCCGCTTTTCATGAAGCGCTCAACTCAAATGAGCCGGTCGTCATCGACGCCGTCATCGGCGACGAGCCGCCGCTTCCGGGAAAAATCACTTACGGCCAAGCGAAGGGCTTCAGCAAATACATGCTGAAAAACTTCTTTGAAAACCAAAAAATCGAAATGCCGTCACTCAAGAAAAGCTTAAAACGGCTGTTTTAAGAAGCCGGCGGTTATAAAAAAATAAACAGGCAGCATGCCTGTTTATTTTTTTAGGCTTTCTTATTGATGATTATTTCTTTACTGACCCCTTCCATGGTAAGGAAGTGGTCAGCAGTTTGAACCCGCTTGGAAGCTTAGAGGACGGGAACCGTAACCGAAAGTATATCGTATTAAAATCTGCGGAAACGGTAAAGAAAATCGTAAAATCTGCAGCTAGCAAGCGATGGCTGATAAAAAAGCTTTTGGAGGGCCAGGACAGTTCATAACAAACGTGGTTCGCACATTAGCATCGCACAGCCCTTATCAGCAAAAACAGGAACAAAGACTGGCGTGGCGACGTACACCGTCAAGAAGGGAGATGTCCTCCCTGTAATTGCACAGAAAACTGCCGTAAACATGGCCACCATCCAGAGATTGAACAGTATCAAGGACCCGAATTTTATCAAAGTCGGCCAAGTATTAAAGCTGACGGACTCGGCCAGCTCTCCAACAAAAGGAAAAAAATCATCTTACACGCTGCCATCGGGCGTTTTTAAAGTGACAAGCCCCTTAACTAAGGGAACGGCCGTGAAACAGATCCAGACAGCTTTGGCAGCTCTCTATTATTATCCGGACAAAGGGGCAAAGAACAACGGAATAGATGGCTATTACGGTTCGAAAACAGCAAACGCGGTCAAACGATTCCAGTCCATGTATGGACTGCCTGCTGACGGCATTTACGGGCCGAAAACGAAAGCAAGGCTTGGAGAAATGTTAAAAAGGGAATAAAAAAGCAGGCTCTAAATTGCCTGCTTTTCTTTTTATTAGCCTAATTTCTCTTTTGAGATCTTATCCAAATTAGTAAAAAGTATATCCAGGCCCGAAAATAAGAAAGTTATGAAGAATGAAAGAAGAATTTCTCCACCTTGAAATATAGATATGTTTTCAATGAAATTACTGGAAACATATTTAATTGAGAAGTAAACAGCAGCCCATGCAAAAATGAATTCAAGTATATAGGCTAACCAAGCAGGTAATTTAAAAATATGAGTAATTCCTTTTACAATTGCCATAAGGATTAGCATATAAATTAAAGCTAAAATACTTACGACAACAGAAAATATGTATAAGTCTGAAAGTGAACCATAGATGATATACTCTCCGAAAAAATGATTTACAGTTATAGCTACAAAATAAATAACTAGGCTAGGTACAGTTATAGCGAAGAACAGGGAGAATCCAATAAGCCCTATGAATGCTACATGAGCTAAGTGGTTGGGTGGTGTATCCACAATCTCCTTTTTTAATAGAATCATAAAAATAAGAGATGAAATAACAAGACAGCATAGTATGGTGAGCAATACGGTAATAAAGATAGCCATGTTAACCTCCAATGAAAAAGTGCTATTAGAGTGAATCTAACAGCACTTTAAATTTTAAATATGTTAAATCAAAGCAACAATGAATTTAGCTAAAGTGGTAGCTACATCTGTAGGAGCTCCGATAGCTTTAAAAGCTTTTGTAAATTGTTTTACACCCCAATTTTCACCTTTATCCATAATGTCGGCAACCTTCTTAGAGTTTTTTCTAATCCATGCCGCAGCTTTAGGGGAGAATGGCTTTAAGGCTTTTGATAAAAGCCATCCACCTGAACGGCAGGCAGCTCTGAAAGCCTTATAGGACCACGAAACTACACCTTGGGTTTGGTAGTCACCATTGAGAGCCGCTTTGGTTGGAATAGTGCCAGGCATTCCAGTTGGAATAGTACCTGGTGCAGTTTTCGTTACCGGTACAGGAGTTGTGGTTCTGTTTTCAGCTGCTAAAGCACCTGAAGTACCCAAGAATGATGTAAGTAGAGTTGCGCTTAAAACTACAGGGATTACTTTCTTCTTCATATATATTTTCCTCCTAATAATTTATGAATAACAATAAAATGTTTCATCGCTAACGTTGTCCAATGAGCGAGGCTTTTAGCCTTGTCAGAAAGTCCAGACTTTTTAAGTGAAAGATAAAGATTCTCTCCACGTCAATACAACTCAAGGCAACATATTCGTTTAATAGCTTCTTTAAAACCAGTTTAAGCTAAAAGGAAAACGGCTTATCAATTATTATAAAAAATTGGTTTGGTAATTCCAGTGGCATTAGTAGTGATATCTCGGTTTTCTTCAGCTCAGGATGTGGGGACAAAAGAAGCAGTTACAAGGGCTAAAGATGTGGCGAATAGAATACCGTTAGCTACGTGTTTAATGAAAAATCCTCCTTTAGGAATGTAATCTGCCAGCGAAATGAAAGACTATGTATTTAGGATAGTCCTATATTATTCGCTTTGAATATTTTTCCACCTCCTTCAGAAACCATTCTATCAATAGGTATTTTTTTGGGTAAATAGTATTTTTATACAGTATTTTTATGTTGAGGTATAATTTCCCTGTGTCTTAAAAACAAGTTAATCAGGTGAGTATGACGCAAAAGTAAATTGCGGTTTTTTTTCGTTTTCACTTTATGTTCAAATAGTTATAATATTACAAAAATAGTGATTAGAGGGAGAGGTATATATGGATCAAGTTTTGCCGTCGTCCCAAGTTGGTGTCAAGATCAATGAATGGTACAAAATGATTCGCCAGTTCAGTGTGCCTGATGCTGAGATTTTAAAGGCTGAGGTCGAACAGGAAATAGAGGGGATGGAAGAGGATCAGGATTTGCTTGTTTTTTATTCATTGATGTGCTTTCGTCACCAATTGATGTTAGATTCCTTGGAGCCGGAAGACAGATATCGAGATCGCCCCACAGTCGACGAACTGCTTGAAAAAATAGAAAAGCCGCAAAAAAGACTTACAGGCCTCTTGAAGTATTACTCATTATTTTTTCGTGGAATGTATGAATTTGATCATAAAGAGTATGTTGATGCGATAAGCTATTATCGCAAAGCAGAGAGAGAGTTGAATGCTGTATCAGATGAAATGGAGCAAGCTGAATTTCATTACAAAATAGCTGATGCCTATTATCAAATTGATCAGCACTTTGTTTCCCTCAATCATTTGAAAAAAGCCAAGCAATTGTTTGAAAAAAATCAATTATACAAAGTGAAAGTGATTGGCTGTAATATGATGGTCGGTGCTAACATGTACGATATGTACAGGCTGACGGAAGCAGAATCATATTATCGGGAAGCATTAAGTATCGCCCGTGGGTTGGAAGAGGAAAAAGTGAAAAGGATTATCGGGTGATCTTTCATAACTTAGGCTTAGTTTATTTAAGAGGGGAAAATTTGATTGCTGCTGAAGAGAATTTCAAAAAGGCAATAGACGTGAAAGAACATATTGATACAAACGGCTTTAAATCGTGCTCGGACTTCTAATGAAGAAGAATATTTGGCGAAATTAAAAATCATTAATTCATTATACGAAGAATATAATGAAACAGCAGTGAAACAAAGCTTAGGCTACTTAGAAGAGAAACGCCTTTGGTCTGATTTCGCAGAGCTAACTGAACAATTAGGTGACTTTCATTTTGAGAAGAGAAACTATGCAGAGGGAAGAAACTTTTTAAAGAAAACCATACATGCCCAAACACAAATACTTAAGGTTACGGAGGCTATATAATGAAGAAGGTTATAATCAGCTCCGCTTTAATCGGTATTCTTTTTACTGGATTATTAAGTGTAACAAATGTTTATACTGCTGAAATGAGTGATTCTGGAACTTTCCACATCGCTGAAAAAGCTATAAATATTTAAGTGTTCTCCAATTTTTGACCTCCACCTTTTAAGACTGGGGGATTTCTTTTTCTTATCCAGTAATCAACATACGCAGCCTCATATGGTTCTTAACCGCTGAGTGTATTGCGTTCACCTTTCCGTTTTGCTGTGAAGTGTTTTCTTGAACTATGCATGCATGAGAAAGACGCCGTCCATTTTTAAGCCTTTCTTCAATCATTCAAGGAAAAACAAAGGAGCTATCGAGAAGATTTCGACCTTGATAAACAGCCTGCATGCCTGTTTATTTTTTTTGTTTGTTGAGCGACTTGGCTTGCATATAGCCGCCCTAAACGGAAACGGAGATTGTGAAAAACCACAGCTGGCGGGCGATAGCTGATCAAGAAACTTATGAAGGACCAGTGCTCAGTGCAATTCATCTCAAGAACAGCCAGAGAGCGGTCACAACAGCGATCATAAAGTAATCTCCATCATTCAGTGTAGTTCCATTTTTGATAAACACAAGTGCCGTCCGGTTTGTCTTTGTCCCTTTCGGGGTTTTAAGCGCAATGTTCTTCCCTATATTGTAATAAACAATTTTAAACAAATAATATGCCAGCGAACAGAATAAAAAGAGCAACATGAACTTGCCAATAAACAATATCATGTTTCATTACTCCCTTTTGCAGTTTTTTCGTTTGAATATATGACGGAAAAGTCAGGATGTTATATAAAAGGAGAAGTATTTTACAGAGGCTGGTGTTATTCATTAATGAACGGTTCTCCGCAACATCCCCAGATCCGGAATCATTTCAAAACGAAAGAGAAGCCCGAGGATTATTAAAAAACAGTCCCTAAGTTGTCCGCTTTTTTTTGAAAATTTGATCTAAGATGAACATAAAGAGGGTGAATAAGAAGGACACCGTAATCATATCTATCAGAAATATATTAGGAGTATCTTTTATTAATAGCAGCCATACCACCTGCAAAACTAAAGAAATAGAAAAATAAGATATATATGTCATGATCCTCATATTTGTTACCCCCTTAGCCTAATTTCTCTTTTGTGATCTTATCCAAATTAGTGAAAAGGATATCCAATCCCGAAAATAAGAAAGTGATGAAGAATGAAAGAAGCACTTCTCCACCTTGAAATATAGATATGTTCTCAATGATATGATTGGAAACGTATTGAATTGAGAAGTAAACAGCAGCCCATGCAAAAATGAATTCAAGGATATAGGCTGACCAAGCAGGCAATGTCAAAACATGAGTCATTCCTTTTACAATTGCCGTAAGGATAAGCATATAAACTAAAGCTAAAATACTGACGACGACAGAAAATATGTATAAGTCTGAAAGTGAACCATAGATGATATACTCTCCGAAAAAATGATTTACAGTTATAGCTACAAAATAAATAACTAGGCTAGGTACAGTTATAGCGAAGAACAGGGCGAATCCAATAAGTATGATGAATGCTGCATGAGCTAAGCGGTTTGGCGGTGTATCCACGATCTCTTTTTTTAATAGAATCATAAAAATAAGAGATGAAATCACAAGGCAGCATAAGAAAGTGAGCAAAACAGTAAAAAAGACAGTCATGTGACATCTCCAATGAAAAAGTGCTATTAGAGTGAATCTAACAGCACTTTGCATTTACTTCATACGTATTTTCCTGATGATCATTTATGAATGATTTTAAAATGCTTTCATTGCTAAAGTTGTCAAATGAGCGAGGTTTTTAGCCTGGCTGTCAGAAAGTCCGGACTTTTTAAGTGAAAGATAAAGATTCTTTTCCACGTCAGTCCAGCTTAAGGCGACATACTCGTTCAGCATTTTCTTTAAAACCGGTTCTATGTGTTGATTGAAAACGGATTCAAGTTCATTTCTTATTTTCTTTCCTGCTAATTTTTCAACAAGATTGAATAATTTTGTTTTATTTTTCAGCACTTCTCTGATTACATCTTTGACTGGTTTTGACACAGATGCATCGCTTTGTGCTTTAAGTCCGTAGGAAAATTGCGTATCAGTCTGATAAAAAAATGATTTGGTCGTTCCAGTGGCATTGGCAGTATTATTATGATTTTCTTTAGCTAAGGATGCGGGGACAAAAGTAGTAGTTACAAGGGCTAAAGATGCGGCAAACAGAATGCCTTTAGCTGCGTGTCTAATGGGAAATCCTCCTTTAGAAATGTAGTGTAGAGAGAAATGAAAGACTATGTATTTAGGCGGGACCTTTATTATCCGCTTTGAACATTTTCCCCTCTCAGATACCATTCTATCAATAGGTATTTTTGGGGTAAATAGGATTTTCATACAGTATTTTTCTTATAATTCAAAATCTTCTTTAGCAGGATTCATTTTGGCTGCAGTTTCGACGATGGGACATGTGCTGAAGCCTATATAACACATGTACAGGCTGATTGAGGCGGAATCACATTATCGGAGCGGTTTATAATTCAGGGTTAATGAATAAAAATAAACAGGCGGCATGCCTGTTTATTTTCGTTTGCGTGAAAGAGCGAAGAAAAACGGGAAGGCGGAGCCGGCCAATAACGTACCGAATAAAAACATGCCCCCGATGAACACATGATAGTTCACCCCGCCGATCCAGAGCCCCGTGATTAAGGAAACGATGCTTAATGCGATCATCAAAAAGCCGGGAATCAGACGTTTCTTACCCGTTGTCCGATAAGCAAAAAGAGAACAGAAGATGCCGATGACAATCGGCACAATCCACAGATAAAAAAGGATAAATACTGACATAAGCAAAACTCCGATTTTTCTTCTATCATACCAAAAACGCCCGGAAAAAGATACGAACGGCACCCGGCGCCAAAAGAAAAACCGGCCGCTATGGCCGGTTTTTTTCTAACGGAATGAATCGTAGATCACAAACAGATTAAGCGCGATCACCAAAACCGCAATCAGCCAGGCGAGAGCCGTCACCCATTTTCGGTTCGTCAGGGCGCCCATCAGGCGTTTGTTGCTTGTAAACATAATCAGCGGCACGAGCGCAAAGGCGATGCCGAATGAAAGAACGACCTGGCTCCATACGAGCGCTTCTGTGGCGTTGACCCCCGAGATAATGATGATCATCGGCGGAATGATGGTAATGAAACGCCGCAAATAAAGCGGGATACGGTAACGGATGAAGCCCTGCATGATAATATCGCCTGACAATGTGCCGACAGAAGAGCTTGAAAGCCCTGCGGCCAGCAGCCCGATCCCGAAGAGAATGGCTGAAGCCGGTCCGATATAGTGGCCGAATTGCTGATAAGCCACGTCTAAATCTTCTACATACAGCCCGTTCTTGAAGAAAAGCGCAGCAGCGACGATGAGCATGCTTGCGTTAATCGCCCCGGCGATCACCATCGCGATGAGAATGTCAATCGTCTCGAATCTAAAAATCTTTTTCCGCTCACTATCCGTTTTTCCGACGACACGGCGCTGTGTCAGTGCGGAATGTAAGTAAATGGCATGCGGCATCACGGTTGCGCCGAGTATCCCGGTTGCCAGGAGCACACTGTCCATTCCGTCAATTTTCGGGATAAACAGCCCTTCGAGAACGGAGGCGGCGTCAGGTTTGGCAAAGAAGGTTTGCAGAGCGAAGGCGATCACCACGACAAACAGAAGTCCGGCGATGCCCGCTTCCAGCGCCCGGTAACCCCTGCGCTGCAGCTCTAAAATCGCGAATGATCCGATCGCCGCGATAATGGCCGCTTCAACCATCGGTATGCCGAACAGCAGGTTGAGCCCGAGCGCCGCCCCGATAAATTCTGCCAGATCAGTTGCCATAATTACCAGTTCACCCTGTATCCACAGCCCGGCGGATACCCATTTCGGGTACCGGTCTCTGGCGATTTCCGGAAGGTTTTTACCCGTGGCAATGCCGAGCTTCGCGGAAAGAACTTGAATTAAAAAAGCCATCAAGTTTGAAAAGAGGATGACCCACAGCAGCATATACCCATATTTCGAACCAGCTGAGATATTCGTAGCGAAGTTTCCCGGATCAATGTAGGCAATCGCCGCGATAAAGGCGGGGCCTAAAAAAGGCAGAAGCCGCTTGAATCCCTTGCTTTTGCCGTCAAGTGCATCCTGCACGGCTTTTGATTGCAGTGATTGTGCTGAGATGTCTTTGCTCATTATGTCTCACCTAAATTCCGATAGATTTTTAGCTAAATAACAAAAAGTTTCCTAGATGCAAATTATTTTATCTACATCATAAATCCGCTATTATGAGATGTCAAGTTCTTTATGTTCAATAAACCGGTACATTGATGCCCTGTTTTATCTATGATATGTATCCCGCCGAAGAAAGGTCCGAAAATGAAAACGGCATCGTTCCGGGAAAGAAGCGATGCCGTTCGCAAAGCGTGTTTCCGCGTCCGATCATGCGCGGATGCGTGGAGCGTTCTTTTAAAAAGGTGAAAAGAGGACACTTGCCCATATAACTTCACAACTTTCTGTCCGCCCAACTGATTTGAGAAAAAGACGCTGTATTTCCTCCGTTTTCCCGGGTAAATAGAATAATAATGTTTCTTTCCATTGGAAGATAAAACCTTTCTGTACCATTCAAATGACCTCCGGAAAAACTCCGGCCGCTCTGAATAAACGTTTGAATCAACGATATATCAGTGATTCCAGTCCAATAAACCGCTGTTATCTATCAATTAAAGAATCGGCATGGCCACTTGCGAAGAAAAGAAGTTGGAGCATTAGACTTATTTCAGTCTCCCGGGCAAAAAAGTATAATAACGTCAGGAAAGCTTTCCAGCCATATGATAAAAGAGGGGGAATTTTCTTGGTACGTCGTTTGTCGATCATTTCTTTAGCCATGATTTTTGCTGTTTCTTTATTCGCTTTTGGCGGCTCTGCATCAGCAGCAGCTTTCAAACCTAAAGCTGAACCGGACGTTTCCATTTTAGCCAGCGGGGGTACAGTCGGTATTTACGGTGCTAATATGCGCTCATGCTCTAAGGTCAGCTGTTCAACGATCACAACATTCTCAAGCGGTAAAAAAATTACAGGTTCTTGGGTAACCGGAGAATATGTTCAAGGCCACTACACTAATTCTAATAAATGGCTGAAAGTCACGTATGCAGGAGCGACAGGCTACGTTTCAGTCACCACACTATCTTATTATTACGGTTTATAATCAGAAAAACCTCGTTCTCTTGAGAGCGGGGTTTTTCCTTTATTCCGATTCAATTTCCGCGTTTCGTTTCATCATCGTGTTTCATCAGCTGATCGATTTCTTCCTTAGAAGCGTTTTTTTTCCACTCTTTCGCCTGACTTGTCGCAATGGGAATGGCCCGTCCTTCTTCATAACCCTCATCTATCATCGCATTCGCGATTTCGATCGCTTTTTTCTTCACAGGTTCCTCGAGATTCTTCAATGATTGCGGATAATCCTTCATAGACCAAGGCATGTCTATCACTCCTTTATGAAAAGTGTTTCCCGCCTGAAGAAAAAGAAAACCGCCTCATCAAAAAGAATGACAGCTATTTTTATGAGAGACCAGCAATTTCCGAATAAAATATAAAGGATAAAGAAGCAAGTACAGATTGAATGCCCACCACATAAGATCAAAATCACCGATAAATACCCAAAAGGCAATCGCTTGCAGGCCTGAACAAAAGGTCAGCACAAGTGATATTAATGCGAAAGGGCGCCATAACGCATGTTTCCGTTTATAAAGAAACAAGCTGTACAGCCCGGTTATCGAAATGAAAATATCTAAGGGAAAGAATGACCAGTTCCAGGCCATGATCATGGCGTTATCATAATCTTTAAACACCATGTTTTTTGGAATCCACTCAAAAAAAGTAACAATCCAATAAACGATAAATCCAATATCTGTAATGAGGAAGAGAACCTTTAACCCTTTCATCATCTGTTTCTGTCCGTATGAACGCTGATGCCGTTTGATGACGTTTCACTTTCAGAAATAAAGTTTAAGGAAACGACACCGATGATGATCAGAAGAACAGAGACAGCTTTTATGACAGAGAACTGTTCATGAAAGAAAAAAATTCCGATCATGGAAATCAGCACGATCCCCATTCCCGACCAGACCGCATACGCGATGGAGACACTTATATATTTCAAAGTCAAAGTAAGAAAACAAAGGCTGCCGATATAAAACAATAATAATAAAATACTTGGGACAAGTTTTGTAAATCCATTTGATAATTTCATGCTGACCGTACCCAATACTTCAAAAATGATCGCTAAACTTAAATAAATCCATTGCATTCAACATTCTCCTTCAATCGTATTATTCAGAATTATACAATATATAGAATTTGAAGGAAATTAAACAATGAAATGTTTTCCGGATAAAAAATCCGGCCGGGTGTAAAAAGAAAACGCCATAAAGGTATACTATGAACAAAGAAATCAGAAAGGACGTGCAGGACGGGTGACAGAAGAGCGGACAGACCTGGAAAGACAACTGAGAGACATTCAAAAATGGGAAAAGGCGCAGCAGAGGGTGATGTTCTGGCAAACATTCACCCGCTTGCCGTTTCAGCTTTTGGACAAGCTGACACCGCAATTTATTCAGAGGAAAATCGGACTCATTCTCGATGAAACGGGAACGTTTATTCAGTCAGGCGGACAGTACCTTACATCAGAAAAGCGCATCATGAAAAAGTTTCAAAAACGGCTGCCGCACGGTACATGTCAAACGCTTCACGACATCCGCAATGCGCCGCTTGCCGTCATGGACGAAATCGCAGAAGCCATAGCGCGTACAAGCGTAAAGGCCGCGACGGTGCAGGGAGCCGCAACGGGAGTCGGCGGTGTATTCACGCTGGCGGCAGACATTCCGGCGATGCTCGGCCTGTCCTTAAAGACGCTGCAAGATATCGCGGTTGCTTACGGCTTTGATCCGAAAGACAAAAAAGAACGCGTGTTTATCGTCAAATTGCTTCAGCTTGCATCCAGTGACGTCATCGGAAAAAAAGCGATCCTGCAAGATTTACGGCAATATGATCAAAACGACCGCGCCTATCAGCGCGTCGCCTCGCAGATCCAAGGCTGGCGGGAAGTCGTTTACAGCTACCGCGATACGTTCGCCGCGAAAAAACTGCTGCAAATGGTTCCGGCCGCAGGCATCATCTTCGGCGCGTCCGCCAACCGTTCAGCTTTAGAAAGCATCGCGGAAACAGGCATCATGCTTTATAAAAAACGCCGGATTCTAAAACGCATGAAGGATACAGAATAATAAAAAACCACCCGAAAACAC
>NZ_JBLTJB010000017.1:0-52828 GCF_053470005.1 Bacillus sp. N1(2025)
TGGTCGGGAAGACAGGATTCGAACCTGCGACCCCATGGTCCCAAACCATGTGCTCTACCAAGCTGAGCTACTTCCCGATTTTTAAAAATATTATGGCGCGCCCGAGAGGAGTCGAACCCCTAACCTTTTGATCCGTAGTCAAACGCTCTATCCAATTGAGCTACGGGCGCAATTAATATCACAATATCCCGTTGGGATAAAATGGAGCGGAAGACGGGATTCGAACCCGCGACCCCCACCTTGGCAAGGTGATGTTCTACCACTGAACTACTTCCGCAAGTAAAAATGTAATGTACAGCCAGAATACAGCATCAGATAACCCAAAAACTGTATTGTTATTTATTCAGTAAAACTCCAAACATTATAACCCGCAGTTTAATCTAAAGCATACTGTTCATTATGACAAAAGTAATTATATCAAGGTTTTGATAAAAGTCAATACCGTTTAACAATTAATTATGTTAATCTCTTTTGCATCCTTGAAGAAAGGCTTCATCAGAAGACGCGCTAAATACCTATACCTTAACTGGTACAATCAGCAACAGATTTTTACTGAACTAAACAAAAAATAACAGTTCCATAACATACGGAAACTGCTTCAGATCAACGTATTTAGATAAGCTTCCAAGCGGGCTCGAACCGCTGACCTCTTCCTTACCATGGAAGTGTTCAGTTAAAGTCTTAGAAATGTTTAGTCGGATAATCACTGTTATAACAAGGTTTTGATAAACGTTAAAATGATTTAGACCAATTTAAAAAGAAGGCGACTAATCGTATTTGCCACCTCTTTGCCACCCTAGCCACCTACATCCAGGTTTCGCCGCAATAAAAAAGAGCCCTTACTTATCCAGGGCTCTTCCTTATAATAATTTAATTGTCCGCGGTAATCCTTCTTGCCATGTTACGTAATTCTTTTCTCTTAACCTATCCAGCAGCCCCTTTACCGAACTGGTGGACCGCAAACCAAGTTCCTCCATTAACTCCCGATGTGTTGGGGCCACTCCATACTGATTTAAGAAATTCGATATCGCGTTTAAAGCATCTTCTTGCCTTTTTGTAAGATTACGCATGATTGCTGATTCCCCTTCTATAATTAGAGGGGGCCACAGCGAGAATATTATCCATCCTGAAAGTTTTTGTCTGTCTACTTTTAAAACAGAACGCACGAATGTATTGATTCTTGATTTGATGTACTATGATTGCTCTCTTCGATATTGTCCCATCATTCTTTATGTAGATCATGTCCAGCGTTGATTTTTCATTTAATGAGCGGTTTAACAATGAATGCAAGCTGCGCCCCCTCCTTCTTTACTATTATTTTATACGAACCTTTGTTCTACATCAAGTTGAAAAGGGAATGTTTGTTCTGGTATTATTTACTCGAGGAGGTATTTCGAATGAATGATTTCGAGCGGAAAGTGTACCGGATAATCTTTAACATGACCCAATTCGGGAAAGATCCCTCCTTGGATGAGTTGAAGAGGAAAACCGGTAAAGATGAACAGACTATACGTGAAGCGGTCAAGAACCTTATGCGGCAGCGGATGTTGAAATGGAATAAGAAAAAAAACAGATGGATGTTTTGAATACATTATAATGAGGAAACTAAAAAAGCCTTTTCCGAAGAAAAGGCGTAAGCTATTCAAGTTTGAAGGCGATCTGAAGCTACTTTGATTGTATCTTGTGCTTGTTTTTCTACTGAGTTCATACCCAATCCACATACTAAAGTCAATGACAGACCTAGGACGATGAAGATACTCTTTTTAAAATTCATACAGGCACTCTCCCCTTTGAATTTGTGTTTGCGTATCAACCATTTTTTTATGATAAAAATAAGAATTCTCAAACTCCCTTGAATCTGCGTAAACAGATGCAGTTTCGCAGGCAATATCTTCAACATATGAGTAATTCTTATTCTTCTCCAGATACTCAATTGTTTCATTAACTCCCTGTTGATCCACTGCATCCACATAAAGTGCCTTCAGATACCCCTGAAGATTTTCAAAAAGCTTATCGCCTTGATATACCGCGGCCGACAAACCTTTTTTGCTTGCTTGGATACCCTCAGCCATTTTCCCCTGTTTAAAAAGGAATTTTGCATAAGAAAATAAAGAGTGCGGCAAGTTGCTCAGTTTTGCTTTTTCGGTTATCTCAACTGCTTGCCTTAAAAATATCTCAGCCTTTTCATAGTCGCCCCTATCTCCGAAATTTGTACCCAAATTATAAAGGGCAGAACTAATCAATCTCTTGTTATCTAACTCTTTTGATAATTCAAGAGCCTTTTCAAGATGCGGCTGACTCTTCTCATAACGCTTAAAATCAATATAATTCCCTGATATGACAAATAGACATTGAATTTTCCGGACCTTATACAACTCATACTGATCGTAAATATCGAGCGCTTGCTTTACGTGATGCATAGAGACGTGGCTTTGTTTCATACCGTAATATGCTTCAGCCAGTTTAAAATGAAACTCCGCTCTCTCAATTTCATCATGCACATGAACGAGTTGTTTTTCAGCCTCTCTATAAAAGCCGATCGCCTTTACATACTGCTTTTGATCAAATTCATACATGCCGCGGAAAAATAAAGAATAATAGCACAGCAGGCCGGAAATTCCTTTATTTGACGCTTCGATTTTTTCCAGCAGCTCGTCAATTGTCGGTCTCACACGGGTAGTCACCGGTTCTAAATAATCCAGCATGAGCTGATGGCGGAATTTCATGAGGGTGTAGTAAATCAGTAGATACTCGTCTTCTTCCATCTCATTGATTTCTTGTTCCACTTCCGCTTTCAAAATCTCCGCATCCGGAACACTGAACTGACGTATCATTTTGTACCATTCATTAATCTTAACGCCTACCTCTGATGATGGTAAAACAGAACTCACAAGGCCACTCCTCCTTTTATATAATATTCTAACATTTCCAAATTATGTTTAAACGAAAAAAAACCGCAAAATTCCATTCGGCTTGATCATAAATCTTAGTTTTGAGTTTTAAGTCTACAACAAAAAAAGCAGGCCTTATGCAGCCTGCTTTTTTTTGAGAAATTTATCTAAGATGAACATAAATAATGTGAATAACAGAGACATAATCAACATGTCTAGTATAGTTACATTAGAATTTTCTTTTACTAAGAAGAACCAGAGAAGTTGTAAAACGAAAGAAATCACAAAATACAATATGTACCTAATACTATTCATGTCAATCCATCCCTTCAATTATCCTTATTGTCCTATACAGCGTACACTGAACCACGCGAGACTCGCGGCTAAACCAACAACTCCACCTCTAACTGCATTTTTCCCTACAATTTTTATGATTTGAATAGCCGCTTCTTTCCACATTTTTTTTTCAAGTAATTTTTGCAGGCCTCCGGAAATAAAGCCAATCCCAGTGAAGTCGATGATTTTTTGTTTTAAGCAACCCATATAAGATGCTGTTGAGAAGTCACCGTCTGGGTTCGGAACACCTTTTAAATCTTCTTCAGTAAGTTTATCCCCATTAACCATTTTAACAAAGGCAACAATAGACGCAACGTTCTCAGGACCGAATTTTTCAGAGACTAATTGCTCATTCACGATGTACTTCCCATCTTTAAGAAGGGATGCTTCATCAAAAATGAACTGCATATCTTGTGCTAATTGATCCTCTTCAGATAAAGTTTTAGCATTTGCAAAAGGCGTAAATACCGCTAGAGATACAGCTAAAGCACAAAGCAAAGCAACAACAGACTTCCAATTTTTCTTTAAAGTACCCAAGTTTAACAACTCCTCCTTTGGAAATGATTTGAATTACCTATTATTGTTATATCATTTCCAACCACAACAAACAACCATATTTTACAAATTTTCATTGTCGAACTCTCTATTTCTCTTTTAACCTTTGGATTTCCTTAGCGATATTTTTCTAAATTGATACGATTCTCTTATCCTAATATCTTGAGGGTGTTTGTACTGGGGATTTCCAATATAAAATGAGGCATCTAACGTATTGTAATAAAGAAGATCAAAAATGGGACCCTTCCAATTGGAAGGGCATTTTTTATTTAAGAAGGGACTCAAGCTTCGTTTTCGTATTCGGTCCGTAAATACCATCCGCAGTCAATCCATACATGGACTGGAACCGTTTGACTGCATTTGCTGTCTTCGGTCCGTATGCACCATCTATTCCGTTATTCTTCGCCCCTTTGTCCGGATAGTAATAGAGAGCCGCCAGTGCTGTCTGAATCTGTTTCACGGCGGGTCCCTTTGTTAAGGGGCTTGTCACTTTAAAAATGCCAGCAGGTAGGCTGAATTTTGATTTTTGTTTTTTTGGCTTTGAGGCTGTTACTTTCTTCTTGCCGCCGCTTTTCAGCTCATTATCGCTTTTGATATAGGAGACATTCACATATCCGTGGAATGTCTGGCCTTTTGAATTGGTGTATTCAACATATCCCCATCCGTTGACAGTTGATCCAAGCTGATATTTTACAACCGTGCCATTCGGCAGGTTAAGCACCATGGAAGAAGAGGCGCTCCGTTGTGTACGTAAAACAAGGCCATCGCTTGAAACCACCGTGTTTTTGATGAATCTTCCTGTGTCTGTATGGGTGACATCCGGATTTGATACAGGCGCCGTTACAACCACACCATCCATTCGCTTTTCAACACGGGTCTTAAAATCGGCAAACCCTTTAGAGTTGCTTACCCACGGCTCCGGGCAGATTTTATGTGTAATGTCGTAATGTCGAACAATGTCACTGATTGGATCGAGTTTATACATTTTGCACAGCTCGGCACAAACTTGTTCTGCACGAGCAATGGTATCCGGATGGAAAGTGCCGTTCTTTTCAATGCAAAGCTCCACGCCGATAGATAAGAAATTCGCATTCGGCTTCAGCGCCGCGACACCTCGGTAAGGCTGCCCGTTGACGAATTGCTGAACGTCATTCGCATAATAGGCCACCTCATTCAACGGAATGATACAAATAGCCTCTGTACGATCGACAAAGATATGTGCAGATGCAAACGTCTGTTTCTTCTCAGACAGATTTCTGTTCTGTGCGGGGAGCGTTTGACCAAAGTATCTATAATGATTGGCAGCGGGCGCGCCGGGGTTTGCCGTGTAATGCACCACCAGTTTCTTCACGCCGTTATTTTTGATTCCCGGCCGCGTCCATTTATTAATATCAATATATTGGTTTCTGTATGCTGACATAAAAATCTCTCCTATTCTGTTTTGAAATATAAAAAGGCCGCCGAACGGTAGCCCTTACTTGGTCAAATCGTGCTGTTTTAAAACGGCTCTTTGCTTTTGGCCTTTTTCAGTCACATAGTTGTTTTTGAACCATGCTACAAGCGTAGTGCTGATAGTAAATATTACAGAGCCGGCAGTGTACAGCGCATCAGCAAGCTGATTCACTTGTGCGTCTGTGATATCCAAAGGTGATTTGCCAAACATCAACATTGTTTGGTTAATAAGCGCAATTAAAAGAAGCACCGTCCGGACGACCGTGCCTTTTTCAAATTTTTTCATGTATTTTCCTCCTTATTTCTGCAAAACAGTATAAAAAATAGCGATTGCGCCGCCAATAATGCCAGTGCATACCGCTGTAATGATAGCGCCAGTGATTGTGCGCTTGATCCAAGTTGTGTTCTCTTCGATCTTGTTGAGTTTTTCGTTTAATGTCATGATCTGCTGGTCTTGCCTATCGGAAACGCGTTCAAGAACATTTACGCGCTGTTCGATTGCTTTCTGACCTGTCTTCATTTCCATTATCTCTTTTTGTAATACATGCACATCTGGTACCTCCGTCACTTCTGACATTAGTACGCCCCCCTTTTATTACATCGTTTTCACCTCCTGTATGAGGCAATTAAAAAGGACAGCCGCTATTTTATGAGACGGCTGTCCCTTTTACGGAAAAGTTCCCATTATTTAAAGCGGTAATCTCCATCACGATCTCTTTGAATCCTGTAATATCAAAAGTCCAAGCTTCTGACTTCCCGACTGTGCTTATAGCCAGAGTGCCGTCGTCAACTTTTTGGCCGCGCAGCGGGCGTTTTGTTCCTGAAAGAGATTTCCCCCAGAACTTCAATTCACTTGTATCAGCCGTGCCATAGACTTCAATCAATAATGTTTTAAAGGAACCGACTTTCAAAATATTCCCCTCACCTGGGGTCTCCACTTTGTCATGAAAAACGATATCGGCTGTTTTAGCCTGTACACTTTCAAAATCAGCCGGATTAATCGCGATTCCTTGGGTTTCTACCTTTAAGCGGCCGTCTTTGGTTACATTGCTTGATGTAAATTCAAGCGGGAGCGGTTTATCAGATTCAATTGAGACTGAATCCCGAATCTTCACATCTCCCTGGCCTGCCCCGAGCGACTGATACAGTAAAAATTCTGATTGTTGCAGGTTACCATTCGCATATCTGAAGCGGTAGTATCTCTGTGATAAATCGACCCAATCAGTCTCTGATAGAGTATTGGCTTTCACTTCTAATGATGTGATGGTGGACCATGAAACATTATCGTTACTTTGCTCGATAAATAAAGTCCCTTCACGATCTGAATATGCAGCGCCTTTGATTTTAGAAATTAAGATCGGTCCCAATCTATCCTGGCCGTATTGGCTATAAGAATCTGTGGCCTTTAACGTTGCATTAGTCAGAAGTTCTGCTGTTCCTGAAATATCTGCAACTGGCTCAACAAAGTCGCTTTTCCCTTCTCTAAATGGTTTTACTGCGCCCGGCTTTCCCGCGGCATCCGTTGGAAAGGTAAATCCTAAAGATGACATAATTGTCCTCCTTCATAAAAGTTTTTATTTATTTGAGCAGATTTTTTTCAAACTTATGACAACGTCTCACCCCCTTCAAGGCAAAATAAAAAAGCCTATAAGGCTTTACCAGTGATCTCTATATACTGTTCCGGGGTAACGAGCTTCTTTTCAACGCCCTGCTGTAAATCGGCTGCAGAACAATCGTCGTAATACATTGCCTTTTTCACCATCTCCGGAGTGGCCCATTTATAATATAGTGCCAATACCCAATAATTCATTTTGATTCATCCCTCTCTATCCATGACATAATGGCGAGCTTTAGTTCCGATAGCTGCCGTCCAAGTGTTTGATTTAATTCTTCAAGCTGTTTACGGGCCAGTTTTTCTTCCGAAAGCTTCTGTGCCAGTAATTGAATTTGATCAGGCAGTTCAAATGGCGGATTTTGTTTTAATTCGTCCCACCAAGCTTGTAAATCCGCTTCTGTAGGGATAGGAGCCCGGATATTCCATCGTGCAATGTAAGAGGGGGTACCATCGCCATTATTCTGAATGATAAAATCTTTAGTCGGATCGGCATCGGGATATTTATAAAGGATTGCTTCACCTATATTCATTTTTTACCTCCTCACACATTGGCATAATTTAATCCTCCAACTTCTTGAATATCAAAGAAGTTGTAAACATCATTCTTATCAGTAATGCCTCTCTTGACGGTTTCATCTCCGCCATAATTACAGTAGCAGAAGATTTCCACATAATCGCCCTTGTTCATTGGAATAGTGGCTGTTCCGTTTAACCCTAAATTCATTTCTTTGCCGTTATCAAAATATCCTCTATAGTGGTCAAGGGTTTTATACTCTTTTCCGTTCAGATACACCTTCAAATGAAAGTTGATATACATAGCGTAATTGATCATATAAAGCCCAACATTCACCAAGTACATTCCATCATTCGGCGCGACAAATCTATTATTTTTAATATCAAAAGCATCATGACTGTCTTTTATTTTTCGATTAAAAGCTATCTTGGTGTGATCAATCTGCTTTAAATATTGAACATCGGATACTCCCACACTTGCGTGAGCAAAACCTGATATCTTTTCCCATTTTGTCCAGCCTGTACTATCCCACCAATGGCGGATCCATGTCCCGATATTCTTCCTCTTTGTTCCATCGCCATTACCATAGAAATACTGAGCAAAGCGCCATTTGTTTAAATTTTCATTTTTAATTAAGCCATAGCCAAGAGGGTAGCCTGTGTCATTGCCCTCATAGATACCCATAAAAGTTATTCCTTCAGGGTAATCAGTGCCTGGTGTTCTTGCATCGACGATCGCTCTTTCATCTCCATCACGAATGCAAATTAGGTTCTCGTTTTTGAAATTGGAATCCACATAATTGATAGCATCAGTCAATGCCTGCTTAGCTTTTTCTTTTGCTCCTTCAGGGGTTTCTTTGTTGTTCCAGTTTTCCCGCTCTTCTTTATTGATATGAAGTTCAGCATCATTCACATGAATATCAAAGTCTCGTTTCGGAGCCTGCTGCACGTTGTCCACGTTCCCGAGGCCGACTTGTCCCTTTGTCGTTTTATGCGGGTTATTCATGTCGTTTTTATGAGATGCAAGGTCCGTATGGGCGTCTTTTATTCCTTTTTCCCAGCGGTTAACATCACCTTCGTTAATCGGGTCGTCTGGAAGCCAATTTGTTTTTGCTTCGTAAGCCATTCTTATACCACCTCAAAAGTAAACCTAAAATCTAACGTTCTGTTATCACTGACATTTAAATCAGTCTTTCGTTCAGTAATCACATTTCCCAAGTCATCAATGATCTGCACTGATTCAATGTGCTTAATATCCTCTTCACGATGTGTGAGCACCGTAACCACCGCGCCACTGATCGAAAGCTCCACGATTTCAGTCTCTTTTCCATTCAGCAGCACTTTGCTGATTCGATCTTTTAAATCTGCAGCAGTTCGCTCTCTATATGCTTCTGAAATCATGTCAAGATCACCTCATTGTTATTAAGAGTTACGGAATAACCTACGCGAAGCTCACTCACTTTACGGTATCTCCTGTGATTCAATATCACTGTATCCTTTATTTGCAGACTCTCATTAAAGGCCGGCCTGAGTGTGTAAGCCAAATGTGCCGGCTTCATGTTCTCTAACGTCTCAATAAGCTCAGTCATGTGCTGCAGATCATCTATATCAATATCAACGTTAAAGTGATACTCTCCAGGAATCAGACGGACGCAGGCAGACGGATTTTTCAAGAACCTGTTAAGCGCCCGCTCGATGGCCAAATATGTTGTCGGAGGAATATTGGACATTTTGGAAATCAGGCGCAGCCTGCGAATCTCATACGTATCACCCGACTCGCGCGGCACATTTAATATTTTTTCCCAGCGTTCAAGCCCCCAGGTAGCTGTTGTGACAAACAGCTGATCTGTCAGATCAAAGATGCCCTCATTTTGCTTTTCAAATTCCGGTGCTTCTGTCTGAAGGATTTGAGTCATTTCTTTCAACTTTGTTAAGAACGGTGGCAGGTAAGCCGTCATTTCATCGAGTTTGCTCAACGATCGTCACCTGCCTGAGCTTAGGGATTTCAATATCATCCAGAACCAAATTTTCAGCCAATCCGTTAATTTTAATATCAGAGTAATCGCTCACGGATGGCGAATTATACACGATGTTGTTAATTTGAGAGAGCCGGATCACATTATCTTCAAAGGCCATCTTCTTGAAAAGATTCAGGACCCCCGCTTCTATTTCATCTTTAACTTGGTCAATCGAACTATTGATTTCAGGCAGCACAGAGGCGGAAATCTCAATCTCTTTCCATTCTGCACTTTCTACAGTCACAAACGCACCGATTGGCGCCTGGCCTTCTCCTTGTCCGGGCTCCGGATCAATATAGTCACTGACCTTTGTTATCAGAATATCCGAAGCCGGTTCCAGCTTAGCATCCGTCACCACAATCTTGACAGTGCCGTCTCCCTTCCAAAGCGGGAAGACCTTCGCTTTACCCACTCCGTCCACTTCTTCCGCCCACTGCTTATAATGCTCTTTATTAGCACTTACGGCTTCTCGGCGCACGCGGGTAAAATAGCGTTCTCTCAAATTATTGTCGTCTTCCTCTTCGCGGCCAGGAATCAGGATCTCTTTCACTATCGCCTTTTGAAGTCCTGGTATCGTATCGAGCGACAAAAGATTTTGTCCGGAGATATTTGCATTACCAGCTTCACCGGCCGTTTCACATTCTAATGTTCCATCCGCTGTATATTGAAAATAGAGATTATCAACAAAGAAGCGGGAACCCGCAGGAATTTTCACCCCTGATGTGAATTCGCCCGCCCTTACAGCTTTTGTGGCCGCCGTTCTTTCAATCCCCGCTTCAGCAGCCCGCCTGTCCAGAAATTCGCCCTGAGCCGTATCGGAAAACACGAGCTCCAGCACGGTATCAAGCCAAATATAAGACTTTGCGAGCTCAGCTGCCGCAGGCGCGAGCGCATTGTAAATGACGCTGCCTTCTCTTGTATCAATATCCGCAGAGATACGGGACAGCATACGATCCATAATCTCCTCAAACGTTTGATCTTCAAACATCCTCGCCAAGCACCTCCTCGATCTCCAGCGTGCCCTCGTCTGTCTCTACGATAAAAGAAACTATGAACCTATCACCTGATTTATCAATCTCAAAATCAGTGACAGAAGAAATTCGATCATCATAAATTAAAGCTTCTTCGATCAGCCTCGGGATCTCCATTTTTTTATATGCATCTGTTGTCTCGTTATCAGAAAGAACCTCTTGAAGCTCATTACCAATGTCATGACTGAAAACAGAATAGGAATACCGCTCTGTATGCAGGGCCATATAAACAAATTGTTTAATTGCCTCAAGTCCTGCGATCAGCTCATTAGTAATTCGCCCATTTTCAAAGTCAATTCTATATGTGCGCGATGTCTCTATTGCTTCGCTGTCATCTTCAAAATCATCAAATACTATTTCTGGTGAAAGGGCCAACCCACGCACCCCCTATATTTTGTCGAGAATAAAAAATGATTGTCCGCCTTTTAAGGAGACAACCATTACATTCTCACCGTTTTTAAGCTCATCTTCTCCCCCGGCGCGCAGGCGTTTAGGGATAATAATTAAGTCAGAAGGAATGATCAATTTTTCGTTTTCATTGAGCTTAATTTCAACAGGGGAAACAGAAACGACTTCAGCCGGCAGCATATCCACCGGCGACTCAGAACCAACAGCACCGATAGCCAGATGTTTAATTGCTTCACTTAACCTCATGATGAAGCCCCGTCCGGGATTGTGTTTTTCTCAACCACATCAATTGTCATCGTGTGGGAGCTGCCTTTAAATTCGTGCTTGTCAGAATCAATCCAATATGTTTTCTTGACCCCCACTTCCGGAATAGAAATATACACCGGAAGCCCGCTCTGCAAGTCAGGAATACCAATAGCTTGAATACTCTTTAATTCCTTTTTCACACCTTTTTTCTGTGATTGGAGTACGTTCGCTCGCTGCTGAAGCTGCGCCTGATTAATATTATCCGAGACAGTTTCCACATACTGCAGAACCCCGTATTTATTAATTCCTGAATTATCTTTTGCAGTGGCAGTATACGTCTTATTGTCTTTCTGGCGCCGGAGTTTGACCTTCGTAGCTGTCTCATTAATTGAGGTGCTATACTGGTATCCTGTGATGTTTACGCCTGTCTCTAACACCCAAACTTCCGACGGGTCAGGCCAAGCCCTGAGACAAAGCTTACCCTTTGAGGCATATAACTGATAATTATGACCGGTCTGTTTTTTTGTTTGCTTCAATGCCTTTAATATCATGTCATAAAGGCTTGTATCATCTTTAAAGACCAATGATTTAATAGTATAGGCTGTTTTTGTGATAGACCCGGCGGGAATCTGAAAATCTCGAGCCAGCCGCTTTACTATTTGATCAGCACGCTGATTTGAGAAGACGTAAACATCTTTGTTCTTTACCAGATATTGAAGCATGTCATAAGCCGTAAAAGTCAATTTATGATCATCCGGATTACGGGAAAACACAATGCCGCGGAATAACTCTTTACCTTTCCACTTGAATAGAACGGTATCGCCTTCAGTTACGCTGTAATAAGAGTGATTTCCTTGCTTTGTTATGATCGTGGCCGTGATTGAACGCGGCGCTTGATATCGCTGTCCTTCAAGAGAGACTGTCTCTGTTACCAGCTCAAGCCATTCTGTTTCTTTAATGACAAAAAGCTCAATCATGTGTCATCACCTGCTATTGCGGAATCTTTAATTTTTGTCCGGGGAATATCCAGTGGCCCGGCTGCCTGATGTTTCTTCTGCTGCGTTTAATCATTGCCGTTTTATTGGCATTCCATATTTTCCGCCATTGCATGCTGTTCCCATAGAATTTGCCCGCCAGATCCCAAAGAGTATCCCCTTTTTTCACGGTATATGTTTTGGGAGCAGATTTTGACGGCCGTTTTTTCTTTGTTTTCTTCTTTTGTTTTATCTTCCGGGGTGAAGCGGTCCTGTATTCCTTCAGCTTGATTTCAAAATCTCGATCCCCTATGTCCTTTTGTCCCTCACTGTGCGAAAAAGCCTCAATGCTGCAGGTTAAGTTTATTTTTGTTCCGGTAATCAAAAACTGAACAGGCTTTTTCGATTTCAACCATTTGTCTATTCTTGCAATTGCGTTTTCTGGGGAAGGAAACCCTTTATATTCGGAGAGCGGACTATGCTTCTTTGGAAAAAAGGAAGAGAACGAAATTTCTTTCGCTCCAGGATTATCTATAAAGGTAATCTCACCGAAGCGGGCAACCTTTACAGAGTCATTTTGAATCGTATCAGATATGTCGATCTGTTCCGGAAGGACGGGCAGCCGCAGCCTGTCCTTACCCTGTGATATCCAAAACTCATAAACAGACTTAGTCAAAAGCTACGACTCCTTTCGTTCCGGTATTGATATCCTTCTCTAATTCATCTATCAGAGCTTGTTTGATTTTGGCCACGAGGCTATCGGCGTCTTGATTGTTATAAAAATGTTGATCGCCGTTAAGTTGAATTACAATTTCTTTGCTGCCGGAAGCGGCAACCGCTGTCTGCGTGCCGCCCGAGGTGGCCGCAGATACTTTCCCGGAAGAGAGTTCAGTTGTTCCCGTCTGCGCAGGATCAGTTACCTCCATTCCAAGCGCTTGAGCGGCACGACCAAGCAAATAACGGCCGCGGATGCCCCGCTCTTCAGGAATGATCCACTCCCGTTTATTCCCTTCACCAACACGGGCGATCTGCTCCTTAGTGATCAAACCACCATTGGCATAACCGACGTATGGGCCGCCGCGCGCCAGGCTCTTAATCCCGGGCACATTGTTTATCGATCCGTATCTGCTTTTAATATAGCCGATAGCGGCAGCAGCGTTGTGAATTGGGTTGCTGATATCATTCATTCCCGGCGCCTTATGAGATTCAAAGGTGCTTGGGATCGTCTGCATTAACCCTTGTGACGGGTGGCCGGCTTTGGCATTGCTGTCCCATAAGTTAATGGAATTAGGGTTGCCGCCTGATTCATTCTGTGCAATTGTCATCAAGCCCGGAAGCCAGCTGAATGGAGTTTTAGTTGCGATCATTGCAGACATTAGCCATTCCTTCACGTTGCCGCTGACTGCCCCCATTCCGGAATAGGCAGCCGCAAGTGAACCCGCTTGTTTTTCGGCAAACTTTTTCACATCGACTGAGCCGAGACCTTTAACAACCCCTACTGATGCAAAGCGGCCAAGACTCATCATGACACGGGAAGGCGAATGGATATCAAGCTCCTCACGGAATGCTTTTTCTACTTTTTTAGCAAGTTCCTTCGCGGCTTCAGATACTTCGCTGCCCTTGGATGCCATCCCAGTAATAAAGTTGCCGATCATTCCGCTCCCCCATCCGTTGGAGGACTCTTTAGAACGGAGAAAAGGCTTTTCTATACGAGAGCTGACATACTGGGCAGTGCCGGGATCCGTACTGTTCTGGCCGGAAGCGAATCCCTTCACCGTCCCGCTTCCCCATGACCCTGATTTGTTAACAGTATTTTGGAAAGGGGTTTTGACTTTGGTTTGCAGAAATCCATCCGTACCTGTCGCAGTGCTGTTCTGGCCACTGGCAAACCCATTGATAACCTGTTTCCCATAATTCGGCGAGTAGGAAATTAAGCTGTTCATAGGCTGACCAACGTTTTTCTGTTTCCAAGCATCCATAGACACAACATTGTCGCTTATACCTTGATCAAAGCCTTGTGAGAACTGTTGACCAAATGTAGCTGCCTGGTCATTCAGGCTGGACGTGTCTACTGTTGGAGAGACAGAAGCGGAAACTGCCGCACCACTGGATAATGGAGAAACAGAAGATTCACCACCGCCGCTTGAAGCTGCAGCCATATCGTCCACAACACTCATGCCGAGCTTAGAAGCCGCCTGTGAAAGAAGCATCTTACCGCGACCACGATTATTATCGACGGGGATAACAAACTCCTTACCGGCTTCACCGATCCATGAAATAGTAGGCTTTGTGATGAAGCCGCCTGTGGCATTCTTTTGCAGTACGCTTTTTTGTTTTGGCGGAAAAACACTATTTGCAGGCTGTTGTTGCGTACGAGCTAAGCCAATTCCTGTTCCTGCCGAATTGTTGTTTGTTGAAGTTTTCCCCTTTTGGTGCAGTCCAGTGACTTGTTCACCACGATGTATAATGGAACCGATAAACTCCCCACCGGCGTCGGCTAACTCTTTAAGTTTAATGACCCACCAAAACGTTTTCTCAAACTTCTTTTTAATTCCGTCGGCCACTTTCCCCAGGGGATCACCGACATTTGTTTTGAACCAAGCCTCAATTCCTCCCCAAGCGCCGGTAACTGCGTTTTTGGCATCCTCAAACTTTTTCGTGATTGATTTTTTAGCATTTTCCACTTTTGTGACAATGGGGTTCCATACATTTTCAGTGAACCAAGTGGAAACCGTATTCCATGTATCGGAGATCCAATTCCACGCATCGTTAAGCTTCGTCCAGATCCACTTTGCTGCCGTTGTCACCGCATCACTTACTGGATTCCAGACATTGTCCATGAACCAAGTTGACACAGTTGACCATAAGTCCGAAATAAAAGTCCACGCATCATTAAGCTTCGTCCAAATCCAGTTTGCTACATCACTAACTGCTGTACTGATTGGATTCCAGACGTTGTCATAGAACCATGTCGCCACTTGAAGCCACTTTAATTGGATCCAGATTCGAGCATAATCAATATGTGTTTGTATCCAGCCGGCCACAGTCGCAACAGCGTCACTTATTGGATTCCAAACGTTATCCATAAACCAAGTTGAGACTGTAGACCATGTATCGGAGATCCAATTCCACGCATCAGTGATCTTTGTCCAGATCCATTTTGCCACGCTGGTTACCGCCTTACTCATTGGATTCCAAACATTATCCATGAACCAAGTTGAGGCGATAGACCATATCTTTTTGATGCCATCCCAAGCAAAAGCAAAAATGCCGACTACGAAATTGATAATCGGGACAGCTGTATTGTAGATGGGCGTCCACACATTCTTATCAAACCAATTTGATACTGTATTCCAGGTATCAGTAACCCACTTTTTTCCGTCTTCAAATTTCTTTTTTATGTCGTCAAGGGTATCACCGACCCAATCACCAATTGGGTCCCAGACGTTGTCCGTAAACCAAGATGATAGATCGTCCCAGGTGTCGGTGATCCAGTCTAAGGCGTCCTGCCCTTTTTCGGATACCCAGGCAAAGGCATCTCCGCCGCCAGTCTTGATGCTATCCCATGTCTTTGACATGCCGCCCTTATCAAACCACTGCCCCACTGACGAACCTACATCTGATCCCGCAATGCCGCCAACAGCACTGCCGACTAATCCACCGACAGCTGTTCCCACAACTGGAACGACAGAGCCTATTGCCGCGCCGGTTGCCCCGCCTGCAGCCGCCCCTGCCATGTTGCCCCCGAAAGAGCCGAGCTTTTCACCGGCATTATCTTTATTCATACCGATAAGCCCCGTTGCCGCCAACGCTGTACCAAGTACCGGGATTCCTTTCGCAAACTTTCCAACTCCGGAAAGCGGTTTAAGGATTTTCCCCATTTTGGACGAAGCCTGGCCGGCAGACCGGAGTTCTGTTCTTGTGGTTGAAATTCCATCCCTACCGGCAGCGGAGCCCGCCCCTGTACGCCCCCGTTCTCTTCCTAAGCGATCAGCAGGCACGCTGATTGTCCCACGAGCGGGATTCCTGCGGGCAGCGCCTCCTTGTCGGCCAGATGATCTGCCTTTTCCCCGGCCTTCCCCGCCGAAACCGCCAGCACAACAGCAGCCTGTCAGACTGCCGCTCCTTGCTATACTCGTTGGGCTTGCTCTGCCGGCCCTTCCGTTTCTTCTACCGTTTCTCGTATTGGGATCTGCGGATGCTGAACCCGCTCGTGAAGGAATCAGTTTTTTTATGACGCGGGCAGCATCGCCGCCGGCTGTGCCTATTCCTTTCAGGATCGGACGGAGAATCTTCAGATAAGCTATTAAACCGATCAGAGGCGGGACCACAACCTTAAACCCTGTTTTCAGTTCATCCCAGTGATTAACTGTAAATTCGATAGCCTTATTCAGCTTGTCACCGACAGCTTCTCCAAGATCGGTTATGTCGTTCTTAATCTCTTTCAGCTTTTCTTTGCCTTCTTTACTGTTCAGGAAGTCACTAATCTTATCAAAAGCAGGGCCAAGACCGGTTAACAATGAGGTTCCCATATCCTTTGATATACTCTCAAAATCCCTAATAGCATCATTTACAGGCGTCATCGGATTGTTATTCCGAAGCTGAGTAAAGCTGCGGTTTAGCTCGCCGGTTGTTTTCGCACTTGTGCCGATTCCCTCAGCCATATCAAGGATTGGCTGCTTTAAGTCCTCGTACTGCGTCCCGATAAGCTCAGTTGCAATGGCAGCACGCTTGGTCTTGTCTTTGACCTTGGATAGCGCATCAGCCACTTTAAAGAGGCTTTCCTGTCCACTGATAGAACCGTCTTTGAAGCCTTTGAACATTTTTTGCGTTTCTTTGCCGCCAAATAATTGTTCAAACGCGGCGACTTGGTTATCTGACATCTCCGTGCGACGGATGTTAAATTCACGCATACTGTCGGCAAGGTTGTCGAAGTTCCGGGCGCCGCCCTTGGTCCCTTTTATCATGGCGTTTGCGATTTGACCGCCCGTAAGCTTCATGTCTTTGAAAGTGGAACTGTATTCATTCATTGTGTCCAGCAAATCGTCAGCCTGGTCACCAGCATTCCGGTAAATGTAAGCGATGGTGTCCCCGCTCTCTTTACCAGTCATTTTCAAGTTGTTATACATAGCACTGAACGCCCGGTCTACTTCAGCTTGGTCAGCATTCATCAATTGAGCGATTTTGCTTGAAGACTCGGTGAGTTCCGCCAGCGCCCGGCCGGATGCCCCCGTCAGTTGCGAGAGTCCCCTTAATGCTGAGCTTACTTCCTCCCGGGATCCACCGACTTTGTTTTTGTAGAAAATGTCGTCAGTCATCCGTCCTGCATCTTTTTTGCTCACGTTTGAGGTTGCTGAGACATAGGCGTCCTGAGCCATTGCATTTTTTCCGGAGTTCATAATTGCGCCGCCTGATAATCCACCCGCTGCCGCTAATGTAATCGTGACAGTCTTTAAGCTGTCCAACCTCTTCTCGATAGCATCGAGAGCAGCGGAAGCTTTGTCTTTAATAGACACAGTCGGCGTTGCCTCAGATCCATCTAAATCTGAAACGCGATGTCGGAGAGAATTTAAATCCCCAGATGCGCGGTCTCTGACGGAGACAGTCGGCGTTGCGTCTGATCGTTGTAAATCAGACAGACTTCCCCTGATTAAACGCAGACGCGGGGTCGCCCGGTCATCCACCGATACCCTGACCTCATGTTCCCCTTCTGTGATGTCCTCAGTCTGCCGCCTGATGCGAGTTAACCCTCCTGAAGCTTGATCATCGAGACGGACATCGAGAGAGCGGGGGCGCCGCGTCAATTGGGTAGCTGAGCGGTCTATCCTCCGTATGGTCCGTTGTGTCCGGTCATCAGCTTCAAAAACAAGAGGGCCATTAGCGGCCCTCTGAAGTCTTTCAGCATTTCCTTGTATTTTGCGGAGCTTTTTGGTCATCTTATCGTGTAGATCAAATGTGGCTGTTAGTTTCGCCATGGTTATTTTCCTCCTTTCTCTGCTTCTTTTTCTAACAGCTACCTATGATTTTTTCGCTTCTTTTTCAAGCAAATCAAGTTTATAAGCAATTGCGCCGTACAGCAGCGCCTTGTATTCACGCGGAGCTTCATAGAGCTCTCTCAATTCAGACGGGGAATATTTCAGCTCGTGCATTGCGAAATAGAAATACACAGCCTCCTTATCCCCGCCCCGTATTAGTTTTTTGCTTCTTCTTCAAGGTCTTCCAGATCATCTTCAAAACCGTTGATCTCGATTGCCTTGTTCAGCCAGTTAGCGTATTCCCCGCCGACAGAAAGGATGCGCTTTGCCACTTCCACCGGATCTTCTGTCTTGTAAGCTTCACGCAGCTCTTTTGATTTAAAGTTCGGGTAAACAGTCGTTTCAACAGCAATTCGTGCATAGAAGCGCTGGCTGTCCAGTTCTTTCACACGGCCGCGGCCTTTGACATTTTTGTATGTTGTGTTTTCTTTCTCTAACTCATCGATGCGCTCAGTCGTAATTGCTTTGAAAACGAACGGAACCACGTTCCCCGCCTTGTCTTTAAACCGCTTTGAAATCGGCACTTTTACCTCTTCCGCTTCGATTGTTTGTCCTGGCATAAAGAATGAAAGATCATATACTTTTTCGTTTTGTTTTTCGCTCATGTTAATTAGCTCCTTTTGTTTTGTTTGTCTTCAGACAATAAAAAACACTCTCGGCTTTTGAGAGTGTTATGGTACAATATGGTTTAGTATAAATGAATTGGCTTTCAACACCTCAAGGGCGGTCTGGCTCACTCCCTCATGAAGGGGGGTGATGCTCATGTCAACGTTTCAAGCATTAATGCTTATGCTTGCTTTCGGCTCTTTTATAATTGCCCTGTTGACTTATATAAAAAAGAAATAGACCCACCCTTGAGCTCGTGGAAAAGTTAAAGGGTGAAGTCTATCCGTAAATCTTTCATGAAGTTGTTAAGCCAGCCCTCTTGATGGGCCAACATTTATACCGACCCGGTTGCAGCCGGGTCATTTTTATTTTATGCAAAAAACCAAGACGTTAACCTTTTAAAAACGTCTATTTGACATTTTTATATACATTTAGTATAGCAAAGTTAATAATAAATTAGCAATTGCAAACAAAAAATTATTACAAAAAGTAACTAAAATGGCGTTTCTGAATGTGGCACCATTTTAATTAAAACGAATCCTTCAGCTTTTCAGGAAGATCAAAGTCCTCAAAGGTAAACGGCACTTCCTCTTCCAATGCTTCGGAATCCACATCCAGCCCCGCGATCTTCGCAGAATCAAAGTTCACATCATAGAGAGTAACCCGCTCAGTCCCCCGGCCAGATGATTTATCATCAAGCACCGCTTGCAGAGTGAAATACGGATCTTCACCTTTTTTCACATAGTTCAGCATCAGCTGCACAAAGCGGGATGTGACTTTATAAAATGTCGCTGTTCCCGTTCCATTCGCACCAGTTGTTTTGTGGCCGGTCATACGGCGGCCCATGACATTGACTTCTGATTTGTTTTTCTCCACGTTTGCTTCAAACGTTTTGATAAAAGCCAATTCCTCACCATCCAAGAAGAGGCGCCCCTCTTTACCAGATATCGTATTCTGCGCTTTAAAAGCCACCTTACTTCACCTCCACGTTAAAGTAGAATTTCTCTGCTGCATCAACAGGTTGCACGGCCAAGTCAATGATGAATCCATCCCGATCCTCATTTAGAACAATCGCGATATCAGACTCAGAGTCAAACCCCGTAATGCCGCCCCCATCTTGAAGGATTCCCATGTATTGAGTGATCAGGGTTTTCACGAACTGTAGGCCGTCATCCGAAGCCGGGACATCGCTACCGCTCGCTTTTCTGGACTTAATTAATGCTTTCAGCTGAGATGTCAGATCGTTATTAATTGCATCAAGGACCCTAACAATTTTGTTCTTCTGGAACACCTTGTTTTTCTCAGCCGTTAAGCTGGTCAGGGAGTTAATATCCTTTTCAACAGCCACCGCCTTATCGCGGGGATCGAAAGTGAACAAAAATTCACCTTTAGCGAGTCGTTCAACAATTTCATCATTATCAATGCGGTTTAAAACGTCCACAGCCCCTTCATATTCAACAAACGTAAGGGATTGGTTAAAGGTAGCCCCCGCGCTGGCCCCGGCCACCCAGGCAGTAGCTTTTTCAGGCGTAATCTCAGTACCGTCTTCCAGCAGGACCCCGCCTGTCACATTGATAATGCCTTCATGATCCCCTTTATAATTCGAGAGGACGCCTTGAATCTTCTGACCTTGGTTATCTCTTAGCCGCTTCACAAATGCCACGAACGTGGCTTTCAGCTGGTCATTGTCTTCTACTGGCAGAGCAATGGTGTCGAAGTATTCCGTTTCAGCTGCATCTAAGAAATCCATATAGTCGGCGTTCGTTGGGATCTTATCTGTGCCGCCGGAAAGACGGGTGCCGGCGGATGCCGGTAGGTCTCCGCTTGCATCGGCAGGTGATGTACCGGTAAGCGGGATGGATACGGTCAAATCTCCTTTTCCAGTAAAGGATACATAGCTGTTTGCCTTCAATTCCTCCGCGGCCGCTACGGTCTGCTTATCAACTTCTGACTCATCGAGATACGTAATGACATCAACCTTTTTTGAATCAATGACATTCTCAGTGATACGGATAATGATGTCATTCCCTTTGGTCCCGCCATAAAGAGCGGTTGCCTTAACGCCTTCACTGATTTCTGCAGATGCGCGAAGACCCTCAGTCAACCGATAAAGCAATACTGTTTTTGCCTTCTTCATTGCTTCACGCAGCAGAAGGAGCGAAGGATTATCAATGTTTAATCCGATCTTCTTATTCAAATCCTCAATGGAAGAGATAGAAATGAATTTTTTCAGCTCTCCCCAACTAGATGCGATCGGGAGCGCCACGGTTCCCCTTTCACCGACAGACACACGATCCTCGGCGGTCGTTTTAAAATTAAAGTAGATACCCGCACGCTCTTTTTCCTTGCCTGGTGTAAATGTTCCGCCGTTCATCTATTTAACCTCCTTTTGAAGAAACTGAGTTATGAGCTTCTTCGCTTCTGTTTTTGTAATTCTTTCTTTGTCTACATGAAAAAGAGCACCGTCAAATACTTCGGGCTTTACCCCAAAGAGCTCACGACTGTGCCCCCTCAAATCCTTGATATAGAAAGCAGTTTCTGCTTTTTCTGACTTAGTGGCCATCATTTCACCCCGCTTGTAAAATCAAAATCATTCAGAGCTGGCTTTTCTTCTCGCTCGTACCAATAGCGGCCTGTCCAATTCAGGACAATACTTGCATAATCATCCGTTACTCGGGTTTCAATCCGTGACAGACGAATAAAATCACCCGTACCTTCACCAGATTCCTTCAGGAGTGGGATTAATCCTCTCTTACTTCTAAGGACATCCGCTATCCTTTCCGCTTCTGTATGAGCCTTCTGTGCATTTTTATGAAAAAGCTTCACGTTTAGCACATAGACTTTCTGAAATGTTGAAACTGTGTCTGGACCGTCGGCGGTAGAAGCCGGCGGGAAGTAAAGAGATGGGACCGCGAAGTCTTGCGGTATCTCTTCCTCATATACCTGGACAGGATACAAATTGTATAGATAGCCCATGATTGAGCCAACTTCACTATTCATGCTGCTGCCACCGCCTAAAATTTATTTTCAATCCATTGCTGGAGCTTCCGCTCAAGACTGCGCTCAAACATCATTTCAAAGATGGCCATTGCATTATCCCAATACCCTGAACCGTCAACCCATTTGAACTTCAGCAGCATTCCGGAGTTTTTTTCAGCAGGATCATATTCAAAGCGATCACCTTTCCACCGGCCCGGCACCCAGCGACGGTCCTGATTCTTGGACGGATCAATGGTAAAATGCCCGTCATTGACGTAAGAGGCATAATCCAGATTCGTTCCAACATCCAGCTTTAATTTACCGGCTGTCATAGAAAAGATGTTCTCCTGATCGCCCTTATGAAATGAGTTAAGCAGGCGGCGCGTGTCTACCGTCTGAGTCTGGATCACTTCATCCTGGACAATATCAAGGAATTGATACCCCATTCCTTCAAGCCAAATCTCATATTCTTGCCGCAGTCCTCCGTGGGTTGCCTGGTGCAGCGCTTGAACGAATTGATCGAGCCCCTTAATTCTCATAGGTAATTAACCTCCCTGACCGCCGTCACTTCCCAATGGTGATTTTTAATCAAACGCGGCTGCTGCAGTTTGTAGGCAGTGCCTTCCCATTTCACTCTGTCATTGATTCGAATATCTGCAGAAGCAGGGAAATGAATCATAAATGACTGATAGATGGCCGCGTTCGGCTCCTGCTGAACAATTGATTGGCTCTTCTCAGTAAAATAGCAGGGCTGACTCTTTATATCAGGCTCATCGGGATAAGAGTAAGCAGGCGGTGCATCGGGAACAGGCACGCCGTATCTCATTTTTTGATCTTCGTGTTTCTCCTGCAGATGATAAACATCGCACCGGTGAGTCAATAAGGAGCGGTAACTCATATAGACCTCATCCTCATTTTTACTTCTGTGCCTTCAAGATCTGAATCAGCCGGCACCACGTAATCCTTAATCAGTGAATAGATATTGGGTTTTTGAATGGTGCTTCCATTCCCGAGAGTGTACGAATAATCGCCTATCTTCTCGGACGTGTATCCTTTTGTGATTGACTCATCCGAATTGATCAGTGCATAAAACTGCGCCATCTTTAAAACGGCAAGCCTGACCCTTTCAGGAAGAGGATCATATTCCTCCCCTGAAAAATCATGGCCAACTTCTAACGAAATTTCAGCAACGGCTTCTATGATGTCCTGGGTAAGCAGCACGTCCGGCCGATCTTTGACTGAATCAAAAACCGAGTAAGCCTTTAAGTCAGCGGGGGTAATTAACATGCCGCTCACTCTTCTTTTCCTTGTTGTTCAAGGATGAAGGCAATTCTTTCATCTGCATTCTTGAAGTCAGACGGATTGCCGCCAAGATCAGTAACAATGGCTTCTTGTTCAGTTTTATTCATGCCCTTCAAATCTGTTTCTGTGTACTTCTTCTTTGTTGCCGTGTCATCATCGCTTTTAGGTTTTTCCGTTTCCTTCGGCTCTTCTTTAATTAAATGACACTCAAACTGCTCATTATTCTTCAAATAAGAATAGACGGGCTTCTCCACTTCACGCTTTTGATTAAGCAGGAAGACATACCCCATAACATCGTATGTCTGACCTGCTATCAACTTCGCTGTATATGTGTCGGCCATATTTTATTCACCTACTCTTTCACTTTGATGATTTTAGCCACAGCGTCTTCTTCTTCGAATTTACTGTCCAGCTTAGCCGTCAGGACGATCACGAACATACGGCGGCGGATATCCTTATCTACTTCAATACGAATGTTGCGCGAAAAACCGAGAATGATATTTTTCGGGTGAGTCAGGATAATATCTGACACATCTGACGCGCTATCCCCTTCACCTGTGGTGTACGGCTGCAAGTTGGCAATGCCTTTGACCGGAACACCAAACGCTGAAGAAAGTCCGCCCTGTACCGCAGTGTCTCCTAAAGAAGTCTGACGGTCAGCCACTCGGTCTTTCCATTCAACTTCCATGCCAGGAGAGGTATAAAAACGGTACTCCTGCGGAATCCGGAGATATTTTGAAGGAACTGCTTTATATCCACGCTTGAAGACCTGGCGAGTCAGCTCTTCGCCCGCTACATCCACAATATGAGATGTGGCTTGCTTTCGAATTCCGTCTATTTGCGCAAGATATGAGTCTGAAGATGCTGTATCACCGTTTACTAACAGCTCTTCAATATCAACGGCCGCACGTTCAGCGAGCATCTGCATAATTGTATTTTGCAATCCCTCTTTTTCAATGTTGTTTTCAAGTGTGTCATAGGTGATATTTACTTCTGCAATGACTTCTTTTGTGCTCAAGCTGACAGTGCTTGTTGACGGAACAACCTTTTGATCTTTTGTCAGCGAAACACCTTCCTGGGCAGCTCTGAGAATCCGCTGCCCAAACCCGATCTTCTCAATTTTTTGCGTATCGTGATCCATAGGAATGACACGCGCCTCATTTAAGATAGTCGGCGCATCTTGAACCATTCGAATAAAAGCATTTGCCTGTGTTGGGTTCATCATGCCGCCGCTCTTTAAGCTGGCAAGCGTCATCTCTGCCTTTTCAATTACCTCGTGATTTCTCATGTGATCCTCCTTGTGTTTGCCGCTTCTACTTAAAGAAGCCCGGCCCAGATTGATTTTTTAACATCTGCGGTTTCCTGCGTGGTCTCTTCTTGTTTAGAAAAGCCGCGGCTTTTTTCAATGGCATCAATACGATCAGCGAGCGGTTGAACAGCGTCTGTGATGGCTTTTTTCAACTTCTCAGCCTCTTCTTCCTCAGATGCTTTTTCCTCGTCTTTCTTCTTTTTAGGTTCTTCCTCTTTTTCCAATTCCGCGAGCCGCTTCTGAATTGGCTCTAACGCTGCTTCGATGGATTTTGCTACATCCTCTGAGTTCATTTCTTCTTCCTCTCCTTCCGTCTCCACCTGACTCAGCAAGTTGCCGAGAGCGGTATGAGCGCTTTTAATTTCTTGTAAGCTTGAAGCCGAGAATTTCCGGCCGGCCTTTTGCAGCTCTTCCGGCTTCGGCCCGATCGCTTTTAGAATGTCATCGGAAATCAATACATCCTGAGCGATATCCACGAAGTCTTGCAGAGCTTCTTTGATTTTTGCAGGGTCATTTTCCATCTCTCCGGGATAGTCCCATTTGAATAAAGCTGAGTTTAACGCATCTTGTGCGGCCCAAAACTCACGGCGTTGGCGCCCCTCGTCATATTTGTCCCGAACCGCGCCCTTGGCCACACTGGCATTAAAAAAGTTTTTGACCAAATTAAAAAGCCCTTTCTCGTGGTTGTCCTCTGGAGAAACAGGCTTTTCTTTTTGTTTTGCGATATCCGCGATGCCGGCCATTGAATAACCGGTAATCTCGCCCTTTTTGATTTCATCCCAAACTGCCTCGGAAGCCTTTGTCACAAGCACCCAGGATCCTTTTTTGATGGTTTCACCGTTCATTTCAAAATCAGCAGGGGCGACATAAGATTCAACAACTTCACCGACACCGCCTTGAAAGTCATGCTGCTTATCAATTTCACGGGCATCTTTCAGGAAGCCGTGAGCGGCCTTCTCAATTTCTGCAGCTGTCATGAAATCCCCGTGAGCATCCACTGTGTCCGGTTCATAAACGATACCGTAAACAAGTTTTTGCTCGTCCGCTTCTTTTGCAAGGACCTTGACTTCCTTTTGAAAGTCCGGCTGTTTTTCTGATTTCATAAAAAAGAACTGCTTTTGATTAGCAGCCTTGTCTACATAAGAAACATGTGTGATTTTTGCGTTCACCAATTCTCTTGGCATTTTGTTCACCTCCTTTCAAGAAACTAATTTGCAACATTAGACTTTTCCATGTATTTATTTAATTCGTCAATTGCGCTTAGACACCGAGAACGAAAAATAGTCGCATCGACACTTTTTAGCTCGTAGTTTTCATTTAATAAGAAGTTTCGTAGCTCTAAAAGAGACTTAAGTGCTTTCCCTAACTGTGGGTATTCTTTAGTTAAATAAATCATGCTATTTTTAGGGTGCTTGAAACGAAAATCGTTACCTCCACTTTCGATCACTAAACTTCTAATTTTACGTTCAACTTCCCTCCAGGATTCTTTCACTAATAGCCTTGGCTTTGTTGCTACAATGTAAGAATAATCATTCGACTCTTTTACGATTGAAGGCGGGGTCTCTGGTAGCTTGTATTCAAATTTTTCTGTTTTAGTATTCTCAGCTTCTTTCATTGTCTCAGAATCTACCTTTTCTTCTTCAGATCGTTGACTCGCCTCTTGTAAACTTTGATCCACTTTTTCCAAGAGTCTATCGAAAATAATCTCTACGTTCCCTACTTTAAAGCTAAATAGCCTATTTTCTATAACCGTCTTTAGACTTTTACGAATAGCAAATACTATTACTACTGCAGCCAACGGCCATGAAGTTAAGATTGTTTTTAGAAGATCAAAAACCTTGCTCCATTCCATAGCTAATTCTCCATTCCTAGTTTGATATGGAGATTATACTATTTTATTCCATGTTTGCTAAGGCTTCTCTGCGAATCTCTTCTTTTTCGTCAGCTGACAAACCTAAAATCTTGTTATCTACTACAGGAGATAATACACAATGACAATGAACCCGCTCAGCAGCGGAAAGCTTTGTGTCTCGCGGATACATACAGGTTTCGCTGCTTCCTGGTATCTTGAATTCTTCATCAACACCAACAATGGTGCCGTCGAGGTCTATATGATTCTCACGCGGGTTGTTTTTCTTTCCTCCGCTGTGCCGCCATTTCTTTTTAGATACCGCCGGGGACTGCGTATAAGATTCATGCTGAGCGGCAGAGGAAGCGGCAAGCACCTCGGTTATGGCCGTTGTCCGGGCTCTCGGTCTATCGAAATGCGGCATATCCTTCAGAGTCAGTTCAATCTCCTGGATAGACGAGCCTGAGTCAATAGCTTCCGTCAGCACCGTTTCCACCGCCTCATGTGTGTTGAGCTGCATAATCTCGGCCAGTCTCTTTGACCACCCCTTAATCCAGTCGATCGAGCGAGCGGAAAGAACTTTGAACGGAACTTCAGGATCGATTGAATCCATTATGACAGCGGCCAGCTCTTCAAGCGTCTGCTGCAGAAAATCCTCGGTCAGTTCCTGGAACTCTTCCTGAAAATCATCCTCTGCAAAAAGGTTCTGCGTAAAAAACACCAGAAGCTCCTGTAGCGTCTCTGAATCAGCTTTGCTTACAAAGCCGTTCAATCCTTTTAAAAACCTCTTACGCTGGCTCCTGAACAATCTGGCGATGCCTTTTTCATAATCTTCCACGTAACGAGGTATCCTAGAGCGGCCGGGGAAGTCAGGAATCGTCTCCACAAGCTTCTGACCTTCGCTTTCCTCGGCTTTTTGAATGAATGAGTTAAGACTGACCAGCAGCTTATCGGTTTTGTTCATTTTTCAAATCCTCCAACACATCCCGCATATCTTTCAACAGCCCGATCACATCAGGAGTGCCGCTCTCGGATTTAAACAGAGCCGTAAATGGATCCGCTGCAGGCGTTGATTCGTTCTTACCAATTGGCCGATTGTATTCTTCCTCCGGCCATTCCTCAAGCGTTTTGCCGAGTACGCGCCCGGCCAGATCCCTCAGATCGTTAGGTGATACAGCACCAGCCGTAATGAAAGGAGTCAGCACTTTTGCAATTTCAAGCGGATCCTGAAAGTCCGGGCCTTTCAACTGCAGCTCTACTTTATGAATTTCAAGATCATTTAAAAATAACGCGTTCAGTCTGCCGGTAAGTACATTTCGTTCCGGCTGAAAGACTTGCTCTTCAGTAATCTTTCTGGCTGTGTCAGCTGTCGCCCTGTTGTAATCCTGCGCTTCCCCGGTATAAATCGGCGGTAACCGGAAAGCAGAGCGGATTTTATCCCGGCTCTTTTGGTCATATTCCAGGAACAAAGCATCTTCCTGAAGAATCTCGGCCAGTGACTTGATGTCCACTTTGACCGGTACGATTTCTTCATCACCATGAATATTCTTCCCTTTGGCTATCCCTTCAGCTTCGAGCAAAAGAAATTTATGTGAGTTTTCCACGCCTTCAAGGCCGTTCATATAGTCCTGCAGCTGTTTATACGAATCCTCCGAGAGCATTCCGTTCTCGATCGTAATAGCAGCGGGAATATGCCGGCCTTGTTTAAAGTACATGAAATTCAGCTCTTCTGCTTTGCGGGCGCCGTATAGATTGACAATATGACCGATCCACCGCGGCTTCCCATAAGCGCCGCTTCCTATCTTAAAATGCACAACCTCGTTGGCCTGCTTTTCTATAGGAGTGTTTTCTTCATACTGCCCTGTCTCAAGGTTAAGGGTGCGCGGGTCGCCGTACTCCTTAAAATAAATGACTCGCCCATCAATCATCTGAGCATATTTCCGAAACCGCTTCTGCCTTTTCATAGTCTTTAGTTGACCTGATTCAAAGTATTTGAAAGGAACTTCTATAGGATCAGATAGCTTGCACACCCGGACATATTCCGCAGCCATGTATTCAATGCCGGCAGGCTGATTTTTACCGTTACGGATAACCTCTATATATCCGTTTCCTGTCTTTTCCCGATCTTCTAAACAGAAGCCGAGCAGTGTTTCTGCTGATTCATCAAAATGAAGATGCTTTATGAACTCCTCGAGCTGTTGCCATTCTTTATCCGCATCCGCTTTTTCTGCAGGATCTACTTCATGTGAATTGATATCCTTTGTGTATCGCATGTCAAAGCCAAAACCAAGAATATTTGTCCTATAGGCATCCACACATTGCTGGAGCATTGTTGAATACTCAGCTATCATTTTTAATTCCTTCAGGTTGTATGGCGGCTCCATGATCATGTTTTCCGTGTAATGGCCTGCAAATTCATCAGCATATATTTGTTTTGTCGTTTCGGCAGGCGGAGCGGCTTTAATCACTCGTGCTTTGACTGATTGCTTCGTCATCTGATAACCCCCTTTCTTCCCTAACCGGTCTGGCCCGCTGCGGGCGTCCTTTTGGTTTTTCTTTAAGATCGGAAACCTCGTAATCATCCAGCGCGTACCATATCGCTGAAAAAGTATGTGGGTCAATCGTGAACTTGTCTTCAATGATGTGACCCAGCTTATCGGTAGCATAGGTGAGCGGCTTCAGCTCATACACCGTATTTTCACAACGGTCAGAGCAAATGATCTTTTTAAACCGCTTGATCTTCTTAATGTATTGAAGACGTGAACCCTGGAACTTCCGAGCCCCCACCATATTGAACCCTTGCTGCTGATAATAACGGATTGTTTTCGGCTCGGCGGCATCCGCTTTGATCAATTCCTTTGTCTCCGCAAATTCCTTTATCTCTTCGGCCGTCCTATCGTCCGTCATTTGATTTTTGTAATACTCCCAATAGATATAGAGGTACTTCTTCTCCGTGTCCACAGCGAGCCGGACAATAGCGTTATACGATCCCTCAAAACCAAAGTCCATGCCGACTCGTTTAAGTGGGCGGTGAATGTTTTCGATAGCCTCCATGACTTCTTCGTGCGGACGCTCTTCAAATTGAGGAAGAACCCGCACACCATTAACGCCAAAGCGCCCCTTCCGCGCAATACGGTAAAGGTCTGGATCATAATCTTTCAGTTCATCGAGCTGCTTCACATAGCTTTCGGGCAGAAACAGATTATCTTCCGCAGTTGAATGATGATAATAGGTGTCATTCACAACGATCGTCCGCTTTTCATAAAGCTCTTTATCATCAAGCACAAACCGTTTTTGGCGGTCATCTTTGAAGAAATGCCGGAATGTCCAGTTATCCTCTCCGACCGGGTTTGTAGAAAGAATCATGTGGAGCGGCAATGTCGGGTGACGTAGGCGCCCAAGCAATTCCTTAAAGCCTTCATACTTCACCTCAGAACATTCCTCAATCCATATGATCGAAATGTTATTAATTGATTTCAGCTTGGCCGGCTTATCCAGCCCTTTAAAAATAATTCGGCTGCCATTCGGAAACCGTATTTGCATCGGTGACGAAACACACCTAACAACGTGATCAATCTCTAATTCGTTGACAATCTCTTCGAAGAGAGAAAAGGTTGAGTCTCTGTGTGTGTCATAAACTTCCCGGATAACAAGCGCTGTCCGCTTCTCTGTGAGTAATTTCAGAATGATCTTCAGCGCAGCATGATAGCTTTTCGATGACCCATAGCCGCCAACCAAAAACTGAAACTTTTGGTTCCAGTCAAAAAGGAAATCCTCGAAATGTGGGTTTACTTTTTTAACAGTCATCAGCTGTCATCCTTATCCTTGCGCTTACGCTCTATTATGATATTCACAGAGTTATCCACAGGTCTTGCGGTCAAGCGTTCAAGCTCAGCTTGTTTTGTCTCGTTTGTCAGATACATGGCGCGTAGCTTCAGATCGTGTTCATCCATAGAGCGGGTGATATCATGCTTTTGACGAATAGCCTTCAGCCGCCTGTCGGTAACACGGGTCATTGCTTCTTCAATATTTAAGATATCGTCAATGGACCGCATCGCTGTTTCTTCCACTTCCGTGACAACCAGCCGCTCGTTCATAAGCGGCACATGCTTTACAAGTCCTGTTTTCTTGTCATTAGTTGGGATGATGTCTTTTACCTTGCGCATTTGTTGAAGAACACGGCGCTGCTTCTCATTTAATCCATTTTCAATTCTCATAATGCGTTGCATCATACGCCGCTCTTTTAAATAAAGCTCCCGGATCGTTAACTCAATTTGATAGAGCGGGTCAGTTTCAATCTGATCAAACAGCTCTTTTTCTGTATCATCCATGAAATCAAACAAGATTGATTCATACTCACCTGTACGCACAGAGTTTTTATTTCCTTTGGGAGCGGCACCGCCTCTGTTCCCTTTGGCGTTTTTGTTGCCAGGCGGCGCCTTGCCTCCTTTATTACCCCGGGCATTTTTGTTACCTTTTGGAGCGCCCGGACGAAAAGGAGCGCTCCCTTTCGATTTAGGAGCGCTCCCATTGATTTTTTCTTCCCATTTATCATTCGCTTTCCATTTGCGGACAGTGCTGCTGGTGACGCCCAATTCATCGGCAATGTCTTTTAATTTCTTGGTTCCGCCGCTCTCTTTCCACAAATGAAAAGCCTCGTCTCTGCGTGGATCTCTTTTTCTTGGCATTACATCATCACCCACCCCCGAGCCATCTAATTGAGTTTGAGTTTGTTTTTAGAAAATCAAAAAGGCCTTACGAGGCCTTTTGATCATTTACCTAATACATTTTTTATTTGTTGAAGTGTTAGATGTTCTCCGCCAGCATCTTCTCTGACTTTTGTCCAACGTGAGAGCAACTCATTATAATAACGAACTCTGTTTCTATGAGAATTCATTTCTATCTTTCCTTCTTTGATCAGGTCTTCCATTTCAGAATAAAGTCCCGCTTCTTTCACAACATGGTTTGCAAAACAGTAATGATCCGGTTCTTCATTCCCATCAAACCCTTGGAATAAAACATCTTCTTCAGAAATTTCCTCTTGTTCTTCACTTGTCAGATTCTTGAAGCCAAAATATAGAGCTCTATACATAGTTAAAACATCAAAAACCTTACGGGTAATTTCAGGAGAAAACTCATCTTCAATGTGCCCAAAAATCTCTTCATAAAAGTGAGAATAGCCATTATAAAGCACTTCTATGTTTCTTTCATATTCAGCCTCGCTTTGAGGGTCTAATCTTTTTAGGATTTCCATTTGGTTGATTAATATAGCTCGCTGCTCTTTTGTAAAATTTAATGTCATTAAATTCGCTCCTTATATTTTTTATATTCTCTAAGGACTTATGACAAGTTACTAAGAACTATTATAATGAATGACTTCCATGTTTTACCTCCCCTTTATGAATATTATACTAAGAGGAGAGAAAAACACAAAAATGTGAGATAACTTATATTTCTTCATCCTTCTGAAGCTGTATATCAAGCTCTATGAGCTTTTTTAAGTCGTCCACAGTGTTTACCTCTATTCGACCGTTTTGAAAGTCTCTGATCCACTGTGCAATGCCTGCACTAACGATTTTCCGATACTTCTCTTTTGATTCACTGATATTTTCAAGAACATCGGCTTTATGTAAAAGCAGAAGCTTTTCCTTCTCTTCATCAGAATAGGAACATACGTTTGTTTTTTCTCTTGTCATGCTCCCCGTCCTCCATTACAATATGAATCAGAGCGTGATTTCCCACAAACGCGGCCGCGTCATGATCACGCTCTCGACAGGGAGCTATCTCTGTTGTGATTGGAGGGTGTTAGCAGCACCCTCTTTTTTTGATTTTTTCCCAAAAACCTCTCGAGTTCTGTGTAGGACTCATATATGCTGTCAGAGCAAAGGAGAGGATAGATATGAATAAAGATATTTTAGATCTTAAAACTACGGCAGAAGCGGCTCGTGCAGCCTACAAAATGGGGCACTTAAGCCGAGAGGAAGCGATAATTAAAATAGAACCTTACTTGATTAGAGTAAATGAAAAAGCAGTGGCTATCGCAAAGAAATATAACCAACGCCCTCGTAAAGTTTCATTAACTTCTTTTTTAAGATGACGCCTGATGGGGCGTCTTTTTATTTATGCTTCCTCAATAAATTCTTCCAAGTGGGAAACATCAATTTCTTTAAAATTATCCTTTATGTTCTTTGGATCTCCTTTATAAAAAACCAACACATTTTGATGAACCTTTACTACTTTTCTATTAACAAAGGTATTCGCTGCTCTTACACCAGCTGTTCCAAATGCATTAATAAGAACTATCTCGTTATAAAAGTGAAGGCCCGATTCCAGGAATGCCTTTTTGGTATCGTCAACAAAATTTCTGTATATGCCTTTTTTATCTCTTATATCACCGACCACAAAAACTGCAAACCTATCATTTTTCAGCCTGGAGGCACCCCTCTTTATTATTTCCGAATAAGCGGCAACAAAATCATCATACTCCATAGTGCTAATATCATTTGGATTATCGGAATAAACTTCAAGATCACCATAAGGCGGGCAGCTAAACATCAAATCTATTTCATTTTCAGTAATGTGACTGTTAACATTTAAACTGTCATCACAAATCCAGTTAGGCATTTTTAGCCCTTCAATAGTAGCTGCGTTCATTTTATTTGCTTTAACCTGCTCCTCCCTTATATCGATTCCGTAATATTCATAATTTAAGAAAGAAGCCACAATCCCTCTTACACTTCCACCCGCGAACGGATCATAAATTTTTCCGCCATCAATATTGAACCATTTATAAATTATTTCACATAAGACAGGATCAAAAATTGACGTTCCTTTCATTTTTTTTGCGTACTTCGAAAAATCCGGGTATAAAAGATTCTCTTCTCTTCCTTCATCTGAACTAATTCCTATAGCGTGCCATGCCCGTTTTCTTTCCTGCCAATACCCCTGGCGAGCATCGAAAATTGAAAACGGAGGGATGATAAACCTATCAACTAAACTCTCATTAGTATTTGTTTCCCCAGACTCGTTAAAATCAAAATCAACATCTTCAGATACATCTAAATCGAGTATGCCTTCTAATTCCTCTGTACTAAATCCAGTGGGATCAATGTCTATATTAAGATCGTTTAATTCTCTTAGTATTTGTTCGAGCTTATCCTCGTCCCAGTCGCCGCCGGTTTTGTTGAGTGCAAGATTGAGTATTTTCTCATCGGTTTCACTCAGGTTTACAACTGATACTTCTAACTCTGCCGGCTGGCGCTCCATAAGTATTTTAAATCGTTGATGGCCACCAACTAAATTCCCTGTTCTCTCGTTCCACACAAGAGGTTCTACAGTACCAAATTTATTTATTGAAGACTTTAATTTTTCATAATCGGGATTACCTGGCTGAAGATCAATCCGAGGATTGTATGTAGCGGGGTTAATCTTTTCTACTGGTATAGTTCTAATATTCATGATGTATCGCCTCCTGGTACAAATAAAAAAGCACCCCGAAGGATGCTTAAGTTATATTCCGTTTGCTTTCTACAAAACATCAAAAAGGTGTGTCACTTCACTTTTCAACCGCATACCTTTTTGATGTTTTACGGTCTATAAAATTTTACGTATTTGCCATCTCTGTCAAACCAGCCTCTGAACGCCCAGTTATCCCAGCCGCCATCTCCTTGGTTTGTGAATTCCCCATCTTCAAACACCCAGATCCCGTATACCACTCCATTTAGAACGGCAGATCCATAGAATTTGACGCCTCTGAAGTGATCGTCGTAATTCTGGGCCAAATTAAATACCATGACATTATATTTCTGCCCCGCAGAGTAAAAAGTAGATTCCATCATATTTTTGACAAAACCCGGTCGATTTGCGTTTTGCACAACAGCATCTCGGATTGAATTTGCTATGCCGAGGACGTCAAGATTTACATTGAAATTAACACCAGGGATACCAGTTCCGGCTTTAGGCTGATTAAGGTTCATTGTTTGTTTAACGGCTGGTGCTGAGGAAACAGTGGGTTCAGCCTCTTTTTCTTTAGCGTGGGCAAAAGCAGGCAGACTGGAAGTAGCGAGCATCAGAGCGGTGACGGATGTGATTATCTTTTTATTCAATTCAATTCCTCCTTTAGATTTTAAAGATATCCATAGGCTAACAACAGACAACTTAATACTCGTTTCCTGCTTTATGCCCCCCTCCTTTCTATGAAACCAGTATATAAAGTTTCTCGTTTAGAAAAATGATGAAAATTTAGTATTTTCCGATAAGTAATAAATCATATAAATGGGCAGAAAAGAAATTAGACCACGGGACAAATCGATCGGTCATGTCAATCAATTGAGTCTTATTTAATAAAAATTTTAGTAAATTTTTAACCTTTTCAAGAAAATTTGTAAGAAAATATCACAATTGTTTTCAACGTGGTCAAAAAGATTCATTTTCAACGCTTTAAAGGAGAACGGTATAACAAAGCGTGGGTCATAGCGGTTTTGAATGCCTGCTGCCTCCACATTCAAGCCGTTAACCGCCAATTGTCTATTCTGAGACTTACTAGAAGCAGTTTACAGAGAACATAAAAAACGCCCTCCCACTTAAGAAAGCGCCTAAATCATCTGAATAAAACCATATTTTGCAGGGAATAATTATTTTGCAAGCAAATATTATGCTGCTGTTAGAACCGCCCGAATTCACTGAGAAAGCCTCCCTCTTTGTTGATCCTCGCTTAACAATGGGAGGCTTAACTCACTATAAAATATGGTTTATTAACGGTAATTGACATGGACGAAAAACATATTACTATTGTTTACGGCGAATACGGCCGCCTGTCCGTTTATAGGTGTCTTTTCTGACTCCCATGATTTCTTCCCAATCCCTTCTCGTCAAAGGATCAGCTTCCTTTGTTGAGGGGCTTTTCTCTTTTTCAAGTTGCTGTTTCGTTTCTGCAGATAAAATGTCTCTCATCTTCATCTTTCATTTCTCCTTGCCGAATAAGCACCGCCTTACGCTATTCGCTTTTATTTATTTGTGGCCCGCCGATTTTCCCCAGGAGGTAAGCAAAGAAAATGGAGAGCCGGTTTAAAAGACTTTCCTTGCAATCGGGATCTCACCGTTTGCGTTCCCCGTGACTATCGCGCGCAATACTGCATAGACTCCAGCCGCTCCTCCTGTGAAGCTAACGGCCTTCATTGTCATTCGATACATCCGAGTGCACACTTGATACGGGAAAGGTGCGTCTCCCAATCTGCCATAAAAAAAGCGGCCACTAATCAGATGCACAAATAGACTCATGCAAAAGATCAGCGTCCGCAGGTTTCTCCTTTTGGGACAGATATTCACGTTCGTTTTCTTCTTGTCTCTATCGTATGACAAACCGCAGCTAAAAAAAGTACCCATTTTATCCCCCGTTTTGTCGGCTTTTTGTCGGCATTTTCTCGGCTTTTTATCGGTGTTTTTTTGGACATACAAAAAGAGCAAACCACTCAGGCTTGCTCTTTTACATCAATCCCACCATTTTGTAGAGACACTTGTTGCAGGGTTTGTTAGTTTCTCCAGGTGTAATTCTGCTTTTTTATTATCTCCATCAACAAAACTACGTACATTGAATACTACTTCGTATGTTCCTTTTTGGTTAGCTAAATTAAAGCGAGAGACTGTATCATTGATAACTGGATCTTCTTCTACAAGCTTATACTGCCATGCGAATCCAGGGCCAATATATGGCTGAGAAATCTGAATTCCAAGGTCTCCTCCACCAGAATAGAATGTTTTTGAACGAGTTTTAAATGTTGAAGAACCTAAGTAATCCCACTCTCCGGCTCCTAGAAGAGAAAATAAGCTTATGTCATCTGATATTTTTCTGATCTTAGGCTGCACGCTAGATTCATCGTTAACCCCATCTTCTGGACCATCTTTTGCTACAACTGGATCAATCACATCAGATCGTCCATCTTCCGAACCAATTTCATCTCCAATAGGATCAATTTTATACTCTTCCGCTTTAACCGTGTTAACACCGATCCCAGACATAAAAAACCCTGCAACAATAGCACTTACAAAGAATATTTTTTTCACTTTCCCTTATCCCCCACACAAGTTATTTTATTTTTTCAATCGATTTAACAGGTACTTCTGACGGATTAAAATACAGGTCAATCCTTTGAACAGTCACAAACACGACAGAAAAAATCACTGAACAAACCAACGTTAGTAAGAGTATTTTCCACACTTTTAAGTCTTTCATCATCTCTCCCTCTTTTCTTATTGGTAATATTCTACCTATTCCAATAATAAACTTAATAGGTAATAAGTACAAGTGGGGATAAGGGATTTTTTGTTAAAAACTTTTGAACATGAAATTCAAAAAAATAAACAGCACGATTATCGTCACAACAATAAAGGCTTCTCTTGTGAAGTTTTTATCATCTTCTTTTTGCTGTTTCTTTCTCTTAATCTCTTCTCTATATTTTCTTTGAACCTCTTTCTTTTTATCATCCATTATCTAAACTCCTCTGAGTCCTTTTTCTTTTTATCACTTGCACCCCTCCTTTCAGTTATTGCAATTTTATCGTGCAACCAATAAGTGCACCAGTGAAAAAAGCCTTGACTATAAAGCCTTCTCGCTTGGCTGAGACTCTAAAGATGAATTTAATTTAACGGACAAAAAGACAGCCCTCAGATTATTCCGAGCGCTGTCGCGATATTGTAGATGGCCTGTCTTTTCACCTGATAAAACTTATCTCTTTTGAGGCCGAGCTCAGTCATAATTTCTAAATCCTTTATTTTTCTTGGAGACAAATATTTCTTTTCAAGAATACTGCGCTCATCTTGGTCAAGGCAGTTCTCTAGCGCCCTATCCATCTGCTTGACCTTCAGCTCATTATAATCAGTGTTTTTTCGTAACTGCGGAAACAGCCCGATGATTCCCTTTTCCTTTTGCTCTTGTCTATTTTCCGCTTGGGTTTTTAATGATCTATACGTTTTGAGCTCTTTAATGACGATGTTACGTACTTCTTTTTCATTTACTTCTGGAATGAATGACAATTGTTTGACTGCTTGCACTCTGTTCCCTCCTTAAAGTAATAGAGCGGGCGTCAAACACCCAGCCTTATGCCGAATGTCTGATGTCCGCAATTGCTCATTTTATTTGGTAACGAAATTGAATCACTTGACGTAAAATTTCGCTGATTCAAATGTTCCGATATAGTTCCGTTTGCCGGAATCAGAATAGCAGTCCAGCTGAATGACATAGGTTCCTTTCCCGGTCTTATTCCGGATCGATTTCACATTGAATGATTTCAGAGGCGTTGCCGTTTTGAAGCTGCCCCGCTGAACCAAATTTGTATCAGTCAGCCCGCCGCCGCTACGCTTCTTGTACACGCCAGCCGTGTAATAAAGTGCCCTTGAGCCTTTCTTCTCGGCTTTCCAGTCCACCGTTGAGGCGCCGGCCGTGTAAGTCGTGGCATCCGTAAACACCCGGCCGCTGTACCCGGATTCATTTTGCCAACCGGACCATGCGGCGGAAGCAGACGGCGCAACGGCCGCGGCTCCCGTAAGTAATACTGCTGATAGCATGATTGATTTGAATCGTTTTTTCATGATTGTGCATCCTCCTTCATCATCTCTTCAATCTTTTTTAAATCTCGGTAAGAGATACTCGAACCGCCTTCCCAGATGATTTTTCGTTCTTGCAAGTCGAATATCTCCAAAGTGTCGTATAAAAATCTTTCAGGTGTGTTTCGTGTTTGTTCTGTCAGTTCGTCGATTGAATCAAAGTCAAATATGCTATCAGACAGGGCGCCGCTCGGGTAAAACAAATCATAGCCGAATACGATAAACCGCTTATATCTTCCGTCCATGTCTTCTCACTCCCAATTCATTCATTTTGCTTCCCCCTCCAATTCATTTTGGGCAACCGTTATAGTGAATTGCATATTCTTAATAGTTTGCTGTAAAGCCTTCTTGTATCTGCTCCTTTCCCCGCTTAGATGCTGAATGTCCTTTTGAGCCTGCCGAAATTGATTGACCGCAATGTCCTGCTGGCGCTGGTGTTCCTCAATGATAGCCCGCTGTTTGTCAGCCAGTTCAGCTTGTTCAAGAAGCCATCCTATTTCCTTTTGTGGGATGTAAGTAAGCTGTTTTAACCGTTCAACTCTCTCACTCATTTCCGTTTCCTCCCCGCAGGGAATGTCCCTGCTATTTGATTTGGAATCAAAACAAACTCATTTGATGCCATTCATTCGGTTCAGGCACTTCACTCTGACTGGCATCAGTTATCCGGAATAGTTTCTTTTGATAGGCTCCGCAATGGGCGTTTACATTGTTAAATTTTGATACGTAGAAATGACTTTCTCCTAAAGGAAAGAGGAAATACTCTTTTCCTTTTTCAAGCGGTGTAATGTCTGCGCTGAGACATTCTCCCTTCATGGCCATAAACATTCCTCCAAAAAAAGAGGGGAGTTCCCCTCCGCGTTACGGCAAGAAGCCATAATCGTAATTCAGCTTTGTGTGCTTGCTATTGGCTGTCTGTACAATGGTCTTTCCATATTCCGGTGTATCTACAAGATAGGCTGACCCGCTTGAGCCATCCAAGATGATCAGCTTCGTTTTTTGATCTTCCATTAAGTCCTTAACGGAAAGTTGATGTAAATTTTCAATTTTTTCAGGTCTGTTCATATTGCAGCACTCCCCGTGTTATAATTAATTGTCGAGATTAACTAAAACCGGGGCCTTGTGCTGCGGTTTTTTTATGTTATACGGGCACCGCGTTTGTATTTCAGTTCAGACAATTCCCGAAACCATTCTTCATCCCCCATAAATAAGGAAAAATCAATCATTGTATCAAGGTCTTCGGCATGCAGCGTGTCATCCATCTTCTTCACTACCCGGCTTGAAGCATTTATTATTTCTCCATCTACAAGGCGGATAACAACTGAGTTCCTTCTGATTTCCTCTACATATCCCGTTACGACGATCCCGTTCCCCTTTGCTCTTACCCAATCACCTTCAAATATCTCAATCATCGCCTTCTCCTACTTTCTTTTTAATGCCGAGAACGACATTGCCTGACTTCTGTTCAAAATCTGTAACGTATGTCACTTCTACTTCAATTGAGCGGCCAGTGTATCCGTCCTGCCATTCATTTAGAGAGAGGGTATCCCCTTCCTTAAATCCTCTATCATCGTGCCTTATTTCAAAAGTTTTTCGGCCATCCTTCAGCGCTTTAAAATATTCCGGTAAGATTTTCAGATGATGTCTTACGCTCATATATCATCACCGTCCTCATTATCTGCTTCTTCCCAAGCCGTCTTGAAAGCAGTTTCTAAAAACCATAGTTGTTTTTCTAATTGCTCATCTGTCATCGCGGAAAGATCAGGACCATGGCCAGGAACCATGCGGAAATCACTCAATTTTTCTAAGAGCTTTTTTCTCTTCTCTGTCATCTTCTTACCCTCCATCCATTCCGGATCCGGCTCACCAGCTCGTATTTCTTTAAAGGTTCATAGAGGTGGACAGCTTGTCCATCCTCTATGCGAAACAGCAGATACCAACGCGGCTGCTTTTTCCTTCTCCCCATTTATGCCGCTCCGTGTTCGTCCTCGTCCTTATTCTCATCCTCTTTTTCATCCTCGGTTGACGGCTCGGGTTTATCAGCTTCATCAAGAGGAACACGCGGCGCCTGCTTTTCCATCGGCTCTGCCTCCGCTTCCTGATCCTGCTTCCAGTCCCACCAAGCTTGAGCATACGGAGCAACTTCTTTTCTGTACTCGTTGATAAGGTCTATAAGGCCCTCTGCAGACATTACATAATCATTCGCAATCTTCCGGTATGATTCACCCTCTATGCGCCGCTTAGCCATTTCAGTAATGTATACAGGGAATCCATCAAGGATCGGGGCCATATCTTCAGTAATGAAGGAGTCAACAACCTTTCTCTCGATTTCCTCTGTTACTTCTTCGATTTTTGGCTTCTCTTTAGGAAGCCCGAGGTTTGCCTCAAGTTGTTCTGGTTCCGGATCTGCTACCTTTACAATTCCATCAGAGCCAACTGTGTAATTAATAATCGGGCGATCGGTGAGCGCGTTGACTTGTACATTAAACTGTACAACCTCGCTCTCCAGTTGCGCCTGAACGTCCTTATCAATCATCTCGGCTAAATTTTGAATGCCGCTTCCTACCTCTTTAGTTGGGACCTCCAGAACGACCTCGGTAATTCCTTTGGGTTTGTGGTTCACCTTTTTTACGATTCCTTTGAAGTCAACGAAAGACATAATTGTTCCTCCTCTTGTGATAGTGGTTTTACTAGAATTTCGATTCTTGGGTTTTGGCTGTAATACTTACTGACATGGAGGTCTACAATTTGACTGTCATCATGCCAGAGGACTTTATTTAAGCCGTCTTTAATGCCCTTTATATAATTGTCCACATCAGGCTTTTTGCTGGGTCTTAGTAATCCTTGTTCAGCTTCAGCCGCTTTTTTCTTACTGAAACTCTTCAAGGTAGATTTATAGACCTTGACTCTTAACTCAAGCGGGCCCGTCAGCAAGGAACTTGGCCGATGATCTGAGGCGGCAAGTTTAACGTATTGCTTAAAATCCCTTGATTTCTTTGGATCATATAACCTGGTCATGCCGTTTCTTGTGGCTGCCCTGGGGCGCCCCTGTGCAACTGGCTCCCCATAAATAGTAAATTGGATCATGCTGTTACCTCCCGTCATCCTGAATCCACTGCTGTATGATCATTTCCTGCTGTTCGCCTTCCTTTACCACGTAAATGAGTGCCAGGACGGTGTACATCAGCAGGATTCCTCCTCTTCGGATAGCTTGCGGCCAAACTGGCATTTTACTTGAATTGTGAGGTTCTCCAGATCGAATAGCGTCAAATGGCTCAAGTCCGCTCCTTTTTCAATGGAATAGCCATACCGAATCAATTCATTGATTAGAAATTCTCTCCGCTTCTCCACTTCATTATTTGGCATAAAACCGCTCCTTTTTAACCCACAAGGGCTTCCATTTGTCTATCAAGGTTTAAGAATCGTCCGTACTCTTTAATAAAGGCAGCCATGACAGTGCCGACGGATCCGTTTCTTTGTTTTGCAAAAATGATTTCCACTACGTTTTTCAGATCGCTTTGTTTATCGTAATAGTCATCCCTGTAGAGAAAACTAACGATATCGGCATCCTGCTCAATGCTGCCTGAATCTCGAAGGTCAGACATCATCGGCCGCTTATCTTGCCGCTGCTCAACGCCGCGAGAAAGTTGAGAAAGAAGAATGATTGGCACATTGAAGGTCCGGGCTATGTTCTTCAATTCGCCCGTTATGCTTGCGACCTCTAAGTTTTTCGTTTCAAATTTGCCGATAGGTCGGATTAATTGAAGATAATCAATCACAACCAAATGTTTTTTGTCCGGGTGGTCCTTTTTGGTCTTCCGAATGGCAGAACGAATATCAGCCACTGACTGTGACGGTTTATCATGAATATAGATGTCTAATTTTTCATATTCACCAATGGCCCGATTTGCATTTTCATAGTCTTTTTCACTGAAATACTTGTGCGGGTTTCTCCATTTTGTACCCTCGATTGAACCTAAATTGCTGAGCATCCGGTTAACGAGTTGACGGTCGGACATCTCCAAAGAAAAAACATCGACAACCCCACCTTTTAGCGCTGCATTCTGCGCCAAACTTAGAGCGAAAGCAGTCTTTCCCATAGAAGGCCGGGCAGCTACGATAATTAAATCACTGTCCTGCCAGCCGCCAGTCATAGCATCTAAATCGGCCAAACCGGATTCCACACCTGTTATTTCTCCTTTTTCTTGATACATGTCTTCGTAAATCTCGGTTAAAACATCCATCTTAGTTCGTTTATTTGTAACACCGATCTCCTGCAGCTCCACGGTCTTCTGATAAACCTGCAAAATTCCCTCATCGCTTGGATTATTTGCAAAATCAAGAGCGGCCTTTTGCATATCACGCAGTTTAAAAGCTTCGTAGATTAATGTCTGATAGGTCTCGAAGTTAATAACAGATGGAACAGCACTGGCTAAATCGACAAGATAGCCGGTGCCGCCGATCGCTTCGACAGTTTCTCCTAACTCTGTAACCACCGTCACGATTTCAACAGGCTGGCCAGAGGAATCTACATCTCGCATAGCCTTAAAAATCCGTTTATGCCGCTCATCTGCGAAGTGTTTCGGCTCCAAGGTGGTTTCCTTAATCAATTCATTTTCAACAAGGATACAGCCCAACAGGCTCTCTTCTGCTTCAAGGTTTTTTAGCATGTTTTGCATTCCGTTCCCACTCTTTCTGTTGCTCTAAAAACTCATTTTTCTCTGGTTGTTTGACTTTAATTTCTGAGATAGTCGGAGGAAATGGTTTATTAGAAATATGCTCATTGACTTTGTCATAAACAGGTTTGAACGGCATTTCAGTCAGATGCTCCATCCATAATCCAATCCGCTCCATACCCACATCCCCTGTTAAATCAAAGCGGGTATACGCGGCGGAGAGCCGCCTTAGAATTTTCATTGCTTCTTCTTTTTTCAATATGATCACCCCATCGAAATGCCGTTTTCTTTGGCATATGCTTCAAGTGCGGCAAAACTCTCCTCTTGTTTTGATCCGCGCGGCCGGAACTCCGAAACGTTTGTTTTTGGAGGTGGATTCTGTTTAGCGTGCCACCTGTCTAAAATACCTTGCTCACAGTAAGTAAAGGATTTGATACCATCCGCTCGATGCTTAGGAACGTAACGATCAAATATTTCATCTATCCAAGTCAGGACGTCCCCAATTGGAATTTGTTGATCAAGGATTCTGTTTATGGCAGCCACATCATATGGGGTTGTAAACATGCCGCCCTTTCGGGACAGGTACTTTTCCTCGATTTTTTGGAAAGGAGACAGTTTCTCATCAATTGGTTGGGATATTTGCCGCCTTTCTGAAAAGCTCTCTTCATTTACGATTCTTTCAGAGCCTTGAAATTTCGAATAGTTCACAATGGTCCAGAGCATTCCGTATTCCGTTTCCTCTGCAGCAATCATGCCTTTTGCTTGAAGCCTTTCAGCTGCAGCCTTAATTGCCGCTCTCGTAAATCTGGTTAACCCTCGTCCCTTTTTTACTGCTAAATCATCACATAGTTTTGAATACGAGCGGATATATTGTCCTTTCTTCAATTCATAATCATTTATTTTCATACCGTCCTGATAAGCTGCTTTAGCCATTAAGAAGGTAAATAGCCTAAAGCCCACATTATCTGTAAAGATCTCATGATCGACGACTGACTTGTATAATTTCACCCAGCCTGACAAGAGCCTTCCTCCTCTCCAAAGAGTTTATTTTCTTCGACAAAGAGCGTAAGTGCCTTTAATAGCCACATATTCAAGGCTCGGCTCATACTTGCTCATGAATGTCTTAATATAATTCTCAAGCACAGCTTTTCTCATATGCGGAGCAGAAGTCTGTGCCAAAAACACATAGCAATAAGGATACGTAGTTTTAATCAGTTCACTCACGGGATATAGACAACCTTTCCTGTCAATTTCATGATGTCTTCTTTAAAGATCTTTTCGTCGCTGTTTGATTCTGAAAGATGAAGCAGCCATATCTCCTGTACTTTGCTTAAATCATTGGCCATTAAAAATTTCTTGACGTTTTCTAAACTAAAATGAGATTGTAAAAGGCGCTTTTTCATGGCGGGAGCGGTAATGCCGCTCTCAATATTTTCATTCAATATCTCCTCTGAGTAATTGCATTCCACCATGATATGAGTGAGACCAGGGAACCTATAGCGTATGTAATAGGTATCAGTGGCGAAAAGCAGTTTATCCCCGGCGTCATTCGCCAATAGGAAGCCATACGGCTCCGCTACATCGTGCTGCACGTCAAAGGGCATAATAGACCAGGAACCAACCTTAAACGGCTGTTTTACGGGCACAGGCTTAATTCTGTTATGAGTGAGGCCAATTGCTCCGGCCGTCCCAGGAGACATATAACAATCAATGCCGGCGTTCAGAACATCCTTAATAGCTTTGCAGTGGTCCCCATGTTCATGAGAGACAAGGCAGCCAGCGAATTGAGACATTCTAAACTGAAAGCCTTTTTGCATCTGTTTAAAGCTGATGCCGCATTCCAAAAGAAGCGGGGTCTTACCATCGGTAACCCGATAGCAATTCCCCTTACTGCTTGATGACAGGGCTGTAATTTCAATCAAAAGTCTGGTCCGTTCTCAAAAGCAGAGGGTTTGTTCTCTGGAGCTTCAGTCTTTGCTTCTACCGCCGGTTCTTCCCTAAGCTCGTCCCCGGATTGAGTCTCTGAAACTTCTTCATATTGCATGTCCAAAACCTCAGAATTTGCGTTCTCCTCAATCTCGGCCTTTGTGGCTTCCTCAATTGCTGTATCATCTGATTTTTGAATAGTATTCATCAGAAGGCTTTCATCGTCTGAGCTATTTAAAAACCGTTTGCAGGCCCGATTTATTACGGTCTTCTTTGCCATCTCCTGCTTATAGTCATCATGTGTCGATCCTTTCTTCTCTGCGGTTTGATCTTTTCCCCAAAATTGCGCTTTACTCCATGCTTTTCTGATTTCATCAATTGTCATGAGTTCTATATAGTCAGTATCATTTTCAAATTCAAGTACACAATAAGCACCCATGATCTTATCTTTATTGATATTTCCAAATTTGGTTTTATGTTTGAAATTTGTAATTTTCGCTTTTTCGATCTCATACTCAACGTCATCACCTTCATAGATGACTTGAGCATTTATCTCTTTAACCTTAGCCACTCTTTTTGTTACAGCCATTGTTCCCATATACGAACGTTGAAAAGTCAGTGTATTCCCATAAGCGATAAAGTATCCTTGCTTCTTCATCGGGTTAAGACCCTGCACAACCATGTCTAGCAGTGCATTAGCAACGCTCTCCTTTGTACAAACATCGAGTACAGGTCGGTTCCCATCTTGTTTACCGGTTTTCGTGTTCTGTAGCATGAGATATGCCGATTTCAAGGCGTTATCCGGTGAATATGAAGGGGGGAAATGAATCTCCCCATTTTCCTGAAACGTCTGAACTTTTGCAGCTACTTGATCGACCACAGTGCTCTTCTTCGTTGTATTTGCTACTTGTTGATTACTCATTTGAATCCTCCTCATCCTCGTACACAAATTTCACCTGTTTTCCCTTATGCTCAATTAGAAAATTTTTAAGCAGTTCAGCAAAGTCGGAGGGTCCGACTAAATCTCTTTCTAAAATCGCATCTTCTGGACATTCAGAAAGCGGACCCACATGCATAATCTCTTCCGAATTTATACGCAAGGTTTCACGGCGTTGATCTTCCCAACCTTTCCCCGTAACTACTGTTACTGTGACAATTTCACTCATGCACTTACCTCACAATCCACTGGAATGAGCGTACTATCTTCTAATTCAATCCGCAGCTGCTTGTCTTTTTCAGAGACAATCAGACTGAGAATCTGTGAATTTGTATCGATCAATTTAGTCACCGCTTCAGAGTTATCTACGAAGATTGGAGCAGAAATGCCGTAATGCTCATTAAGGGTATTAATGATGTCCAGTCCAACATTTATTCGGGCGGCGTTGTTCAAGCCGGAAGAGTACGGAATGCCTTCATATAGCGTTTCGCACGTCTCTTCAAGACCTCCATTGATCTGACTCTTAAAGAGCTTAAAGCGGGCAAATTTGAATTTGTTGTTTATTTTTTCTTCCAGGAGATCTACCTTTGTACGAACAAATTCCTCAGTCAAATAGAGTTGATGCTGAAGCCCTTCATACTCCTCGGCTAAGCCCTTCTGTTCCTCTTCAAGCTGCATGATCCGCTTGTTCACTTTTTTAGAATGCGAAATTTTCGCCAAATCTTTTTGAAGCAGCAGCATCTCCTGTTTTTTGCCGTTAATATCATCTTTGATCAATTGAATTGCTTCGTTCTTTGATGACTCCAATTGCTCAATCTGTTTACGGATGCTATCAATTTCTGATTGTTTGTTTTTGTAAGCATCATCCGTGGTGATATCTGACATGTTGCTCTCGGCCGCCTTGATTTCAGTATCAAGTTGTGACCATTCCTCACTTTTGCTCTCATAATCCTTCTGCAGTTTTTGAGCGGATGACTCTATTTCTGCAATTATGTCTTCTGATCTCTTCAGCTCTTCGCTACGCGATTTACCCCGCTCATTAATTTTTTCTAATTCACTGCTTTTGTGAGAATTGAAATTCTCTTTCGCTTGTTCAACCTGTTCCGGCGGTAATGCCTGGCCGCATGTAGGGCATTCAGTTTGATGCTGATCAAACGTTTCCTCATTCTTATCGAGCCAATTCTGGCGCAGCGACTGGATTTCCGCAGTTAATCTTTCCTGGTTGTCTTTTTCAAGCGACAGCTGACGGGTATTCGATTTAATCTCCAGAGAAATTTCCTCCAGCTTATTTTTTACTGAGAACAGTTTTTCTTTCAGTGCCCTGATATTGCTGTATTCTTTCTCCTGATGAGCATTTTTCATTTCCTGAAGCTCGTTCTCTATATGCAGGATGGCATTTCTTTTTTCCGATACCGCCTCTCCATTTCGAGCGGATTGCAGCTGATCATCCAACAAATCGATATCATTTTGGAGACAATTGATTTCGTCGTTTAATTCCTGTTCATTTAGGTCAGATATATCCTCGACCGACCGGAGCGCTTCATCAATCCTGACAGGAATCGCCTTCAACTCTTTATTTATCTTCGCTTGTTTGGCCGAGATTACTTTTCTGTGATCCTCAATTGATCGTTTGTTTAAGATGCTCTCTAAAGCCTTTACGGATGGATTCGCTTTAAAAACTTCTTCTTGCGTAATGTCACCGCAAATTTCAAGGAGAATCTTTCGTCTGTCCTGCCATTTCATTTGTTCATTGAAAAATGATGGAGAAGTGACAAGGCGGAAAATATCTTCCGAAATGATCCCATTTACACGATCATTGAACTCTTTTTTCTTTGCCGGCACACCATCAATAAAATAATCTGTGGTATGGCCAGAAAATACAGCCTGACTGCTGCCGCGCTTTCTCGTCCATTTCTCGGAATAAACTTTTTTAAGAGTGAGATGACTACCGTCAACAACGAAAACTCCTGTTACCTCATGATTCAATCCGGATACCGGTTCATTTTCTTTTGTCAGTGTCTTAATTTGAAAATCCTTTTTGTTTTGACTGTCTTTGTCAAACAGCAGCCAGATGAAGGCATCAAATAGGGTTGTTTTACCAGTGGCATTATCTCCGTACACCTTGGCATTCTCACCTTGAGTATCAAGGGTGAATTGCTTAACACCCTTGAAATTCAGCAGTTCCAACTTCAATAGCTTCATTTCCTTTTTCATTTGTTGCCGCCTCCTTCAGCTCTTTGTTTAAGAGCGCGATATTCCTCACGAGCGGCGGCAGTAGGAAAACGAAAAGCCGCATTCCCTTGAATATCAAAAGAGATAGATCCCCCGGCAGATGCCAGATTGACCTGATCGCGATAATTCTCGCTAAATGGCTCAGTGTAAAAAACTTCGTTCATTTGTCAAAGACCTCCAATATTTGATTTTTGGAAGGTGATAAAGTAAACTTGGTAGTACCAAAGATTGCAACACCTTCCGAAGCTCACTCTGCACAGTGAGCTTTTTTAATGCTTAAAATTTGTGTTTTGCCAGTGATGCTGAAATGTCATCAGATATTTTGTTCAATGTATTCTGCAGAACGTTAATATCTTTACTCTCTGCCAATAAGGATGCCATTGTCTTCACAATCGACATATCTGCACGGAGCTCGCCGATAATTTTTGTTGCCGCGACTAAGTCCTCCACAGCGTCAAACGTATTACCCAATTTACTCACACTCCTTTCTGATGCTTGCACGCATCGTCAGACCAGAGAAAGAGACAAAGTCAAGGGGGTTGTGGGATAGCGCCTCTCCCCCTGGCCTGACGACAAGAACAAACTTGCCGTGCTCTCAAAAGAGCGGTATAATAGATACGAACATTTGTTTTATGCAGTGAGCGTGCCGGCTTGCTGCTTTTTTATTTGTTCCATTCTGATTTGACATTCTTTTCTCGCTTCAGCGTCTGCTAAGTATAATTTCGCAGGATTTTCACGTGACTCCTCAATCTTTTCTCTAACTTGGCGCCCCTTCATGACTTTGCTGACAGACAAGACAAATTTCATTTCAAACCATTCCTCTCAATTTTTTTAATGATTCCGGATACTGGACAGATACTATTTTTGATGATGCCTTCAACTTTTCCACTCGTTCGGCAGTCTGATATCGTTTGATCTGGATCAACGAACGCAACACATCTTTATGAGCCTCAAACGCTTTAGCTGTGTCTCCCGTTTTTAACGCTTCCATGATTCTTGTGTGCAATGTTTCAATACAGATCATTTCCAGTGTTATTCCACTATGATGAATGCCCGTATAGACTGGCTTTTCCATTTCGTTTTTCATTTCAACCTCCAAATAGAGTCATGATGTTTTGGATGCTTTGAGCGACTGCACTCGGATCAATGCCGCATAACGTTGCAATCATAGCCTCCTTTGCATTTGTCGCTTCCATCCATCGTACGTATGTAGGAACATCTAAAGATTTTTTGTCGTTTTCAAATTTTGATATACAGCTGCGGGATCGGTGTAGTAATTCAGCTAGATGTTCTTGAGAAAGACCCGCCCGCTCCCGTGTGCTTCGAAGTAGTGCCCCTAATTTCAACTTGTTCACCCCCCCTCAATGTTCCAAAATGGAACATGTTCTGAAACAGAACAGATTTGTGTCGGAGCATGTTGTACTCTTAGGTGGAAGAAATCTACATTTCAATAGTAAGCACGCTGTTTTCTTCCTGTTCTTTTATCCATGCATTGAGTGAATCAACCCTAAAGAAAATCTTCCTCCCCACCCTAAAATGAGGGATTTGGTTGTTTCTTACCATGCTATAAATGGTTTCTTTATGAACCCCCAAAAAAGCAGCTGTTTCTTGAGGGCTTAATGCTGTTCGTTGCAAAATTTCACACCTCACCATTAATCATTATTTTTAGGGATTAACGGTTTATTTCTCATTACGAAATCCCTTAAGCACTACTTGTTTCTAAATCAGAAACGTTTTCTGCAAAAAAATCTGTTATTTTGCATTGTAAATGGTGTGCTAAGATCGGCAATTGTTCAGCTTTAAAAGCGTATAGGCCTTGCTCATATTTCAAATAACTTGAGCCAGTTTTGAAACCTAATTTTGTCGCCATATATTGCAGAGAGATTTTTAATTCTTTACGTCTATTCTTGATGAAAATTAAATTAAGCTGCTGCATTTCTTCACTCCTTTCGTTTCTGTTTCAGAAACACTGTAATCACATAATACATTTCTAAAACAGAAATGTCAACGATTTTTGTTTACAATTTAGAAACTTTTTTTGTTTCCATATCGGAAACGTGATATCATTTGTCTTACTTGGAAAGTGGTGAAAACATTGAATATAGGTGATCGGATCGTTTTATTAAGAGAAAGAAAAGGCTGGTCCCAAAGGGAGTTGGCTCGCCGTGTAAACCTAAATTATGCTGTTATGAACCGTATAGAAAAAGGTACTCGCCCTATTACTGATTCAGAAATTATTAGTTTATCTAAAGTATTGGATGTCTCTACAGACTACCTTCTAAAAGGTGACTCCCATGACTCAAAAATAGATGAACTCTTAAATGACCCTGAAACTTTAATTGCTGGCCGTGACGGAAAAATCACCAAGGAACAAGCGAAAGAGCTTTTAGAGTATCTTCTCAAAAAAGGGTTCGATGAATAGCAGACAATCATTCTCCACTTCTTAATTCTTAACTTCTTAATTCTTCTTTTGGTAAAACATTTGTTTAGCATTTGTTTAACAAAAAGAAAATTAACTGTTAAATTAAAAATTTTCAGCCCCATGAAAACATATAATTACCAAGGCTTTGCGGTAAGCGTGTACTGTAAAATAAACTGTTCACGAATAAGTAAATTGATTGAGATATAAAGAAAATCAAAAGGGGGACAAAAATTGTTTAAGAGGTTGGGGACTTTGCTATTGATTGCTTCGCTCGTGTTACTCACAGCCTGCAAAAATAGTGAAGAGTCTTCTTCTTCATCTTCCGGGAACAAAAGCAGTGTTCCTGATAATAGCTCGTCGGAGAGTCAGGATATTTCCGAAAACGGGCCCAATGAAGTTGGAGATGTATATGAAATTGATGGTGGAACAGCAAAAGTAACGGCCATAAGCAATAAAGAAACCACAGCTAAATCCGGCCCTATGCAACTTACTGTGAAAAGAGTAATTGCAGCGGTGGCTAATGAGAAAACGCCTTTTATTGAACTTGAACTGGAAGCGAAGAATACATCTGATGGAGTAGTGAATTTCACTCCAGATAGTATAAAACTTGCTACAAGCACCGGAGTACAAGTTGAGGAACCTTCTCTTGATGAAAGCGACGACCTTCTAGGAGAGTATATTGGGAAAGTGAAAGACAGTGGATCTGTTTTTTATATCTTTCAAAATGAAGATGATATAGAAAATTTAGATTCAATTCGTCTAAGGGTTGCATCCCCAAGCGATGAGAATGCTACAGCACTAGGGGATAAAATAGATATAAAGATTAACTTAGATCATTAAAATGAGCCTGCTTTTTCAGGCTTTTCTTTTAAACAAAAAACCGAACATAGGTTTGTAGTTACTGCAGGAGGATTTATTTTGTTTCAACTATCATTACTTGAAGAAAGAATTAGATCTATTTATTCCGGTATAGGAATTACTGAGCCAGGAACTGGAGACTTAGAAAAAATCGCAGAACGATTAAAGATATTAATTTACTACAAAAATGAAAAGAGTGTAGCTGTGAAATTACTGGGGATGGCTTGTATTATCCTTGATTCACGTATGTCTAAAAAGAAGCAATGGGAAGATTTTTGCCATGAACTCTGCCATCACATTAATCATGTCGGTGTTCAATACAAGATCCCATCCCTATTTAGGGAGCTGCAGGAGAATCAGGCAAATGCTTTTATGTATCACTTCGCTGTTCCCACTTTTATGTTGAGGAATCTCGTTTTACCGGCTTCCAAACGAGAGGCAATAGCCTACATATCCAACTTATTTCAAGTTACGTATCCATTCGCAGAGATACGCCTAGATATGTATCTCCGCAAGCTATTTAGTTTTAAATATCATGCTTTCCTAACTCAAAAATATACGGAGGAGGAGATCTTATATGCCAACTATTGAAAAAAGAAATGATAAATCTTTCCGTTTAGTCGTTGATATTGGCACTAAGAGCAAACGTAAACGGAAAGTAAAAACTATAAAAATAGATGATCCAGCCTTATTGAAAACTAAAAAGAAGCTTCGCCAATATCTTGAGAGCGAATGGTATAAATTCAAAACAGAAATTGAAGCCGGCGCATATATAACACCTGGAAAAAGAACTTTTAGGATGTTTATAAAAGACTGGGAGAAAAAATATGCCCTTCAACATTTAGATGATCAGACGATTGAAACTTATGAATATATTATGGGAAAAGAAATTTTGCCATACTTTGGTGATATGTACTTAGATGAGATTAAACCAATTCATATTCTAAATTTCTTAGATGAATACCAAGAAGAAAATAACGTTTCAACATCAAGTGTTCACGCTAGATATCGGATCATAAGAGATATATTAGGAAGAGCTGCAGAATGGCATATCATAGATGAGAATCCAGCTCAAAGTGTTAAACGTCCAAAACAGAAATATAAAGAGTATGACATTTATACTGAAGAAGAAATCAAGGAGATCTTCCATTTACTCGATGAGCATGCACCGCTGAGAAACAGGGTTATGATTAAGTTCGCCTTTACCGGTGGTTTTCGGAAAGGTGAACTGTTAGCCATTGATGAATCGGATTTGTTCTTTGACACAAACGAAGTTAGAATTGATGAGTCATTACAATATACGAAAAAGAATGGATACAGATTTAAAGAACCCAAAAGTAACTCATTCCGTAAAATCACAATGCCTGCAGATGTAATGAAAGAAGCAGCGATTTTATTACGGGAAATAAAGAGAAATCGGTTGATGTTAGGGGAACTCTGGCAAGGGACAGAAAAACTTTTATTGTTTGGGGGAGACTTAGGGAAACCCCAATACCCAACATCACCTAATACCTATTGGCAAAGGTTTGTTCAAAGACATAAAATTAAGCCTGGCCGGCTACATGACATGCGTCATTCCCATGCGACCATGCTGATAAATCAAATTGGAAAAGTGCCGGGATTAAACATCAAAGCAATTTCTCAACGTCTGGGTCACGCAAATGTACAGACTACATTGAATGTCTATACTCATGCCGGCCAAGAATCGGATACGCTAGTGGCAGACGCAATCAACAAATTATTAAGAACATCTTAAAGGTAATTGCTAATTTGCCACCTCTCTGCCACCCAAATCATTTTTAGACAAAAAAAATAACAGTTCCATAACATGCGGAAACTGTTTCAGATCAACGTATTTTAGATAAGCTTCCAAGCGGGCTCGAACCGCTGACCTCTTCCTTACCATGGAAGTGCTCTACCTGCTGAGCTATGGAAGCAATGGCTCCGCAGGTAGGACTCGAACCTACGACCGATCGGTTAACAGCCGATAGCTCTACCACTGAGCTACTGCGGAATATTATAAGCTTCATAAACAAAAACATGGTAGATAAAATAAAAAA
>NZ_JBLTJB010000018.1:0-20683 GCF_053470005.1 Bacillus sp. N1(2025)
AAATGAATGGCTTTTTTCTGTTTTCCCGGCAGGATTCGCCCCTCCATAAACAGAAAACAAGGAGCAGAAACGGATCATGGGCACCGGTACTCTCAAGGTGCAATACCCGGACCCTCAAGCTTTCGTCAATTAATATAACGGGCGGTGAAAAAATGGAGCCAAAATGGCTTGAATGGGCAAAACAGCTTCAATCCGCGGCGCAAGCGGGGCTGGCTTATTCCAAAGACATATATGATATTGAGAGATTTGAAGAAATAAGAAAAATAAGCGTGGATATCATGGCGCATCATACCGGCATCGACAAAAGAATCATTAAAGACGTATTCGCCGGTGACACGGGCTATCCCACTCCGAAAGTTGATATCAGAGCGGCAGTTTTTAAAGATCAGAGCATATTAATGGTAAGAGAGAAAAACGACGGCAGATGGGCGCTGCCGGGCGGATGGGCTGATATCGGGATTTCTCCGGGCGAGACCGCTGTCAAAGAAGTAAAAGAGGAGTCGGGAATCGACGTAAAGCCCGTTAAACTGTTAGCTGTAATGGATAAGAAATGCCATTCCCATCCGCCGTCCGCCGCCCACGTTTACAAAGTGTTTATCAAATGCGAGATCATCGGCGGCCGGCTCAGGGAGGGAACGGAAACAAGCGCGGCCGGCTTTTTTGCGGAAACGGAACTGCCGCCGCTATCTGAAGCCCGCAATACGGAAAGTCAGATTGAAAGGATGTTTGCATATCTCAAACATCCGGACGAACCCGTTTATTTTGATTAAGGCAGCAAACAGAAAGAAAAGGGGGCCCGAGTATCATGGAGGATTCAATTAAACAGCAGGCGCAGCGGCAATTTGCCAAAAACGCCGCGAAATATGTGACTAGTCCAGGACACGCCGCAGGAGAGGATTTGGCGTATCTCGTTTCAGCTTCCGGTGCCGAAAAGCATATGGACGTGCTGGATATCGCGACGGGAGGCGGACATACGGCTAACGCTCTCGCTCCTCTCGTACGCTCTGTTATCGCATATGACCTCACGGAAGAAATGTTAGCAGCCGCTGAAGCATTTATAACCGGAAACGGATGGACGAACGTGTCATTCGAAAATGGCGATGCTGAAAAGATGCCATTTTCCGATGCTGCTTTCGATATCGTCACATGCAGAATCGCGGCGCATCATTTTCCCGATGTCAGAGCCTTTGTTCATGAAGCGTTTCGGGTTGTCAAACCGGGCGGCAGACTGCTTCTCATTGACAATACCGCACCTGAAAAGGATGAATATGACCATTTTTATAATGACATTGAAAAGAAACGGGATCAGAGCCACTTTCGGGCGTGGAAAAAAACAGAATGGCTCCGTTTTCTGGAGACAGCCGGCTTCCGGATTGAATCCGCTGTCTGCTTTTTGAAACCATTTCAATTTACCGTCTGGTGTGAACGGGCAGGCCTGACTGAAGAGAAAGCCGCATTACTGGAAAAACAGATGCTGGATGCTCCTCGTGATATACAGCGGTTTTTTTCTGTAGAAAAGGATCAATCAGGCCGTATTGCGGGCTTCACAGGTGAATCGGCCTGTTTCTGTGCGGTCCGTCCCGTCTGAGACGAAAAAAAACCGCTGTGCAGTTTTCCTGCCCGCGGTTTTTTCGTATTATCTGTTCTTGATTTGAGAAATAATAGCGGAAGTGACGTCTTCCGCTGAATGTTTTCCGCCGACATCAGGAGTCAGAATGCCGCTGTTTGTGACCGTTTCAATAGATTGTAAGAGGAGATGGCCCAGTTCCTCTTCTCCGAATGAATCGAGCATTAATTTCGCCGTCCATATTTGGCCTATAGGATTGGCAATTCCTTTTCCGACAATATCCGGGGCGGAGCCGTGAACAGGCTCAAACATGGAAGGATATTTGCCGTTAACATTGATGTTGGCTGCGGGGGCGATTCCGACGCTTCCCATAATCGCCGCGCCGATATCTGTCAGCACATCTCCGAACAGATTCGAAGCGACAATGACATCAAAGCGTTCCGGCTGCGTGACAAAGAAGGCCGCCAGTGCATCGATGTGCTGGGAATCCGTCTCAATCCCGGCGTACTCCCGGCTGACCTCTTTAAAGATGTCATCCCAGAACGGCATCGAGTGAACAATACCGTTTGATTTCGTCGCGCTTGTGACGTGTTTCCGCCGACTTGCCGCCAGTTCGAAAGCATACCGCATCACTCTTTCCGTACCCCGGCGGGAAAAGACCGCGTTTTGTATGGCGATTTCGTCCTCACCCTGATAGATTCTGCCGCCGACAGAGCTGTACTCGCCCTCACTGTTTTCGCGGACGACTATCAGATCAAAATCCTTCGGGTTAACGAGGGGGGAAGTGATTCCCGGCAGGAGCTTTGCCGGCCGCACATTAATCACCTGTTCAAATTCCCGGCGTATCTTGATGAGCAGCCCCCACAGCGAAACATGATCGGGGACGAGTTTTTGATTCCCCACCGCTCCCAAAAACAAAGCATCAAAGTGCTGTAACGTTTCTAATCCATCATCCGGCATCATAGTCCCGTGCTCCAAATAATACTCGCAGCTCCACGGAAAAGAAGTGAAATCAAAGGCAATGCCTCCATGTAATTCGGCGATCGCGTTCAACACCCGCTCCGCTTGCGGAACTGTTTCTTTCCCCACACCGTCCCCCGGTATGCTGGCAATCTTGTAAGTTTTCATGTTTCCGTCACCTCTGAATGAATTGTTTTCGGTTTACGGCAGACCGTCGACCGTCGTTCATCATAATTCCATATTACGCCACATCCGATATGCTGACAAGCTCGGGAATGTTGCTTCCATAGATAAACTGTTATATGATCTTGGTAACAATAAGGCCTAAATTGTATGAAGAGGTAGGAAAGATGGATAATTTTAAATTAGATAAGCCAATCCCGTATTATCTGCAATTTTATTCCCAATTGAAAAAAATGATATTTGACGGGATTTTTAAACCGGGTGAACGGCTGAATGAGACTCAGCTGGCCAAGGATTTCGGAGTCAGCCGGTCGCCGGTCAGAGAAGCCATGCGGCTCCTTGAAAAGGACGGGCTTTTGACGGCAGACGATCGAAACGGCTTTGTCATTTATTCTTTGTCCGTTAAGGATGTTGAAGAGATTTATAAAATCAGAATGTCACTTGAATCACTGGCGGTCGAACTCGTTATTGATGAAGCGGCTGAGAGTGAAATTGACCTCATTGAAAAACAGCTGCGGGAGACGGAAGAAGCCATCAATAAAGGCGTCAAAGAGACTGAAATTATTTCCTTAAACGAGTCGTTTCATCGGCTCCTTGTGGATTTCAGCCGCAACAGCCGGCTGGCCATGCTGCTTGAGCATGTCAATGTGCTGATTCATTTTTGCAGAGTTCTTAATTTTAAAGGCGATGACCGTGCGGAGGTTATCCTGCATGAGCACCGGAAAGTCTTTGAAGAAATAAAAAAGGGCGATAAAACAAAAGCTGTGCAATATATGACGGAGCATCTCAAGCATGATGAAGAACATCTGAAAGGCGTGCTCAAAGCGGGAGAAACAGACGAATCATCACGATAGACAAGGTGAAAAGCCTTGTCTTTTTTTGGGCCGATGTCATCGAACCGTCATAAAGACCTGACGGATGTTCCTTGCATGATTTTTTCCGCGTCATTTATGATGGATATGGAAGAGACGCAAAAAAGGCAAAGGAGTTTGAAAAATGGCGAAACATATTCTGATGATCAATTTTCCCGCAGAAGGACACGTAAACCCGACTTTGGGTATGACAAAGGCCTTCAGCGAACGGGGCGATCACGTTCATTATATCTCAACGGAAAAATACAAAAGCAGACTGGAAGGAGTAGGGGCGAAAGTTCATCTTCACAGCGATCTGCTCAGAATGACACCTATTGATCCCGGCAGTCCGTCCGGCATACTTGCATTTTTAAAGGTTCATATCAAAACGTCACTGGAGATTTTACATATTGTGCAGCGGCTGGCAGAGGACATTCAATTCGACGCCGTCTATTATGATAAATTCGGTGCGGGAGAGCTGGTGCGGGATTATCTCAACATTCCCGGCATCTCTTCTTCAGCATCCTTCCTATTCAATGAAGACCGTCTGAAAATACTGCCGCTCCACCCGGAATCGGGCGTGCCGTTTCAGCCGGACAGGGAATGTGAAGAGCTGTTGGCCGAGATGAAAGACAAATACGGTGTCGCCCCTGACAGCATGGTTCAATTTATGAACAACACAGGTGAATTGAACGTCGTCTATACAAGCAGGTATTTTCAGCCCGAAAGTGAGACATTCGGAGATGAGTATTTATTTATCGGTCCAAGTTTTCCGAAGAGAAAAGGGCGCGTCGACTTCCCGATTGACTCATTAAAGAATGAAAAAGTCATTTATATCTCAATGGGAACGGTGCTCGGGGACACGGAAGCATTTTTCAATCTGTGCATAGACGCGTTCTCAGATTTTGAAGGAAAAGTAGTCATTGCCGCCGGGGAAAAAGCCGATCTGTCGAAAATCAAACAGGCGCCGGAAAACTTTATCATCGCCCAGTACGTGCCGCAGCTTGAAGTGCTGGAGCAAGCCGATGTGTTTGTCACGCATGGCGGAATGAACAGTGTAAATGAAGGCATTCATTATCAAGTGCCGCTGGTCGTCATCCCGCACGATAAAGACCAGCCGATGGTTGCGCGCCGCCTGACTGAATTGGATGCAGGCTATACCGTGCAAAAAGATGAAGTGAGCGCTGAAAAGGTAAAGCTTGCCGCGAAAGAAGTGCTGCATAACGGAAAATACAAACAAGGCATTCAAGCCATTAATGAAAGCTTTAAAGAATGTACGGACATGAAGGATGTTCTGGCCCGGATCGACCGGTTTATTGAACAAAAACATGCTCAATAATACATGGAAAAAGCCTGTTTCCTCTGCCAAAGGGAAACAGGCTTTTTATAATGGCTTTTAGATGATGTGATGTTCTTCATTTGCAAGTTTCACAAGAGTCAGAAGAGATTCTGCCTCACGTGCGTCGAGTGTTTTTGCCAGACGGTCTTTTTCAAAGATCTGCTGGCCGAAGACATTCACTGACGCCTGGTCAACCGCCGTGTGCCAGTCCTTTTGTGAATGATTCTCAGAAAAAGAGAAAACGAACACGGCAAAGACCGCTATAAGCATCGCCATGACCCAAAATTTTTGCCGATTTCCTGCTGCTGACATAGGCCGCCTCCTAAACATTTTACTGGTATTAGATCATATATGAGCTGTTTTTAACAGAGTAAAGAAGTCATTATTTCAGGTAGTCCAAATGAAACGGAGCACAGCCGAAAGCCCGCCGGTCAGGCCGATGAGCCAATTCATACTTTGTTCATATTTTATTAAAAGTTTATCCAAGCCTGTCCTTTACAGTAGATATAACCACAAAATGCTGCTGAAAGGAGCCTTTAAAAAATGCATATTCATATGATCAACAAAAACCAGTTTGAGAGTGACTTGGAGGCGGCCGGCTTCAGCCGTCAGGCAGATGATATTATCGGCAAAATGAAAGAGTACGTAACGGAATACGCGGCTTCATCCGAACGGTTCCTGATTGAAATTCAAACCGTCATGAACGAATACAAAGCCGTCGTCTGCGCGATGTTTTCGACCATGGAAATTGCCGGTGCAAATAAAGACGAGAAGCATGTTGAATTTGAAGCCTGCACAGTATTGTGTGAATAAAAGACATTCATCAAACCTCCGCGGCTGCCTGAAGCGGCAGTATACTGACTGGTGTTTCGAGAAGGGAAAATATTGAAACTTCTATAGCGGCCGTTCGTATAAAAGAGTAAATCAGCTTGTATATGGAGGTTCGTGAAATGAACGATAAGAAAAAACAAGCGTTTGAACAGCTTTTCAGCACTTTAGACGAAAGGCATGAAATAAACGGCGCTGTATTGGCAGCGGAAAACGGCCGCATCTTATACCAGGGGGCATTCGGCGCTGCAGAACTGAATACAAAGAGGATGCTGAATGACCAATCGGTCTTTGAATTGGCCTCAGTATCGAAGCCGTTTACAGCTTTGGGCGTTATCATTTTAGAGCAGCAAGGGAAGCTGCGTTATGACGATATGATAGAGCAGTGGCTTCCTGATTTTCCTTATCCGGGCATTACCATTCGGCATTTACTCCATCATACGTCAGGATTGCCGGACTATATGGAGTTGTTCTTAACACATTGGGACCGGGACAGAATTGCCGTTAATCAAGATGTGATCGATATGCTTAAGCAGCATAAGCCGGATGCTTATTTCCCGCCGGGCAAGGAGTGGCTGTACAGTAATACGGGGTATGTGGTGTTAGCGGTTATTATAGAAATTGTATCAGGCATGAGTTTTGCTGAATTTATGAAACAAGCCGTATTTCATCCGCTTCGTATGCACGATACGCGGATTTATAACAGAAGGCTGAGTAAAGAAAACATCCCGAACTATGCATATGGCTATGTGTATGATGTTCATTCCGGAGAATATGTGCTGCCGGATGAACTTGAGGAAACTGATTATGTCGTCTTTCTTGACGGAATTCAAGGTGACGGAACCGTTAACTCCGCTATTAGAGATTTATATCTGTTTGATCAGGCTCTTTATACGGAAGAAATCATCAGCAAAGAGTCTAAAAATCAAGCGTTTACACCGGGCTATTGGAATGAAGAAGAGCAATTCGGATACGGATTTGGCTGGATGATTCAAAACAGCCGGCAAAAAGGGAAGGTTATCAGTCACGACGGAGGCTGGCCGGGCTATTCAACTCTGATGATCCGGTATATTGACCAGAATAAAACACTGATTTATCTCAGCAATATGGAACAATCGTATCAATTTGAACAAGCTGTAATTGCCGCGGCTGTAAACATCTTATTTGATCAGCCATATGTGATTCCGAAACGTCCGGCAGATCAGAAAAAAGCAGATATCGATCCTGCGATTTACAGCAGATTTACCGGCAATTACTCATTTCAGGATGACACACATGCATCGGTGGCGGTAAAAGAAAACCGATTGTATCTTACAATAGACGGGCAGACACCATTCGAAATATTCCCAATGACGGAAACCCGTTATTTTGTCAGGGCGCTGCCGCTTGAAATTGGATTTGCAGGTGATAAAGCACAAACAGCCCCGCATTTTGTTTTATATCAGGACGGCACAGAAGAAACGGCTGTGCGGATAGACTGAGTGACATGCAAAACAAAACCGCCGTCCTGAGAAGACGGCGGTAATAGAAAAGTCAAACCCCTTTGATGACGCGAAATTTTCTTTTCGGCTCTGACATAAATATAGAAGAAAAAATCATAGCTCCGAGCATTGTGATGTATTCCATATAAAGCGAAACTTCTGCCAAAACCAACCCCGCAATCATTAAAACAGCGCCCAATACCACCGCAAAAACCTTCGTTTTCATGATGAGTTCCCCCTATTATCTGATAATTGAATTATACTGCATCTCCATTAATGTGTACATTTTGTGAACAATTTCACCTGATGAAAGGCAATAAAGAGAGATTTGAAGAATTAGGAGAAATGACAGGCCATCTTTTTGTTTTACCGAAGAAACGAAAGGGAAAGTGAAAAATCAAAAAGGCAAAGGAGTTCTTGAAATGAAAGCGAGACTATTTTTATTCAGCATGTTTCTCCTGATCCCCGTTCTGGCGCTTGCCGGATGCAACAGCCAATCTTCAGGAGGAAGCGAAAAAGCGAAAGACAAAGAAACGCACTCTCACGAAGACATGAGTCACTCAGGTTCATCCGAGGTGCCGAAAGGTTTAAAGAAGGCCGAAAATCCGACTTATAAGGTCGGCAGTGACGTCATGATTTTAGCTTCTCATATGAAAGGCATGAAAAATGCGCAAGGAACCGTAAAAGGTGCTTATGATACAACGGTTTACAGTGTATCTTACACTCCGGAAACGGGAGGAAAGCGCGTCGAAGATCATAAATGGGTCATTCAGGAAGAGCTGAAGGGCGCCGGTAATAAAACGTTAAAACCGGGTGACAAGGCCGTGATCGAGGCATCCCATATGAAAGGCATGAAGGGCGCCGAAGCCGTTATTGATTCAGCTAAAAAGACAACCGTTTATATGGTCGACTATACACCGACTGACGGCGGCCAAAAAGTAACCAATCATAAATGGGTGACAGAAGACGAGCTTGCTGCCGCAAAATAAAAAGACCGCCAAAGCCGAAGGAACTCCTTTGGCTTTTTTGCGGTCTCACATTTATGCGGATTTTCTTTTCAAAGCGGGTCTCGTTAAAGAGAATACAGCTAACGCGACAGCGATAATGACAATCAAACCTCCGCACCAGGCTGTTGCTGTGACTGAACCGGTTTGTCCGATCACGCCGCCGCCGATGGCTGACCCGAGCGCGATGCCGATCTGCAAAGCGGACGTGTTGAAGCTTTGCTGAATATCGGAAGACTCAGGTGCAATTTTGATTAAATAGCTTTGCTGCGCCGGCGCAAGGCTCCAGCTGAGCAATCCCCAGATCACCATCGCAGGCAGGAAAATGATTAAAGAAACCGTTGTCAGCGGAAGAATAAACAGGATCAGAGCGAAAGAAACGGTCACAAGCATGATGCTTTTAAATGCCCCTAAGCGGTCATACAGCCAGCCTCCGAACGGGCCGCCGCATACCGCTGACAGACCGAACAAAAAGTAGCATACACTGACCCAAACGGAACTCAAATGAAGCGTTCTTTCCAAAAAAGGCGCAAAGTAGGCATAGAGTGTGTAATGCCCCGCCAATGTAAACAAGGTGACAAGATGTGCGCTGGCAATTTTGGCGGTCCCGATCGTCTTGATCTGCTCACGAAACGGAATCATTTTTTCAGCAGGTATTTTTTCGAAAAAGACGCTGATAATCAGCATGGAAACGAGAGATAATACGCCGATTCCCAAGAACAGAACGCGCCATCCGAAGGCATTGCTGATGATAATACCGACAGGCACGCCTAAAGCGATTGCGGAGCTGAACCCCATGAAAATGATGCCGATCGCCCGCGCTCTGTATTCAGGTGCCACGATTTTAGGAGCAATCGTTAAAGAAAGGACGACAATCAGCCCTGTGCTCATGGAAGCGAGCACCCGTGACACCATAAGTACGGCGAAATTGGGACTGAAATAAGCGACCAGATTACTTAGGAAGAAAATAAACAGTGCGATTAAATAAAGCCGCTTTCGTTCAGCCTTTGCCGTCACTGCCAAAAGCAGCGGGCCGGATACCGCGTAACCGAGCGCAAACACGCTGATCAGCTGCCCCGCGCTGACGATGGATATATCTAAGTCGGAAGCGATTTGCGGAAGAATACCGCCCACAATTAATTCAACCAATCCGACTGCGATGGTAGATGCTGCAAGCAGAAATACTTTGAAATTCATGTACAGATACTCCTTTTTTTATTTTTTAGAAAATAAAAAATCCTGATTACAAAAAGTGTACGGGACAATTTTTGTAATCAGGATTTTACGGTTCCTGGTAGACACCCTCAAACCATATCATTGAGGTTATACAATGTATGCAATATTCGGTTGTGTCCGTTTCTGCAAAAAATTCTACCATAATAGTGAGGGAGATTCCATAGAAAATTCGAGGAAATCCTTTCAAATTTCAATATCGGCGGCTGTAACGTCATTGATGAAGCAGGGAAAAAAATTTATGATAACCGTAAGGAGTCTATACAGATCAAACATTATACAGCCGGAGGAAACCGATGAATAAGTACGAAAAAATCGCCAACGAAATGAGAAAGAGGATTAAAAGCAGTGTATATGACATAGATCAGCCGATCCCGGATGAAAAGACGCTCGCTGCGGAGTTCGGGTGCAGCCGGATGACGATGAAGCGGGCGCTTGATACACTTGCGGCTGAAGGGATGCTTTTCAGAAAAAGAGGGCATGGCACGTTTATCATTCAATCAGCCATGCAGGATGAACACGTTCACGTAGTCAGCAACGAAATTCTCGGCTTGAGCAATTTGTTAAAAGGCAAAGATATCAAGAGCAAGGTCATCCGGTTTGAAGTGCAGTTTCCGTCTCAAGATGTCGCCGCACATTTGGCCATCGATGAAAAGACTCCCGTCTATTATGTAGTGAGGCTCAGAATCGTTGAAGGCGAACCGTACGTTCTTGAAAAAACGTACATGCCGGCGAGCCTTATACCCGGCATTAATGACGAGGTGCTCAACCATTCCATCTACGATCATATTACGCGGGAACTCCAGCTCAAAATCGCAGGCTCACACAGAAAAATCAGAGCGTGCAAGTCGGATGATATGGATCAGCAATATCTCGGCTGCCGGCCGGATGACCCGATACTTGAAGTCGAGCATGTAGGCTTTTTGGACAACGGCACTCCCTTTGAATATTCATTTTCCCGCCACCGTCATGACAAGTTTGTCGTGACCTCAGTCAATATAAAACGTTCATAAAGCGCCGAAGAGTGAGAGAAAAACTCACTCTTTTTTTTGTTGCCGCTGATTTACATCTTCGCTTCTTTTATGTTATATTACCCAATGATAGAATCATCCTACAAATTTCAGAGGTGTTTTGATGGAGATATCCAAAACAAGCAGACTGTCGCTCGTAGAACAAGTGGTGGCGCAAATTGAATCGTTAATTCAATCGGATAAATGGCCGGTCGGGACGCGCATTCCCCCTGAGCTGGATTTAATGAAGCAATTTGATGTGAGCCGAAACACATTGCGTGAGGCCATTCGGGCGCTCGTACATGCCGGCCTGCTTCAGACAAGGCAGGGGAGCGGTACGTATGTCAGCTCATCCAGTGTTCTCGGCGCGGCATTTTACCGCCATATTAAAAAATCAAATTTGCTTGAAACATTAGAAGTCAGGTACGCACTCGAAAGAGAAGCTGCACGATTGGCGGCGGAAAGGCGTAATGACGAAGACCTGAAAGCACTGAAGGCATGCTTGGATGAATGTGAAGCGGCCTTGCAAAATGAAGATCGAAAACGGTATGCCGAAGCCGACATTAAGCTGCACAAAACAATTGTACAGGCGGCCCATAACAACATGCTTTCTGATCTATACGAGCATATGACGGAGGCGCTTTGTGCGTCAGTCCATAACCTGTTGGAAATCACCCCTGCTATCCGGATCCACACCCAGCTTGCCGCCGCGATTATCGGACAGAAACCGGATCAGGCCATGGAGGCCGTCAACCAATACATCAGAGTATTTAAAGATACAATACACATGGAGGATGAACATGAAAATTAAAGACGAACATCAAATTCTGCAAGCAAGTCAGCGTAAAAAACTGATATTGCTGGTCATCGGAGTCATATTGATAGGGGCCAACCTCAGAGCGCCTCTGACATCGGTCGGACCGCTCGTTTCCTCAATTCGGGACAGCCTCGGCATGACCAATGCGGCTGCCGGCACCATTACGACAGTGCCGCTTTTGGCCTTTGCATGTCTGTCGCCGTTTGTTCCTTTATTGTCCCGGCGCTTCGGGACCGAGATTGTCTTACTGTCATCATTAATTGTCCTGACAGCCGGAACTCTGCTGCGCTCCATCGCCGGAATCGGCACTCTCTTTTTCGGAACGATCCTGTTGGGATTGTCGATCGCCGTATGCAACGTCCTGCTGCCGAGTCTCATTAAACATAAGTTTCCCGGAAATTTAGGCATCATGACCGGCGTCTACTCGGTTTCTATGAATCTGTGCGGCGCGATTGCATCCGGCATCAGCGTGCCGATCGCCTCTTCAGCGGGGTTAGGCTGGAAAGGCGCGCTCGGCTGCTGGGCTATCCTTTCTTTCATTGCGTTTGTCATGTGGATTCCGCAAATGCGAGGACGCGAACTGCCCGTCCGCACGACTGGGACAAACGGAGAGAAGAAAAGCAGTCTGCTGCGGTCTCCGCTGGCTTGGAAGGTGACGATGTTCATGGGGCTGCAATCCCTTATTTTTTACACCGTCATCGCTTGGCTGCCGGAAATTCTTCAGCAGAATGGACTCAGCTCAAGTAAGGCGGGATGGATGCTTTCATTAATGCAATTCTCAGTCCTGCCGATTACTTTTATCGTGCCGATCGCTGCCGCTAAAATGAAAAATCAGCGCGCACTCGCCGGACTGACGGCTTTATTTTTCCTTATCGGCATTGCCGGCGTTCTTTTCGGAAGCCCGGCTCTCACTCCGCTATGGGTCATTTTGATCGGAATTGCGGGAGGCTGTGCGTTCAGTCTGGCGATGATGTTCTTCAGCCTGCGGACCCGGCATGTTCATGAAGCCGCGGCGCTTTCCGGCATGGCACAGTCATTCGGATACCTGCTTGCCGCGTTCGGGCCGCTCGTATTCGGTTTGCTGCATGACATCACGCGCGGCTGGACGGTTCCGTTATTCATGCTGATCGCAGTCTCCGTTCTGATCTTCATTTTCGGAGTCGGAGCGGGAAAAGCGGAACAGATCAAAACAGCATAAAAAAACAAAGGGCCCGCTTAGGGTCCTTTGTTTTTTATTTAAAAAGCTGTCTCAGGCCGTCACGCTGTCAGTTTTAAGCCGATGACACCGATGAGGATAAGCCCCAGAGACACCAATTGTGACAGATTGAATTTTTCTTTAAACCAAAGTATGCCCACGGCCGAAACGCCGATGCTTCCCATGCCGGTCCAAGCCGCATACGCGACACCTGTGGGAAGAACCTGCATCGCTCCAGAAAGGCAAAAGAATGAAAGCATAAAGCCTGTTACCATGACAATCAGCGGCCACTTTTTTTTAAAACCGTCAATATGTTTCATGGCAACGGCCGCTACAACTTCCTCCGCTCCGGCAATAAATAACAGCAGCCATGCCATTAATGTTCACCCCTTGTTTCAGTTTCTTTCGTAAATACCTTCATTCCTAAAATGCCGGACAACAGCAAAGCCAAAAAGAATATTTGCCCGATTGAAAACGATTCGCCTAAAATGACGCCCGTTACATATGTGCCGACGGTGCCTATTCCGACAAAAACGGTATATGCGGCAGCCATCGGAATTTTTTTATAAGAGCGGATCAGCATCAGAAAGCTGACGGCAATCAGAAGGAAAATGCCAATCCAATCAAAGAGCGAATCCGCATGCTTCAGGGCGGACGCCCAAACGACTTCTAACAGTCCGGCTATCAATACAAGCAGCCAATACATGATACAGTCACCTCAGTTATGAATGAATGTCAGTCATTTTTACGGCGATCAAAAATGATCGGTCTCCGCCAATCATTTCTGCAAGCTTCTTTTGAGAAAGCTGAATATTTCTTTTTTATATACTTCGAGATCGACATCCTGTTCACAGCCGATATAAAACCGTTCAGCCGCGTTCTCGACAACGTTGATAATCGTTCTGGCCGTCCATCTGACATGAATGCCGCTGTGGACCTCACCCTGTTCAATGGCCGTATTGATCACGCCTTCCAGCCAGGAATAATAAGGCTGATAAATGGCTTCCCATTTCTCCATTGAATGATCGATGGCAAGACCGGAATAACAGAGAACGATAATATCTTTATGAAGCCGGGTGATGTGAAATGTCTCATCTACCAAAATGTCCAGCAACGTCCAAAAATCTTCAGAACCGTCCGTTTTCCCTTTTATTCTGTCCAGCGTAGTGTCGAGCAGGTTTTCTGCAATCGCGGATATCAGTGCGTTTTTAGAAGAAAAATATAAGTAAAACGTACCTTGGGCCGTGCCGGCTTTTTTGACGATTTCTGAAATGGATGCTTTGTCTAATCCTTTTTCAGAAATGACTTCAATCGCGGCTTGCAGGATCTTTTCGTATTTTCCCGAGCTTTGTTTTGCCAATAGAGGGGTTCCTCCTTTTATGAATGACTGTCATTCATTTTATCGCATGTTCGCTTTTTTGTCATCCCTTAAAATAAAAATACCGGAAAGAAGACCATACTTCTTTCCGGCATTCGTCATTTATCACTGTCGATCATAGCCTTCGGCAGACCCGTATATTTTGCCCAGTAATAAATACCGAGCGAACCGATGGCGATCAGAATCAGGTCAAGCGGATTGCTGATAATGCCCAACCCGTGGCCGAACGAGCCGAGATAGGAGAAAATCAGCATCATGACATAAAAGCCGACGATCCACCATGCTGATTTCAGCTGCTGCCGTATGCTGACATCATCTTTGGGAGCATATTTACTGAAACAGAGATAGATCAGAAACATGACAATTTGAGAACCGAGAAGCCAGGATACGGTGCGCCATCCGGACCAATATACAATATAAGAGGTAAAAATAAACGACAGCGGTCCGATGATGCTCATCCCTTTTAAATAAAACGGTCTGTTAATATTCTTCGCGTTGACTCTCAGCGCCGCAGAAGAAATCGGCGCAATCGCATAAGACAGAATCAATGCGACGGAGCATACGTTGACAAGAGCGTTCCAAGAAGGGAACGGAAGCGTCCAAAAAACAGCCAGACCGAACGAAAGCCAAAGGGAGGCACGCGGTGTCCCGGTTTCTTTATTGACTTTAGAAAAAATGCTGAATAATGTTCCGTTTCTGGCCCAGGCATAGACGAGACGTGAAGTCGTATTCATAAAGATATTTCCGTTACCGCCCGGTGATAAAATCGCATCTAAAATGACCAATGTCGCCAGCCATCCCAAACCGAGCAAAACGGCGATATCTTTGAACGGAAGGGAGAATTCAGTCCCGATAGCCGGCCATCCGTGCTTCAGGGTATCCGCCGGGATCGCCCCGATAAAAGTGAGCTGCAGCACGGTGTAAATAATAGTAGACACGATAATACAGACAATCAATGCGATCGGAATGTTCCGCTTCGGATTCTGCACTTCACTCGCGACAGCCACAATCGGATGCAGCCCAAGGTATGCAAACATGACGCCGCCTGTGGAAATCGCAGCCTGAATTCCGGTAAAACCGAAAGGCGCGAATCCGTGAACGGTCATATTGCCCGGGTGAAAATGAAAAATCAGTACCACAATTACCGTAATCGGTACGACATATTTAAAAATCGAAATAATGAAGTTTGCTTTCGCAAAGGTTTTGACACTCCAGTAATTGAGGAGGAAGAACAGGCAGAGCAGCGCAAATTGCAATATCCACCCGGCAATTGTCGGAGAATCGGAGCCTTTTACGGTCAAACCGGGAAACCAATACGCCACGTATTGGCGGACTGCCGTGACTTCTATAGAAATAAGACTCGTGTATGCCACAATGGTGACAAAGGAAATTAAATATCCGACCAGGTGCCCGTGTGAATATACGGGATACCGGATAATTCCCCCGGTCCGCGGCAGCGCGGCGCCCAGTTCCGCATAAACCAAGCCGATCAATAAGATGATTCCCCCGCCGATCAGCCAGGAAAAAATGCCTGATGGGCCCGCTTTAGAGGCGACGTTACTGACGGCAAACAGCCATGCCGAACCGAATATGGCTCCCATGCCGATTAAAATAAGATCAAAAAGTGACATAGTTTTCTGGAAGTTTCCTTGCTTAGACATTCGCTGCCTCCTTAGAAAAGACATTGTTCTCTTTACATAATTCCCATTATCATTCAAACATACCCAGCCGGCCGGCTGGAAAATTAGGACAACTTTCGAAACGAAGTATGTACAGCAATGTGCTCACATTATAATAACGGCCGTATGGCAAGATCTCCCGGCTTATATTCCCCGTTTTAAACACATTCAAACCTCATATTCAGAAAAACAAAAAACGCCCGAAACAGGCGTTTTTTGTTACAAGTTCATATCTTTCAGTCCGGGGCTGTGCTCATTCGGAAGCTCGGGAAGTTCCGGCACGGGGAAACCTTTAGGAGGCTCGGACACACTTAATTCGCCGCCGTTTCGGCTCGGCGTCGTTCCCTGCAGAATTTCTCCGATCCGTGTCGGATCCAGTCTGAAATTAAATTGGGTATTATGATAACCCATCTCAACGAATTTTCGGCATTCCGGGTATTTTTCAATATCATAATTCGGCACGGGAAATAATTTGCCCCATTCGACACCCAGTGTTTCCAACGCTTTTGTAAATGCATTTTGATGGGCGTTGTCACGGACGATCAGAAAACCGAGTGTTTCTCTGAACGTCTGATTTGAACTCATTTCATAAATGCGCGTCTTTTGCAGCACGCCGGTTGATTCCAGCACGACATTGTCCAATAAATCGGAAATCAGATTCCCGTGGTTGTATACCCAAGACCCGTTCCATGGATTGCCGCCGGCGTCTACAGGAAGAGAACTTTGCGCCCCGATGATAAAATGGTGCGGATTGGCGTGTTTCACCGCTTCGTCAAGCGGCGCCTGATCTGCTGCCTGATTTCCGGCGCCCTCAGCGCCGCTTTCATCTAGCAGCGCATTGATCGTACTTTGGACGAGTTCAACGTGTGCGATCTCTTCTAAAAATACACCGCGAAGCAGGTCACGGAACTGTTTTTCTTTTCCTCTGAAATTAGAGCTTTGGAAAAAGTATTGCATCATCGTCCGCATTTCTCCGTAGTGCCCGCCTAAAATTTCCTGAAGCACCTTGGCCGCGGCCGGGTCCGGCTTGTCCGGTTTAATGATATTGATCAGCTCTTCTTTGTAATAATACATAAACAGCGCCCCCTGAAAGAAGTTTTCGGTTCTTCTGTTAGTGTCTTTGCAAAGTCAGTTTTTATGTATCGGCATCAAAAAAAGGACGGAAAGCGTGTCCGTCCTTTTGTGTTAAGCCTCAACCGCCCCGCGAAGTTTCGTGTTGACAAGCCCGTTCCATCCTTGATCCATCGTACTGTGAATCTCGGAGCTTTTCCGATTGACTTTATTGATGACGGCTTCCGGCTCTTTCCATCCGCCGTGAATGAGAGTGAATTCCGTATCTCCGCTTTCCGTTTCCTTTAAGACAAAAGAAACGATCCAGCCTTCCGTATCCCACGAAAAAGAAAGGCGGTACGGCGCTTCAATATCCAGCAGCTTGCATGGAGAGGGACCGAACGGAGATTCCAGCTGAAACTCACTGTCTTCTTGAGGTGTGAAATCATTCGGCATAAACCAGAGAGACAGGCCGTCCGCAGTGGAGACCGTATCCCAGACAACTTGTATCGGCGCCTTGAAAACGGCGGTATGAATAATGTCCGGTAATGGCTGATTGCCGCTGTTGTTGTTTTTGTTATCTTTGTTTTGTTTATCAGACATGATGCGTAACCACTCTTTCGCTGTTTTTACTTTTGATCATACTACACGGGGCAGGACATTTGAAAACAAATCAAACTTATTTTATGCTTTTTCAAAGCCATTCAATTCATTTTAAGGAGACGTAGTGATGACAGATCAATTTAAAGCGTTAGTAGTCGATCAACGTGAAGACCGGTTTTCAGTCAGCGTACGGGAGCTGGCGGTTCAGGACCTTCCCGAGGGTGAAGTGCTGATTAAGGTTTGCTACTCAGGGGTGAATTATAAAGACAGCTTGGCTGCCACTCCTGACGGCAAGATCGTAACGTCGTATCCTTTCGTGCCGGGAATTGATTTAGCGGGAATCGTCGTTTCCTCAGATGACGCCCGTTTCAAAGAGGGGGACAAAGTCATTGCGACAAGCTACGGCATAGGTGTTTCCCGCTTTGGCGGTTATAGCGGGATGGCCCGCATTCCGGCAGATTGGATCGTGCCGCTGCCTGAAGGTCTGACACTTAAAGAAGCCATGACGATCGGAACCGCCGGCTTCACTGCCGCATTGTCCGTCCAGCGTCTTGAAGAAAACCATGCCGCTCCTGAAAAAGGGAAGGTGCTGGTGACGGGAGCGACAGGCGGCGTCGGAAGCTTTGCCGTCTCCATTCTTTCAACCTTAGGTTACGAGGTCGAGGCCAGTACGGGAAAAGAGGAAGAAAGCGGCTATTTGAAGAGCCTCGGAGCAAAGACGGTCATTCACCGTGACGAAGTGTATAACGGCACGTTAAAACCGATGCAAAAACAAAAATGGGCAGCGGCCGTCGATCCGGTCGGAGGTGAGCCGCTTGCTTCAGTTCTCAGCCAGATTCAGTACGGCGGATCAGTTGCTGTAAGCGGACTGACAGCGGGAACGAAACTCCCGGCTACAGTCTTTCCGTTTATATTGCGCGGCGTCAGTCTCTTGGGAATTGATTCCGTATTCTGTCCGATGGAGACAAGAAAGAAAACATGGCAGCGTTTAGCTGATGACTTCAAGCCTGCAGATCTGGAGGCCTTTATTCAAAAGGAAATTACACTTGAAGAGCTGCCGGATACGCTTCCTGCCCTTTTAAAAGGAGAAGCGAGAGGGAGAACGATCGTTACGATAAACGAAGAATAAAACAAAAACCCCCAACTGCTGATTGGGGGTTTTCAATATATAATCAATTATTTATTGAAAAGAGATTAACTATTGAGTATATAGTGAAAATGAGTTGATTAAAAATATAAATTGATTACATATAGGTAATATAAAGGTAAGTTATAAAATTTTCTGAAATATTTATTGACTGAAAGCGCTTTTAAAATTATGATAATAACATAAGTACCAATAATATCATTATAACTTCACTACAAAGTAACTATAAAATAACAATTTGACGAGAGGGGAGAGCGAATAATCACTATAAATGATAACGCTTTCAGATCATTTTCTTCTTATATAACTGTTTTGGACGGTCAGAACTTGTATGCAGACGTTATAGGTGTAAATATTGATAACTGAATATTCCGATATTATCTCTGTGTAAAAACTAGGAGGATTTGAAGATGAATAAAAATAGCAGCCAGCATTCATTTTTAAGAACCATCATTTTAGTATCGACGTTCGGGGGTCTACTTTTCGGTTACGATACAGGTGTAATTAATGGGGCGCTGCCGTTTATGGCGGAAGCTGACCAGCTTAATCTTACGGCTTTGACTGAAGGGATGGTGGCGAGCTCCCTGCTCTTGGGGGCTGCGATCGGAGCAGTTTTCGGAGGGAGATTGTCGGACTATAACGGCAGACGTAAAAATATCCTTATCCTTGCCGTTTTGTTCTTTGCAGCGACGCTTGGATGTACACTGGCGCCTAACGTATCGGTTATGATCATCTCCCGTTTTCTGCTGGGGCTTGCCGTTGGGGGAGCATCGGTAACCGTTCCGGCATATTTGGCTGAAATGTCGCCGGCGGAAAGCCGAGGGAGAATGGTTACCCAAAATGAATTGATGATTGTAACGGGCCAGCTGCTTGCCTTCACGTGTAATGCTATCATCGGCAATGTGCTTGGTGATACCTCTCACGCCTGGCGTTATATGCTCGTTATCGCGGCCCTTCCGGCGGTATTCTTGTTTTTCGGTATGCTGAAAGTTCCTGAAAGTCCGCGCTGGCTGGTTTCTAAAGGAAGAAAAGAAGATGCTCTGCACGTTCTCCGGCGAATAAGGAATGAAGAGAAAGCGAAGTCTGAGCTCGCTGAGATTGAATCTGCCTTTCATAAGGAAGCTGAGATGGAGCAGGCCACCTTTAAGGATCTTGCCGTTCCGTGGGTGCGCCGCATTGTGTTTATCGGGATCGGAATTGCGGTAGTGCAGCAGCTCACCGGCGTGAATTCAATTATGTATTATGGAACTCAAATTTTAAAAGATGCCGGTTTCGAGACAAAAGCCGCATTAATCGGCAATATTGCCAACGGTGTGATTTCGGTGCTCGCGACTTTTGTGGGAATATGGCTTCTCGGCAAAGTCGGCCGCCGCCCGATGCTGATGACGGGGCTGATCGGAACGACTGCGGTGCTGCTTTTGATCGGAGTTCTGTCTGTCGTGCTGAAAGGATCGCCTGCTCTTCCTTATGTGGTTCTTTCATTAACAGTCACTTTCCTTGCGTTTCAGCAGGGGGCTGTCTCTCCGGTGACCTGGCTGATGCTGTCGGAGATATTCCCGCTTCGATTGCGGGGGCTTGGTATGGGGGTCACTGTCTTCTGCCTCTGGATCGTGAACTTCCTTGTGGGTTTAACTTTTCCGGTCCTGCTCGAAAACATAGGATTGTCTGCAACCTTCTTCATTTTTGTCCTGTTTGGGATAGCGTCCGTTATTTTTGTGAAAAGGTTCCTTCCGGAAACGAAAGGTCTGTCGCTCGAACAGCTTGAACAAAACTTCCGTGCTTATGAAAAAACAGATCGTAATAGCGCAGAAGCTGAGGTGAGCGGGTAATCTGAATAGACGCAGGGTTCCTAGGAATCCTGCTTTTTTATTTATTATATAGAAGGGAATAATAAATGAGAAAAAAGTTTCGTAAAAGTGTTGACCTCATTTAAAGAGAATGGTATATTATTAAACGTCGCTGATGAACAAAGCGATAACGACAAATGAGAAAATGATCTTTTGAAAAAAGACTTTACAAATTCTCAAAATCGTGTATAATAAATGAAGTCGAGAAAAAGACTTCGAAAAGAAATAAAAAACACTTGACATCATAACTGTTTGGTAGTATGATAGTTAAGTCGCCTGATAAGCGCCCGTAGCTCAATTGGATAGAGCGTTTGACTACGGATCAAAAGGTTAGGGGTTCGACTCCTCTCGGGCGCGCCAATACAAATGCGGGTGTAGTTTAGTGGTAAAACCTCAGCCTTCCAAGCTGATGTCGTGAGTTCGATTCTCATCACCCGCTCCATTGTAATGATCTTTGAAAACTAAACAAGACAAAACGTACCTGTTAATTCAAAGTTTTAAATAAATCGCG
>NZ_JBLTJB010000019.1:0-16611 GCF_053470005.1 Bacillus sp. N1(2025)
TTATAAGTATTGCTTCAGGAAATTAGAAACGTAATACGGAAATTTGCGTTCCGTGACCTCTAAGAACCGGCGGATCATCACATAATCATCACTGACATGCTGTGTCAGCAGTTCATACCACCACTCCGTTTCATATCTCGCAATCATTCCGATATTGTAGAGAACCAAATAATGAATAATCATTTCCGGAAGATGCAGGAAGTGATCACGCTGAGAGGGAATGTAATATTGATTTTTCTCCAAGTGAAACAATAAATTTGGCGAAGACCAAGGTTCTCTGTCTATCGGCTCAGCCTCAAAAACCAAGTGGTTATGGTCTTTCCTCAGAAAAGACCACTTCAAATGATGGCTGATATATTCAGCAAAGCGGGAATCAGACATATTGTAATGAATCACCGCATGCTCAGGCACTGAAATAAGGTCATCTTTCAGCTCTACTCGGGTCAGCCAATTCTTTTTCTCTTGGAAGTAAAAGACAGTATGCAATTCAGGAATGGCTGTCAGCAATTTCTTCATCGTATACCGTTCCTCCTCAAGACCAGCTACTCCGAATAAGTGCTTCATTACATGAATACATAAGCCATTGCGCTGCACCTTCACTTCATCATCCCTAAAGGAGTAATTTTGCTTTTTGCGTTTCCGGGCAGTCACGCCGTGCGCGAGTACTGAGGCGTGGCTTGGATAGCTTGGATCTGTGGTCAGAAGACAGGCTTTCAGCAATTGTGACATCCCGTAAAACAACAGAATAGGCTTAATTTCTAAAGGGGAAAGAGATGCCTGCTTATAAAAGGACTCGGCGTGTTTGATAAAGAATATGAAGCGCTCACTGTTCTTAAACGCATATCGTTTTGCTTCTTCCATGCCGCTTACTGTATAGACTTTATTTAGAAATTTCTGGGAAGATTCTACGGAATAAAATAATGATAACTCTTTCCACTCATGATCTCTCATACGTATTTTTAAACCCTTTCCTTTATCTAAATATTTCAACTCTTTTTCGCTTCCTTGACATGCTGTTTTCTAGTTGATAATCTACATATAATATTTTGCCGAAAAGAGGGGGATTTACTAATGTGGGAAAGTAAATTTTCAAAAGAAGGCTTAACGTTCGATGATGTACTGCTCGTACCGGCTCAATCAGACGTACTTCCGCGTGATGTGGATTTATCTGTTGAACTGACAAAGACGTTAAAGCTTAATATTCCTGTCATCAGTGCGGGAATGGATACAGTAACAGAATCAGCTATGGCGATTGCGATGGCCAGACAGGGCGGCTTGGGCATTATCCATAAAAACATGTCCATCGAACAGCAGGCTGAACATGTTGACAAAGTCAAACGTTCTGAACGGGGCGTTATTACAAATCCCTTCTTTTTAACACCAGATCATCAAGTATTCGATGCGGAGCATTTGATGGGGAAATACAGAATTTCCGGTGTTCCGATCGTAGATAATAAAGACGATCAAAAGCTTGTCGGTATCATTACAAACCGTGATCTTCGCTTTATCTCTGATTATTCAATGAAAATCAGTGATGTCATGACAAAAGAAGAGCTGGTTACGGCTCCTGTGGGAACCACATTAGACGAAGCAGAAAAAATCTTACAGAAACATAAAATTGAAAAACTTCCGTTAGTGGATGACCAAAACAAATTAAAAGGTCTTATCACGATCAAAGATATTGAAAAGGTTATCGAATTCCCGAATTCATCTAAAGATGAACACGGACGCCTTATTGTCGGCGCTGCGGTAGGCGTGACAGGCGATACAATGACACGCGTCAGCAAGCTTGTTGAAGCGAATGTCGACGTTATCGTGGTTGATACGGCTCACGGACATTCCAGAGGCGTACTGAACACAGTTGCGAAAATCCGTGAAACATATCCTGAACTGAACATTATCGCGGGAAATGTTGCAACGGCTGAAGCGACAAAAGCTCTGATTGAAGCCGGAGCAAATATTGTAAAAGTGGGAATCGGACCTGGTTCTATCTGTACGACACGCGTCGTTGCAGGTGTAGGCGTACCGCAGATCACTGCCATTTATGATTGCGCCACTGAAGCGAGAAAACACGGCGCGACAATTATCGCAGACGGCGGTATTAAATTCTCAGGAGATATTACGAAAGCGTTGGCTTCAGGCGGACATGCCGTAATGCTCGGAAGCCTGCTTGCCGGTACTTCAGAAAGCCCGGGAGAGACTGAAATCTATCAGGGCAGAAGATTTAAAGTGTATCGCGGTATGGGTTCTGTCGCTGCCATGGAAAAAGGCAGTAAAGACCGATATTTCCAAGAAGAAAATAAGAAATTCGTCCCTGAAGGTATCGAAGGACGGACTCCGTACAAAGGTCCTGTAGAAGAAACAGTGTATCAGCTTGTCGGCGGTCTTCGTTCAGGTATGGGATATTGCGGTTCAAAAGACTTGCGTGCTTTAAGAGAAGAGGCTCAATTCATCCGTATGACAGGTGCCGGTCTTCGCGAAAGTCATCCGCATGATGTCCAAATTACGAAAGAATCACCAAACTACACAATCTCATAATTGTTACAAATAAAAAACATTTGACAGGGTCGCTGACTCTGTCTATTTTTTTTATATCGAGTGTGATAAAATTTATACTGTTGTGTTTTGAATTTGAATATGTCCTTAACGGCTTAATTATAGATTTAAAATGAATGACGGAGGTCGTAAGATTGAACATCACGAAATGGAAACAGCTGTTGGTGTCATTAGTGGTACTGGCACTGGCCGCAACTTGCTTTGTTCCGATGTCTAAAGCGGAGGCAGCCGGCAATGACCCGATTGATGTCAACGCATCAGCTGCGATAATGATTGAGGCTTCATCGGGAAAAATTTTATACAGTAAAAATGCAGACAAAAGACTGCCGATTGCCAGCATGACAAAAATGATGACTGAATATCTGCTTCTGGAAGCCATTAAAGAAGGAAAAGTGAAATGGGATCAAACGTATACTCCTGATGATTATGTCTATGAAATTTCTCAAGACAACAGTTTATCAAACGTCCCCCTTCGAAAAGACGGCAAATACACGGTTAAAGAACTGTATCAGGCTATGGCGATTTACTCTGCCAACGGAGCCGCGATTGCAGTTGCCGAAATTCTTGCCGGAACTGAAACAAAATTTGTCGCTGAAATGAATGCGAAAGCCAAAGAATTAGGTATGACAAACTATGATTTTAAAAATGCCACAGGGCTTGTGAATGAAGACCTTCACGGCAAGCAGCCGCAAGGAGAAGGCGTTAAAGAAGAAAGTGAAGTTTCTGCTAAAGACATGGCGCTTCTTGCAGACCGCCTGATCACTGATTATCCGGAAGTTCTCAAAACAACAAGCATTGCTAAGACGAAATTCAGAGCCGGCACTGATGATGAAATGGACATGCCGAACTGGAACTTCATGTTAAAAGGTCTTGTTTCTGAATACCCTGGCGTTGACGGCTTAAAAACGGGTTCTACTGATTCTGCGGGATCTTGTTTTACAAGCACAGCACAGCGGAACGGAATGCGGGTCATCACCGTTGTATTAAACGCTAAAGGCAACCTGCATACCGGACGTTTTGATGAAACGAAAAAAATGCTCGATTACGCATTTAACAGCAATTTCTCAATGAAAGATCTTTACCCTGAAGGCTCTCAAGTAAAAGGGCACAAAACGATTGACGTTGAAAAAGGGAAAGACAAGCAAGTCGATATTGTTACTGACAAGGCGCTTTCTATTCCTGTGAAAAGCGGGGATGAAAAGAACTATAAAGCCGAAGTGACTTTAGATAAAAAAGAAATCACGGCTCCTGTGAAAAAGGGAACGAAAGTCGGAACGCTGACAGTTACATACAAAGGCAGTGACAAAGACTATGGCTTCCTCAAATCCAAAGAGTTCAGCGTGAATCTTGTAACGAAAAATGATGTAGATAAAGCAAACTGGTTTGTTCAGATGATGCGCGGCATCGGCGGATTCTTCTCCGGAATCTGGAACAGCGCCGTTGACACGGTAACAGGCTGGTTTTAAGAAATAAGAAAGAGCTCTGATGAAAGTTAGGGCTCTTTTGCTTAATATACTGAAAAAACCAAATTATTAGTAAAAAAATGATATCTATCTTATTCATCTCGCTGTAAAATAAGAATACCCATATGAAATATTGTATTTCTGGGATACAATAAGAGATAGAAATTATCTAACTATACATTGACTAGGGGGACCAAATAATGGCTCAAACAGGTACTGATCGTGTAAAACGCGGCATGGCGGAAATGCAAAAAGGCGGCGTCATCATGGACGTTGTAAATGCTGAACAAGCGAAGATTGCGGAAGAGGCGGGAGCTGTTGCCGTAATGGCGTTAGAACGCGTTCCGGCTGATATTCGCGCTGCCGGCGGTGTTGCCCGCATGGCTGATCCGACAATCGTTGAAGAAGTAATGAATGCTGTATCCATTCCCGTAATGGCAAAAGCGCGTATCGGACATATCGTTGAAGCGCGTGTCCTTGAGGCAATGGGAGTAGATTACATCGATGAAAGTGAAGTTCTGACTCCGGCTGACGAAGAATTTCATTTAAATAAAAATGAATATACAGTCCCGTTCGTATGCGGCTGCCGTGATCTCGGCGAAGCAACGCGCCGTATCGCCGAAGGAGCTTCCATGCTTCGTACAAAAGGCGAACCGGGAACAGGAAACATTGTGGAAGCTGTCCGCCATATGAGAAAAGTAAACGCGCAAGTGCGCAAAGTTGTTGCGATGAGCGATGATGAGCTGATGACTGAAGCTAAAAACCTCGGTGCTCCTTATGAACTGCTTCTTCAAATCAAGCGTGACGGCAAACTGCCTGTAGTGAACTTTGCTGCCGGCGGAGTAGCGACGCCTGCTGACGCGGCATTGATGATGCAGCTTGGCGCTGACGGCGTATTTGTCGGTTCAGGTATTTTCAAATCAGACAACCCTGCTAAATTCGCCAAAGCAATTGTTGAAGCAACGACTCATTACACAGACTACAAACTGATCGCTGAGCTTTCTAAAGAATTAGGCACAGCAATGAAAGGCATCGAAATCTCAAATCTATTGCCGGAACAGCGTATGCAAGAACGCGGCTGGTAAAACCATAGGAGAGCTGGAAGCATGTTAACAATTGGTGTACTTGGACTTCAAGGAGCAGTAAGAGAACATATTCGTTCAATTGAAGCATGTGGTTCAAAAGGTGTCGTCATTAAGCGTCCTGAACAGCTGAATGATATCGACGGCTTAATCCTGCCGGGCGGGGAAAGCACGACAATGCGGCGTTTAATGGATACGTATCATTTTATGGAGCCGCTTCGCGAGTTTGCCGCCCAAGGCAAGCCGATGTTCGGCACTTGCGCCGGTCTGATTATCTTAGCCAAAGAGATAGCGGGAACGGATAACGCTCATTTAGGGCTGTTGAACGTTGTCGTCGAGCGTAATTCCTTTGGCCGTCAGGTCGACAGCTTTGAAGCTGATCTGACGATTAAAGGCCTTGATGAGCCGTTTACGGGTGTATTTATTCGCGCGCCGCATATTTTAGAAGCCGGAGAAGATGTTGAAGTGCTTTGTGAGCATAACGGACGCATCGTGGCTGCAAAGCAGGGGAATTTCCTCGGCTGCTCGTTCCATCCTGAACTGACGGATGATCACCGGGTGACAGAGCTGTTTGTGAAGATGGCGGAAAAGCATAAGCAGGAAACAGCTGTATAAAACAGTTGAAAACCGCTGATACTTATAGTACATTATAAACACAAATAAAGATCGAAAAGCGTTGACAGGAAGCAGTAGGGAGCCTCTCTTTCAAAGAGAGCCGATGGGTGGTGCGAATCGGTGAAAGATGCTGTCCGAATCCGTCCTTGAGCGAAATGCTGAAAACAAGTAGGCATTTACGGGAAAACCGTTATGTGTTAAAGCGGGAAGCAAGTGTGAGCTTGTTTTCAATCAGGGTGGCAACGCGAGAGCTCTCGTCCCTTTTAGGGGATGAGGGCTCTTTTTTATTTTCGATAAAAACAGATAGGAGTTGTTAGGCATGATTGATACGAAGGTGCTGAGAGCCAATTTTCAAGAGGTAAAAGCGAAGCTCATTCCAAAAGGCGAAGACTTATCTGACTTTGACAAGTTTGAAGAGCTGGACGAAAAGAGAAGAGAGCTTATCGGTAAAGTAGAAGAACTGAAGGGAAAACGCAATGAAGTGTCTCAGCAGGTCGCCGTTTTGAAACGGGAGAAAAAAGACGCTGATCATATTATTAAAGAGATGCGTGAAGTGGGCGAAGAAATTAAGAAGCTTGATGAAGAGCTTCGTACTGTCGAAACGACGCTCGAAACCATCCTTCTGTCTATTCCGAACATCCCGCACGATTCAGTGCCCGTCGGGGAAACGGAAGATGATAACATTGAAATTCGCAAGTGGGGAGAGGCGCCGGCATTTTCATATGAGCCGAAACCGCATTGGGATATCGCAGACCATTTAAACATTCTTGATTTTGAACGCGCTTCAAAAGTAACAGGCAGCCGGTTTGTGTTTTATAAAGGATTAGGCGCCCGCCTCGAACGCGCGCTCTATAACTTTATGCTGGATCTTCACGTTGATGAATATGATTACACGGAAGTCATTCCTCCTTATATGGTAAACCGTACGAGCATGACAGGTACAGGACAGCTTCCTAAATTTGAAGAGGATGCTTTTAAAATCAGAGAAGAGGATTATTTCTTAATTCCGACGGCGGAAGTGCCGATTACAAATATGCACCGCGATGAAATCTTATCCGGTGAGAACCTGCCGATCAATTATGCCGCATTCAGCGCTTGCTTCCGTTCAGAAGCGGGGTCTGCCGGCCGTGATACACGCGGTTTGATCCGCCAGCATCAGTTCAACAAGGTTGAGCTTGTGAAATTCGTGAAGCCGGAAGATTCTTATGAGGAGCTTGAAAAACTGACAAATCAAGCCGAGCGGGTGCTTCAGCTGCTCGAACTGCCGTATCGTGTCATGAGCATGTGTACCGGTGATCTCGGCTTTACAGCCGCGAAAAAGTACGATATTGAGGTATGGATTCCGAGCCAAGACACATACCGTGAAATTTCTTCTTGCAGTAACTTTGAGGCCTTCCAGGCGAGACGCGCAAACATTCGATTCAGACGCGAAGCGAAAGGCAAGCCGGAGCATGTGCATACATTAAACGGTTCAGGTCTTGCAGTCGGCAGAACAGTAGCTGCCATCTTAGAAAACTATCAGCAAGAGGACGGAAGTGTCATTATTCCGAAAGTGCTTCGTCCTTATATGGGAAATAAAGAAGTCATCAAACCGTAAAAGGTGCGCCCTAGAGGCGCGCCTTTTTTGCTGCCCGGTATAGAGCGGCGGCATTCCGGGCTGTGCTTTCAAGGTTAAAACGGCCGGATGCTAAGGCGTCTTCAAGACTTACAGCACCCGGCACGATAGAAAATACAGCTGTTATTCCTGTGCTGTAAACATGCTCGAAATTTTTGCCTAAGGAGCCTGCCAATGCGATAACGGGAATTTCTTGAGCAGATGCGCGTGCGGCGATCCCGGCGGGGGTTTTGCCGAATATCGTTTGTCCGTCTATCTGCCCCTCTCCGGTAATGACAAGGTCAGCGCCTCTTATCTGATCTGAGAAGGACAGTGTATCTAATACAACATCAATCCCGCTTTGAAGTTCTGCCTGTAAGAAAGCGATCAGTCCGGCGCCCAGTCCCCCTGCGGCGCCCGCGCCTTTTACGGTACCCGCTTCGATATCGTGCTGACGTCTCAATACGTCAGCGAAATGGCGTAAATTGCGATCCAATACAACTTTAGTCTTCTCGGACGCCCCTTTTTGCGGGCCGAAGACATATGACGCGCCGTTTTCACCGGTCAGAGGATTTTCGACATCACATGCGGCTCGAAAACGGATATGTTTCAGATCAGGAGAGAGACCGCTTATATCAATAGAAGCTAGGGTGTGCAGAGCGCCTCCGCCATCAGGTATCTCCTGACCTTCCTCATTTAAGAAACGCACACCGAGCGCGCTCGCCATTCCTGTTCCGCCGTCATTGGTTGCGCTTCCGCCAAGCCCGATGATGATCTCACCCGCCCCGCGGGAAGCTGCATCTGCTATCAGTTCACCCGTTCCTCTTGTCGTTGTGTTCAACGGATCTCTGAGATGGCGGGGAACGAGATGAAGTCCCGATGCTTCCGCCATTTCAATGACTGCCGTGCGTCCGTCTCCCAGAAGTCCATATGCGGCGTTTACCGGCGTTCCCAGCGGACCGGTCACAGTTTTTTTGATGATGCTTCCGCCAGTGGCATCCGTCAAAGCCTGAACGGTTCCTTCTCCGCCGTCGGCCGCGGGTATCTTGATATATTCCGCGTCAGGGAAGACCGCTTTGAATCCTATTTCTATACTGTCAGCGGCTTCTTTTGATGTCATGCTTTCTTTGAAAGAATCGGGTGCAATGATGATTTTCATTATGTTCTCCACCTTTATGAGCAGGTTATCTGTTTGAATATATTCTTGATTTTTACTGTGTTTTCCTGCCCGTATGGCATACTGAGGTTGAATTGAACGCAAGTCTTTTGTATGATAGTAAAGCTGACGGACAAGCCGTTTAAGAAATGAAATAAAAAATATGAAAAAGCGCTTGACTGAAATTTAGGTCATGTGGTATATTATTAAATGTCGATACGGAGGAATACCCAAGTCTGGCTGAAGGGATCGGTCTTGAAAACCGACAGGGGTGTCAAAGCCCGCGGGGGTTCGAATCCCTCTTCCTCCGCCATATTGATTTTAAACCTAATGAAACTCGAGCATATATTGGAGATTGTTTTGTCCGCTGCATGTGATGCAGCGGATTTTTTATATGCAAAAAAAGCGATTTTCTCTGTTCGGGGAAAATCGCTTTGCTATTTTTATTTGTTTCTGTTTTCGTTGATCACGTGACTGATTTTTTCGATCAAAGGTTCCAGTGACTGTTCATCAGCTTCAAGGTCATAATCTTCAATGCGTACTTTCAGCACAGGGCAGGCGTTAAAACCGCTGATCCAGTCTTCGTACCGTGTATACATCTCTTCCCAATAGGAGCGGTTTGTCTGCAGCTCCATCTCGCGGCCCCGCTTTTCAATCCGGTTTATAATGTTTTCAAGGTCGCCTTCTAAATAGATCAAAACATCAGGATGCGGGAAGTACGGCGTCATGACCATCGCCTCAAATAGGCTTGTGTATGTTGTGTAATCTGTCAGCGACATGGTTCCTTTATCGGCATGCATTTTTGCGAATATGCCTGTATCTTCATAAATCGAACGGTCCTGCACGAATCCGCCGCCTGATTCAAACATATTTTTCTGCTCTTTGAACCGCTCAGCCAGAAAATAAATTTGCAAATGGAAGCTCCAGCGTTCAAAATCGTGATAAAACTTCTCTAAATAAGGATTTTCATCCACTTCTTCGAGTGAGGTATGAAACCCGAGCCGTTTTGCTAAAGCTTTGGTCAAAGTCGATTTTCCGACTCCTACCGTTCCCGCTACTGTGATAATGGCGTTGTTTGGAATATGAATGTCTTTCATTTAATAAGCTCCTTTACCTGACGGGCAATTCTTTCATAGTCTGTCTTATTCAAAACAAAGTCTTCAGTATCACCGTCAATGGTCAGTACAGATATATCCGGATCTTCTTCCTGAAGCTGTCTGATGGCTGTGTCGTAATCTGCAATGAGACGTTCCAGATATTGATGTTCGATATTTTTCTCAAACGGGCGCCCGCGTTTTTCAATGCGTTGAAGCAATGTCGGCAGGCTTGCCTTTATGTATACAATAACATTCGGTTTCGGCAGGTCGTGAGTGAGCAGATGATAAATCCGCTTATATTTCTCAAGCTTTTGGCCGTGCAATGTACGCTCTGCGAAAATAACATTTTTATAAATATGATAATCGGACAAAACGGGCTGTCCTTGTTTTAAATAATCTCGATCGGTGTCTTCAAGCTGTTTATACCTGTGACATAGAAAAAACATTTCAAGCTGGAAACTCCACTCCTCGATATTGTCATAAAACTTATCGAGATAAGGATTGTCTTCCACAATCTCATTAATCATAGGAAAACCGAGCTCTTCAGAAAGCATCGTAGCGAGTGTCGTTTTTCCTGCCCCGATAGGACCTTCTACCGCGATAAAAGGGGCTCTGTTCATTGAAAATCCTCCTTAATTCTGCAAACATCCGTCAGCTGCCGGCCTATATATTGTATCACACTCTCAGAAAAGCCCATGAAAAAAGACGCTTCCAATTAACGAAACGTCTCTTTTACAATATGAAATTGATCGTTGAGCAAAAGCCAGTTTTGCGGGAAAGAAAGGCCGAGTTTCCAATAGCTGATCCCTCTTAAATGCAGTTCTTTAATTAAATTGAATTTTGCTTGAATTGATCGTGCGTCTTCAAACCATACTTCATGCCGTCTCTGATTTTCATCCGTGTAACGAAAGAATGGAGCCTGGGCGGTTTCGTCATATTGAATGTCAACTTTATGGCGTGCTGCCAGAGCGATTGCCTGCTGAGGACTGACGGCTTTCGCTGTCGTTCCCTGTTTGAAAGGCAGTGTCCAATCGTAGCCGTACATATTCTGGCCCATGACGATTTTTGAAGAAGGCATTTCCGTCAGTGCGTACTCAATGACATTTCTTACAGGGCCGATAGGTGATACGGCCTGAGCCGGGCCTCCGCTGTATCCCCACTCATATGTCATGATCACGACAAAATCGACGATTTCTCCATGTGCCCTATAGTCATGTGCTTCGTACCATTTGCCGGCCTGAGTCGCGCTTGTTTTCGGAGCAAGCGCCGTTGAAATCTTCCAGCCTTCCCGATGAAAAATCGTTCTCGCTTCACGTAAAAAACGATTGTAGGCTTCTCTGTCCTGTGGACGTAAATATTCGAAATCAAAGTGAATATCGCGAAAGCCGTGCTTTTTAGCCGTGGAGACGATTTCCTGAAAAAGTTTTGTTTTCACTGTATTGTCATTCAAGATGAGCCGCCCGAGTTCATCGCTGAATGCGTCATTTTCAAGGTTGGTGATGATCATCATCAGTGTGGTGTTGTGCCTGTCACTGATGCTTTTTAAATTGGTCAGAGGCGGTTCCTTTAAAGTCCCGTTCCGCTGCACTTGAAAACTGAATGCGCCGAGGTATGTTAAATAAGGAGAGGCCTCCCTTGCCGCCTGCTGCAGATTAGCGCTTACGCTCGTTCCCCGCGGTTCTATATATGCGTTTGATTCGATATCGGGCTTATTCGCCTGCTGCGGAATGTAAAGGCGGGTTCCGACTCTCAATGTGGTGCCGGGCTGAATTCCGTTCACCTTCGCAAGCTCCGCGGCCGATATATGAAAACGGCCGGCGATTGACGCGAGAGTATCACCTTGTTTCACTTCGTAATATTGACCCTCAATCGGGATGACAAGGGTTTGTCCGACAACCAATGTATTTGGATTAGGCAGTTTATTTGCTTCCGCAATGACATTTGCGGCTGTCCGGTAGCGCGCCGCAATAGCGGAAAGCGTGTCGCCCCGTTTCACTATATAGATCTGAATGAAAAACGCCTCCTTTCATATCCGCTATTAAATGTATGAAAAAAGGAGGCTGATCATGTTTATTTTTCGGCGGTAATTTGTTTTTCCGTGGTTATTTCTGCGAAGAGAACATTCTCCATCATGGTCAAAGCGAAATCATTGTCTTCGTCGTTATTGGAAGCGGTGCAGTCTTTCGGAATGGTAATGCTGTATTCTCTCATATAGGCGTCGTTGGCCGTGAACAGCACACAAATGTTCCCGGCAATCCCCGTGATAATTAATCGGTTCACTTGTAATTCGGTCAGAAGGGTGTGAAGCGCCGTTTCGTAAAAAGCGGAATGCTTCGGTTTAATGAGAAAATAATCATCCGGCTGAGGCGAAATATCTTTTATAATGGGGGCGCTTCTGTCGTTGCTGCATTCCTCCCTGATGGCATCAATATCAGCCTTCCAGAGCCCGTAATGATCATTAATATAAATAATCGGCCAGTTGCTTTGTTTTGCATGCTTCTTTAATGATAAAATACGGGGGACAATTTGTTTGGTTTTTTCAGCAAGACGTTCGCCCATATCAAATTGAAAATTGTTGATCATATCGACAATCAGAAGGGCTGTGTTGTTAGGTTCAGACAATACCGGCAACTCCTTTCTGCTTGGGTATTCCTATTTTAACCTTTATGAGACATGAAAAAACTTAAGAAGAGAGCTTGAACCTATGAATGATGAATATTATATGAGAGAAGCCATAAAAGAAGCGAAGAAAGCCGAAGCGAAAGGTGAAGTGCCGATCGGAGCAGTTCTTGTTCTGCATGATGAGATCGTGGCGCGGGCGCATAATCTGCGGGAGACTGAACAGAGGTCGCTTGCCCACGCCGAAATGCTGGCGATAGACGAAGCGTGCCGTAAGCTGGGGACATGGAGACTTGAGGAAGCCGTTCTTTATGTCACTTTGGAGCCGTGTCCGATGTGCGCGGGAGCCGTCGTGCTTTCGAGAGTCGATAAGGTCGTATTCGGCGCATTTGATCCCAAGGGGGGCTGTACAGGAACGCTGATGAACCTCTTGCAGGAAGAGCGGTTCAACCACCAAGCGGAAGTGGTGAGCGGAGTGCTCGGAGAAGAGTGCGGAGAAATGCTCAGCGCTTTTTTCAGAAAGCTGCGCCGGCAAAAGAAAGACATGAGGAAAAAGTTGTCTGAGTAGTACGGTTGCATTTTCTGCCTGAAGCAGATATACTTATGTGTGCATCATGAATGGTGCGCATATCAAAATTTGATATTTATTTTGCCGTGCTAAGCGGGGAGGTAGCGGTGCCCTGTACCCGCAATCCGCTCTAGCGGGGCCGAATCCCTTCTCGAGGTTCGTTTACTGTAAGGTCTGCCTTAAGTAAGTGGCGTTGACGTCTGGGTCCTGCGCAATGGGAATTCATGAACCATGTCAGGTCCGGAAGGAAGCAGCATTAAGTGAAACCTCTCATGTGCCGCAGGGTTGCCTGGGCTGAGCTAACTGCTTAAGTAACGCTTAGGGTAGCGAATCGACAGAAGGTGCACGGTAAATCAATCATCAAATTTCAGACTCACCTGTTTATGGCAGGTGAGTTTTTTCGTATATGAAAAACGGGTTTTGGCGTTAAAAGCACGTTCATGTATAATAAACATGATGAATAACAGAGGAGGGCGCATCCTGTGGGTTACCAAGCTTTATATCGAGTATTTAGGCCTCAGCAGTTTGAAGATGTGGTCGGACAGGAACACATTACGAAAACGCTGCAAAATGCCCTTTTGCAAAAGAAATTTTCTCATGCATATCTGTTTTCTGGACCGCGGGGAACGGGAAAAACCAGTGCAGCTAAAATATTTGCGAAAGCAGTCAACTGTGAGCACGCTCCCGTAGAAGAACCGTGCAATGAATGTGCGGCGTGCAAGGGGATCACAAACGGCTCTATATCAGATGTGATTGAAATAGATGCGGCGTCGAATAACGGCGTAGACGAAATCCGCGACATCCGTGACAAAGTAAAATTCGCCCCGTCGGCCGTCACCTACAAAGTATATATTATAGATGAGGTGCATATGCTCTCTATCGGCGCATTCAATGCGCTTCTGAAAACGCTGGAAGAACCGCCGGCACATTGCATTTTCATATTAGCTACGACTGAGCCTCATAAGATTCCTTTAACCATTATCTCCAGATGTCAGCGTTTTGACTTCAAACGGATTACATCCAAAGCAATTGTCGGACGAATGAAGACAATCGTCGATGCAGAGCAGCTGAAGGTGGAAGAAGGAGCCCTTGATATCATAGCGAGTGCTGCGGACGGAGGAATGAGGGACGCGCTGAGCCTGCTCGATCAAGCCGTATCATTCAGCGGCGAGGAGCTGTCGGTGGATGACGCATTGCTCATTACCGGAGCCGTTTCTCAGCACTATATTGGAAAACTGGCATCTGCTCTTCACCGCAAACAGGTTTCCGAGGCATTGGAAACACTGAATGAATTGCTCCAGCAGGGGAAAGATGCGGCCAAACTGATTGAAGATATGATTTTCTATTTCAGGGATATGCTCTTGTACCAGGCCGCTCCCGGTTTAGAAGGAGTCCTGGAAAAGGTGAAGGTCGATGAAACGTTTCGGAATCTGAGCGGTGACATACCGGCCCCCGCTTTATATGAGATGATTGATATCCTGAATAAAAGCCATCAGGAAATGAAGTGGACGAACCACCCAAGAATCTTTTTTGAAGTGGCTGTCGTGAAAATATGCCAGACGGCACAGCAATCCGCCGGAGACATCCCTGAGGTCGGCATGCTGATGAATAAGATCCAGCAGCTTGAGCAGGAAGTAGAAAGGCTGAAAACCTCCGGTGTGAAGGTTCAGATGGAAAGCGCTCCGAAAGAAGCTCCGCGTCCTCAAAAAGGCGGAAAAAGCCATTATAAAGCCCCGGTCGGAAGAATTCATGAGATATTGAAGGAAGCCACAAGACCTGATCTTGAACAGCTTAAAAGCAGCTGGGGCAAGCTGCTGGCACACCTGAAACAGCAGAATAAGGTGTCTCATGCGGCTCTTTTGAATGACAGTGAACCGGTGGCTGCTGCTCAAAAGGCATTTGTGCTTAAATTTAAATACGAAATCCATTGTAAAATGGTTGCAGAAGACAATAACGGAGTCCGTACGAATCTTGAACAGATTCTCGAATCAATGCTCGGGAAAAGAATGGATTTGATTGGCGTTCCGGAAGCACAATGGGGTAAAATAAGAGAAGAATTTTTAAATGATCACCAGCAGGAAAGTGAAGGATCAAACGAACCGGCTGAAGAAGATCCGCTGATTGCAGAGGCGAAAAAACTTGTCGGAGCGGATTTAATCGAAATAAAAGACTAATAAGATGAAAGAGAGTGATTGAATATGCGTGGCGGAATGGGAAACATGCAAAAAATGATGAAACAAATGCAAAAAATGCAAAAGGATATGGCGAAGGCTCAGGAGGAGCTTGCTGAAAAAGTGCTTGAAGGCACAGCGGGCGGCGGTATGGTGACTGTAAAAGTCAACGGCCAAAAAGAAGTTGTAGACGTTGCCATTAAAGAAGAAGTCGTTGATCCGGAAGATATCGAAATGCTTCAGGACCTGGTTCTTGCTGCGACAAACGACGCCCTCAAAAAAGTGGATGACATGACGAATGAGACAATGGGACAATTTACAAAAGGAATGAACATACCGGGTTTATTCTAGGGGGATAAATAAACATGCAGTATCCTGAACCAATATCAAAGCTGATTGACAGCTTTATGAAATTGCCAGGGATCGGACCGAAAACAGCGGTTCGTCTGGCTTTTTTTGTTCTAGGTATGAAAGAAGACACAGTATTGGATTTTGCTAAGGCGCTTGTCAATGCGAAGCGGAATCTGACATATTGCTCAATTTGCGGACATATAACAGATCAGGACCCTTGTTATATATGTGAGGACACAAGGAGGGATAAGTCTGTTATTTGTGTCGTGCAAGACCCTAAGGATGTGATCGCAATGGAGAAAATGAAGGAATATAACGGCCAGTATCATGTTCTTCACGGCGCGATTTCACCAATGGACGGCATCGGCCCGGAGGATATTAAGATTCCGGAGCTGCTGAAACGTCTTCAGGATGATCAAGTGACAGAAGTTATTCTCGCAACCAACCCTAATATTGAAGGGGAAGCAACAGCGATGTATATATCAAGGCTGTTAAAGCCCTCAGGCATCAAGCTCTCCCGTATTGCCCACGGTCTGCCCGTCGGCGGTGATTTGGAATATGCTGATGAGGTCACTCTTTCAAAAGCTCTTGAAGGAAGACGTGAATTGTAAGGGAGGAAAAGGCAAGGCATGGGTTTTCTTCGCAGAAATACATTAAGAAAAGAGTTTGATGAGAAGCTGATAGAACAGCTCTTTAAACAAAAAGAAGAATGGAACAGACAGAAGAGTCTGGTCGAGAAAAGTCTCGAGCCCTCCGCTGAGGTGTTGTTTGAGCTGAAAGTCGCTGAATCTAAGTACTTTTTTTATTTGAAAGAAGCGAAGCAGCGGAATTTGAAAATGAGCAGATGGAAGTAAGAGGTCTATTCTCCGGGATCTTCTCATAAGCTTGTACTAAACAAGCGAGGGGGAAGATTCATGGAGCCTTTTTTCATTATCGGTTTGATTGTCGGTCTGGTTGCTTTGCTTTTTTTATGGGGAGTATCTTCAAAACCGTTAAGATGGATTGGTGTGACAGCGATTAAGTTTATTGCCGGTGCGATTCTGCTGGTGGGTGTGAACTTGTTCGGGGGCAGTCTCGGTATTCATATCCCTGTTAACCTGATTACAACGGGCATCAGCGGGATTCTGGGGATTCCCGGCATCGCGGCTTTGATAGTCATTAAACGCTTCATCATTTAATTTGTCGATTATTGTTGACATATTGGATCAAGGGTGGTATTCTAATATACGTCGCTGATGACGAAATGAATTTTTGAAAAAGAAATTTTAAAAAAGTTGTTGACGGCATTGAAGTTGATATGTTACAATAATTAAGTCGCTTCAAGAGCGATGGACAAAGT